>JAFZAK010000123.1 GCA_017557285.1 Muribaculaceae bacterium
ACCGTATCGCTGCTCACCGAGGCCGAGAAGCAACTGCAAGCGCAGCTGCAAGAGGCCGAGAAGGAGCGCTTAGCCCAGATTGAGCGCGAGAAGAAGGAGAAGGAAGAGCAGGCCGAGCAGGAGCGTCTGGAGCAAATGCGCCGTCAGCGTCAGGAAGAGCTTGAGCGTGCAGCCAAACTTGACCAAGAGCTACTTGAGAAGAAAGAGCAGGAACGCCTTGAGCAAGAAAAGCGCGAAAGGGAAGAGCGTGAACGGAGAGATGCTGAAGAGCGGGAGAAGAGGATGAAGCAATCAGAGCAATCTGAGAAGCCCGACATGTCTGAGAAGCCCGCCGAGCCTGACATGCCTGAGATGAAGCCCGCCGAGCCCGACATGCCCGAAATGAAGCCCACTGAGCCCGACATGCCCGAAATGAAGCCCACTGAGCCCGACATGCCCGAGATGAAGCCCACTGAGCCAGAGAATACTGACTATTCTGATAAGGCTGAGACTGAGAAACCCAGCACTCGCAGTGTGCGCGACAAGAAGGACAAGAAGAGCGACACGAGCCAAGCAACCGCGGCTCCCAAGCAGAACAAGAAAGCTCAGGAGAAGACCGAGAGCGATCGTCTGAAGGCTCTTGACAAGGCCGAGAAGGAACGCGCTAAGCAGCTCGAGAAAGAAGAGAAAGAGCGTGAAAAGGCTCTGAAGAAAGAGCAGAAGGAGCGCGAGAAAGCTGAAAAGCGTGCCGAGCGCATGCGCCAAGACTCGCTGCTGCGTGCCGAGGAGAACCGCGAGAAGCTCTATAAGAGCGCACGCGAGGCCAAGGAAGACTCCATCGAGGCATTGCAAAAGGCCAAGGCCGACGAGATCAAGAACAAGCAGAAAGAGCGCGAACAGGCCAAGAAGGATGCCGAAAAGGCACGCAAGGAGCGCCTGAAGGCCAAGGAGAAAGAGCGCAAACTGAAGGAAAAAGAGCGTAAAGAGCGCATGAAAGAGCGCGAGGCGAAGCGCAAGGAGCAGCAGAAACTGCGCAAACAGCAGCAGAAGGACCGCGAAAAAGCCAACAAGGAGCGGCAGAAGCAGCGTGAGGAAGAACGCAAGCAACAGGCTGCCGAACGCAAGGCCGCAAAGGAAGGCAAGAGCAAGGATAGCTCGAATGCCCCCTCGGGCCAGTCGAGCCGCAACAACACCAAGGACGGCAAAGCCAGCGGGAAGTCCACGACGGGCAAGTCAACCGTTGACAACAGCGGTAATGCTCCTGCCACCGGCGGCAACGATAAGCCAGACAACTCGGGCAACGACAAGCCCGATGTCACCGACAATCCCGACGGCAACGGCAAGCCCTAGAGGGGTAAGGGGTCAGGGCGCTGCGCGCTGTCAGGGCTAAGGGGTGACTACTGATTTCTGAAACTGAGAACTCATTTGATGGTCTTTGATGAGTTTTGATGACTTTGGTGTGAGAATCTCCATCAAACTCCGTCAAAATCCATCAAAGACCATCAAATTATACTATAGATAATGAAGACAACCAACTTGATTATTGCCGTTATCCTGGCACTGGGGGCCGCCAATGTATCGGCACAACAGCGTGAGGCGGTGGACTATGTAAACACGTTTATCGGCACCAGCGGCATGGGCCACACCTTCCCCGGGGCTTGCGCTCCGTTCGGGGCGGTGCAGCTCAGCCCCGACACCGATACCATCCCGCACAATGTGGACCGGAAGTACCAACCCGAGGTGTATGGCTATTGCGCCGGATACCGCTATGACGACCCCACCATTGTCGGGTTCAGCCACACCCACCTGAGTGGCACGGGACACAGCGACCTGGGCGACATCCTGCTGATGCCGCAGACGGGACCGTTGCAGCTCAATCCCGGCACACGCGACAATCCCGACGGCGGCTATCGCCAGCGCTACAGACACGCGACCGAGCAGGCCAGTCCGGGCTACTACGAGGTGACGCTTGCCGACAATGGTGTTCGCGCCCAGCTGACGGCCACGCCACGCGTGGGTGTGCATCGTTACACCTATCCCCAGTCCAGCGACGCAAAACGGCTGGTGGTGGACCTGACCCACGGCATCTACAACTACGAGGGCAAGACGCTGTGGTGCAGCCTGCGGGTGGAGAACGACACGCTGCTCACGGGCTACCGCATCACCCAGGGCTGGGCCCGGTGCAACTATACCTACTTCGCCATCACCTTCTCGCAGCCCATCGTCAACTATGGCTACCGCGACCGCCGCCCGGAGCCGTACAACGGCTTTTGGCGCAAACTCGACCCCTATCATAACTTCCCCGACATGGGAGGCCGCAGCGTGGTGGCATACTTTGAGTTTGACCATGCCGCTAACGACCCGTTGACGGTGAAGGTTGCCTTGTCGGCCACCTCGACCGAGGGGGCATTGCTGAACCTGCGCGCCGAGGTGGGCGGGAACACCTTTGAGCAAGTGCGTGCCCAGACCCGCGCAGGGTGGCAGAGGGAGCTCTCGTCGATAGCCATTGAGGGTAGCGACAACCAAAAGGCGATGTTCTACACCTCGCTCTACCACACGATGATCAACCCGTCGGTATATTGCGATGTGGATGGTCGTTACCGCGGCGTGGATGGAGAAGTGCATCTGGCTGAAGGCTTCCAGAACCACACGGTGTTTTCGCTGTGGGACACCTATCGTGCCCTGCACCCGCTACTGGGGCTGTTGCGCCCCGAGCGCAACACCGATATGGTGCGGTCAATGCTGGCGCAC
The DNA here is from genome assembly GCA_017557285.1 of Muribaculaceae bacterium. Lineage (GTDB taxonomy): Bacteria > Bacteroidota > Bacteroidia > Bacteroidales > Muribaculaceae > Sodaliphilus. Next base: position 2,731 of record JAFZAK010000123.1, read on the forward strand.
CAACAGCAGAGCGCGAACCACATCCTGCCCGTGTGGAGCCTGATGGGCAACGAGGGGTGGTGCATGACAGGGTATCACGGCGTGAGCGTGGTGGCCGATGCAGTGGTCAAAGGCGCAGACCTGGACCGCGAGGCGGTGCTCACCGCACTGCGGGCGACCTCCACTTGGTCGCATTTCCCGGGCCTGACAGACTATATGAGACTGGGGTATGCCCCGTTCGACCATGATGCCACGGCAGCCTCCAACACGCTGGAGTATGCCTACGACGACTTCGCCATCAGTGCTGCGGCACGGGCCTTGGGCGACCAGGCGATGGCACGGGAGTACGAAGCGCGTTCGTTGTACTACCGCAACGTGTTTGACCCACGTACCGGCTTTGCCACGCCGCGCTACCGCGATGGGCGGTTCAAACCCGACATGGACCCGCTGCAGACCTATGGCGAGGGATTTATCGAAGGGAATTCGTGGAACTTCTCGTACCATGTGCCGCACGACGTGTATGGACTGATGCAGCAGATGGGCGGTGAGCAATGCTTCGTGCAGCGCCTGGACTCGCTGTTCACGATGCATCTGCCCGAACGGTACTATGCCGACAACGAGGACATCACCGCCGACTGTCTGGTGGGCGGCTATGTGCACGGCAACGAGCCCAGCCACCATGTGCCCTACCTCTATGCCTGGACATCACGGCCGTGGCTCACGCAAGAACGGCTGAGGGTCATCATGGACAAGATGTATCGCAACGACATCCGCGGGTTGGGCGGCAACGACGACTGCGGGCAGATGTCGGCATGGTATATCTTCACGACGCTCGGCTTCTATCCTGTGTGCCCGGGCACCGACCAATATGTCATCGGCGCGCCGTTCGTGCCGTATGCCGACGTGACGCTGCCTAGCGGGCGACACATCATCGTGAAGGCGCCAAAGGTGAGTCCCCGCAATCGTTATGTAAAACGTGTGCTGCTCAACGGCAAGCCCTACCCCAACCTCTATTTCACCCACGACCAACTCACCGCGGGTTGCGTCATCGAGTTTGAGATGAGCAGCCAGCCCAACCGCCAGCGGGGCCAGTCGAAAGACTGCAAGCCGTTTTCTTTGTAGTCCCGCCAAATCCCTGTCCCCCTAAATCCCCCTGAAGGGGGACTTGCGGAAAGAACGATGCAAGGCGTGCCGAGGCACGCCCTGAGAGTGGAACTGAACATCCTCTTTAGTAGGGGTGTGATCAAATAAAATCTTGCAAAGACAATGACCGTTGAATATGGCCACTATACTTGTTGGGCATCAGGCCAAAACTAGTGATAAAAGTCAGCATCAATGATTTTCGTGTGCCTGTTTGTCTGACTAATGTGTCAACCTTATTTTCTAGGGACTCGTATTCATTCTTAGTCAAAGTGTAGGTTGTTTCTGAGAATTTCATCTCACAAACATTCACGGTCTGGTCAGCTCGGTCAATCAGCAAGTCAATCTGAGCTCCGCGACTAGACTCATCGGCCTTGGCCACCCAGCAACACGCCCGACATTGAATCTCTGAAATACCCAGCGCTTTCTTGATTTCTGGCAAATGATTCAGGCAAAGCATCTCGAACGCATAACCACTCCAAGCACGATACTGCGGACTTTTGAGCGAATGACTCCAAAATGCCTCATCTTGGTATTGATTAGCTTCGATAAATTTGAGATGAAACAGCGTAAAAGCATCAATCAATTGATAGAGCTCTTCGCGTTTTGTTTTCGAGAATGGAACATAGCACCTGATGAAGCCACACTTTTCCAACTCATCTAGCATTTGGGTGAATTTCGCATTATTGTTCAATTCAGTCTGTTCTAGTAGCTGTTTGCGTGTCAACCCTTTTCCACGTTGTGCCAGGGCGCGAATAATGGTGATATAATCTTTAGCATGCTTGAATAGAGATCGATAAACATTTTCAAATTCATAACGCAACTCCCCATATTGGGCAAAAAACAATTTGTCGATGTTCTGCGCCAAGCTTAAAGTCGGCGACAAGAGCGAATAATAGTATGGCACCCCACCTAGCACCATATAGCACTCGGCCAATTCTTTGTCGTTATAACGAAATCCATAGTGTTTCAGGTATGCTTTTGTCTCATGTAATGTAAATGGGGCAATGTGAATCTGGTGTGTCACCCTGTTATGCAAGCCGCCTCTGTTGTTGAGCAATTTGTCTATCATCCATGAAGTTGCTGAGCCACAAACTATCAACTTAATGTCTTCGCGGTGGGCAGCCCAACTATTCCAGAAGTGCTCAAACGCGCTCAAGAATCGTGCTTTCGGAGTGTCCAGCCAAGGTAACTCATCAATGGTTATGATTTTCTTTTCTGAATCTAGCGAATCGATATAGTTTGACAATTGTTCAAAAGCCTCCAACCATGATGATGGACGTTTGGCACGAGAATAAACTTTACTGAGCGCCAAATAAAAGTTGTACAATTGGTCACGGATGTTGGCATTTTCCATACCAGTCAAATCAAAACATGCTCTGTCCTTGAGTACTTGGCTAATAAAAAACGTCTTACCCACACGACGACGCCCATACACAGCAATCAGTTCTGAACGTCCCGACGCCAAGCAACTATCCAGTTGCTTGCGCTCATTTTCTCTGCCTATCAAAATGTCCTTCATATCTTCATCATTTTTCAGCTGCAAAGATAGTCTATTTTTTTTGTTTCAGCAACTTTTAATGTTATAATCTGCTGAAACGGACTAAAAATTTCGCATTTCAGCAACTTTTAATGTTATAATCTGCTGAAACGGACTAAAAATTTCGCGTTTCAGCAACTTTTAATGTTATAATCTGCTGAAACGGACTAAAAATTTCACGTTTCAGCAACTTTTAATGTTATAATCTGCTGAAACAGACCAAGAGCACACGGCCAGGAGCGATGTTGTGGTCAACCTAGAATGAATACTGAGACTGGCTCACCAGCTAGACTCACTGACTAGCTTCATGCCTTCGTACTTCTTTACAACACTCTCATAACTGAGGAAATCGACGCGCTTTTCTATCGATTGAAACATGGAAACATGCAGTTTGTCTTCAAACTCTTTCTTTCGACTTATATCAGCAACGATGAAGAATCTAGCAAACAAATCTTGCAGCTCATAATATTTGGAAAGCGAGTTTTTGATGTCGGTAGTGTGTTCAACTTCGTAAAATGATGATGGCATCATTCGTTCGTTAAACCAAATCACATCTACAGTTCGAGCTTTACGCAAAAGTTCTTCATAACCAAACTGAGGCAGAACAATTCTATCTGAAATGTCGCCCAATTTCTGACCAACGAACAAACGATTCTTGTCTTGAGCGGGAATATATGTTGTGTGTTTCTGAAACTTTCCGATTTCAACCAGAAGCCCTTGATAATAGCCATGAGTGAAAGCCTCTTCGCTTTTCTTGTCACCTTGCTTGAGTTGGAATTTTTGCAACACCATATCACGGCACTCCTCCAACGCCCACAAACCTGGTTGAATCCTAAAGATATCATCGCTCATCTGAACAATGCGACGTACTGACGCTTCAGGGGTCTTCGTTTTCCACGACTTGAAATCCACCGTTTGATTCAAACGGCGTAGAGTCGCATATCCGCCAAGGGAGCGCATTGTCTCTATGACTTGTTGTTCTTGAGTCATACCATAGCAATTTTCTGCAAAAGTACAATAAAAACTTTTATTACAAAAGAATTTCAGGAGAAATGGCCTATTCTTGAAAAACAACTGATATTATTGCATTTTACTCCCTCAACTTAGGAGAAGATCTGTGTATCAGCAACTTATTTTCGTTGAGCTCACGTTAACACAATGCTTCGCAGCAATTCACAACACGTTTTAAGGAGCGAATGGTTTTTATCTCTCGTTGGTGCGGACGTGTTAAGGTGGGCAAGGTTTGTGATTTCTGCCGCCCCTATGGGGCTTGACCTGTTCTATCTGTTTCATTAACAGGGGTTCCACCCCTGCCTAGACCCTTTTCGCCCCTAACGGGGCGCTTCCTTGTTGGGATGCGTTGATGCGGACGTGCCAAGGCGCGTCCCTACAAACTAGACCCTTTTCGCCCCTAGCGGGGCGCTTCCTTGTTGGGATTCGTTGGCGCGGACGTGGCCGGGGCCGCGTCCCTACAAACTAGACCCTTTTCGCCCCTAGCAGGGCGATGCCCTGTTGGGTTTTGTCCTTATGTCTTTAGGTTAAAAACAGGAGGCTGGATTCTCATCCGGCCTCCTGGTGTTTGTTTTGATAAAACCCATTCCATGGTATTAATGAAACAAGCCTAAAACAATCTTACTTTTCAATGATGTATTTGCGCTGCAAAGATAAGCAAAATTTTTGATACTTGAACCAAAAAAACAAAGAAATGGGTTTAAAACAGCGGATTTTTAATACTTTTTCAGCGTAACGCCCCTAAACAACCACAAAAACGGTTGTTTACCGGCTAAAGAGGCGAGGATGCCCAACTTGTTCTTGATGCGGACATGGATGTCGGCCAAGCATCCCCACCGGAGTCGCTTGATGCCCTTCCAGCATCGGTCGACCACTGCCTGGAATTCGTCGGTCGACGGACACAGGAGCAAGATGTTGAAGTATGCGCTTAGCAGCCGCGACTTGACGGCGGGCAGGTACTGCGACCGCTCGTGGGCAAGGCGTTGCTCGAGCGACTCGAGGATGTCGAGCACGTGGGTCCGCTGAATGGTGAAGTGTCCCGTGATGCTCGACTGATGTTGGCGGTAGTAATAAACCAGGTGATTGGTGTAGGCTACCTTTTTGACTTGCTGCAACAAGGGGTACACGACCGCCAGGTCTTCGTAGAGCAAACCTTCGGGGAAGCGGACCTGGTCGAACAGGCTGGCGCGGAACAGGCGGCTGCATGCCGAGTTGGTCAGGGTGTCCTGATAGAAGACTTTCTTGATGGCCTGGTCCTGCGAGTAAATGGTAACCTGATTGTCATCAATAGTGTCATCGGGCAGGCCGTCGACATCGTCAAACATCCGCCAGCGGCCGACGGCGAAGTCGCTGCCGGTTTCCTGAAGGAGTCGCAGCAGCGTCTCGACACAGTCGTCGGTGATGTAGTCATCGCCATCGACCATCATGACGAGTTCGCCGGTCATGACATCGAGGGCGGCGTTGCGGGCGTCGCTGAGTCCGCCGTTCGTCTTGTGGATGACGCGGATGCGTGGGTCGTGAGCGGCATACTCGTCACAGAGTGGTCCACTGCCGTCGGTACTGCCATCGTCCACGAGGATTACTTCGAGGTGGGCATAGGTCTGGCGCGCAATGCTCTCGACGCACTGCGGCAAGTAGTCCACTACGTTGTAGACTGGGACGATGATAGTTACTTTATTCAATTAAGAATTAAGAATTTAGAATTAAGAGTTTTAAAATGCTGCGCGCTGGTAGAACGCCTGGTGTTTTACACACGCCCCCGGCCTGCGGCCACCCCCTCTAACTTAGAGGGGGAGATGGTTAGCGGACTTTCCACTCGAAGCCGTCTTTGGTGTCCTTGACATCGAAGCCGGCGTCGTTGAGACGATCGCGGATGAGGTCGCTGGTTGCCCAGTCCTTGTTTGCCTTAGCCTGGCGGCGCACCTCGAGCAGGAGGTCGACAGCCTTCTGGTAGGGCTCCAGGTTCACGCCACCCTCGCCACCAGCGGCATCGTCGCGTACGCCCAGGACCTGGAACAGATAGGTCTCGAAGGTCGCTTTGAGTCGGTCGATGTCGGCCTGGCTCAATGCGATGGCGCCGTCATTGGCCTGGTTGATGACCTTGCAGGCATCAAACAGGGTTGCGATGACAGTGGGCGTGTTCAGGTCGTCGTCCATCGCCTCGGCGCAGCGTGCGGCGTAGTCCTCGACGGTGACGATCGACTGGTCGGCGGGCTTGAGCGCCAGCAGGCGGTGCCAGCCGTCCATCATGCGCTCGTAGGCCTTCTCGGCTGCCAACAGCGCGTCGTTGGAGAAGTCCACCGTTCCACGATAGTGCGCCTGAAGGATGAAGAAGCGGATGGTCATCGCCGTGTAGGGCTTCTCGAGGCTGGGATGGTCGCCCGTGAAGAACT
>JAFZAK010000124.1 GCA_017557285.1 Muribaculaceae bacterium
AAACTCTCGGAAATCATCGGGTTGAACTATCTCAACACTTCGGCGGTGACCAACATGCAGGATATGTTCGCTTATTGCTATGCTCTCACCAACGTGGATGTGAGTGCTTTTAATACCAGTAATGTGACCAATATGCAGCAGTTGTTTAGTGCTTGTAAAAAACTCACGAGTCTTGACTTGAGGAATTTCAACACAGGCAAAGTAACGAATATGAATTCCATGTTTTGGTCTTGCGAGGACCTGGCCACTATCGTTGTGGGTGACGATTGGAGTACGGCCGCTGTGACGAGTTCTGACAACATGTTCTATGGTTGCACCAACATCGTGGGCAGTAAAGGCACGACTTATGACGCCAACCACATCGACAAGGAGTATGCCCACATCGACGGCGGCACCAGTAGCCCCGGTTACCTCTCGGAGCCAATTATGCCTTACGCTGTGTACGACGCTAGCACCACCACGCTCACATTCGCTTATGGCCCCAAACCGGCGGGGGCTTACAGCCTCAACACGGGAACCAGTTATCCTGCTTGGTATTCCGACGGCACTTGCTCCAATGTCACCAAGGTGTTCTTCAACCCGACGTTTGCCGATGTAAGACCAACCACGACATATTATTGGTTTGCCGGAATGACCAACCTCACGTCTGTCTTAGGGTTGAACAACTTTAACACATCAGAGGTCACCAACATGAGCTATATGTTCTATGCTTGTGAGTCTCTCACCGATCTTGACTTGACCAGTTTCAACACCGCCAAGGTGACCGGTATGTATGGGATGTTCTGCGCATGCTATGGACTCAAGAACTTGAATGTGAGTAGCTTCAACACAGCCAATGTGACCGACATGTATCACATGTTCACAGCTTGCCGTCAGCTTACCACCCTTGACTTGAGTAGTTTCAATACAGCCAAGGTGACTGATATGGAAGAAATGTTCTATAATAGTACAAACCTGGTTACCATCAAAGTCGGTAACGATTGGAGTACGGCTGCTGTGACGAGTTCTAATAACATGTTCAAGGGCTGCACCAATATCAAGGGCGGCGCTGGCACGACCTATGATGCCAACCATGTGGACAAAGCCTATGCCCACATCGACGGCGGCACCAGCAATCCCGGCTACCTCTCTGCTGGTGAATACAATCTGTGGATCAACGGCACTCAGCTGACTGCCGCCAATGCCGGCAATCTGAGCGTCATCGACGGCGTGAGCGGTACTGTCAAGTACAATGCGGGCACCAAAACCCTCACGCTCGACAATGCCACCATCACCAACACAGAGAGTGCCGGGCGTTGCATCAGGAGCGAGATTGATGGGCTCACTATCGCGCTGAAGGGCGACAACACGCTCACGGCCGATCAGAATTCATCCTCCCGCACCATGGATGTGTATACCACTACCATCACTGGCCCTGGCTCACTTGAAGTAACTAGCGGGTATAGGGGCATCGAATTTCATGCCGGTAGCACGCTCACCATCGATGACGTGCCTAGCCTCACCATCTCCAGTCCCATGGTTGGCATATACGGTACAGGCACGAACGGGACGCGCCTGATTATGAAAGGCGAAAATACGGTTGTCAATGTCAATGTGTCTGCAACGTCGGGCGTCATAGGTGCCATTCGCAATATAGGAGAATTTGTGCTTGAGGACGGCTTGGAGATTGTCGAGCCAGTAGGTGGTTACTTCTCAGGAAACAGGTTACGCGATGCCGCTGGCAACACCGCCAAAAATGCCCTGATCGCCAAGCGCTCTGGCCTTCGTGGCGATGTGAATGGCGACGGCAAGGTGGATGTGAGCGACGTGAACATCGTCATCAACATCATGCTCGGCAAGGCGCAAGCCAGCCAGTACCCAGGCAACGCCGATGTCAACAATGACACCAAAGTAGATGTGAGTGACGTGAACATCATCATTAATATTATGTTAGGCAAAGAGTAATGGTTCCGGCCCCCCTCAGTCCTTCGGCATCAATGGGCATCGTCTCAACAATGCTCAAGTGAGCTTGGCATTGTGTTCGGCTCGCACCATTGGTCCCCCCTAAAGAGGGGGAGGTCAAGATCTCCGCGCCTGACAATGCACAAATCCCCTGAATTTCAGGGGATTTGTTGTTTCTGCACATGTGGTAATTAACGCGTTCCATGATTATCACGAATGTTCGAATTAAAGAATTTGTTTCGCGTTATTCGCGGTAAATATATTTCCGCCCGTCAGGGCGCAAAATTTTCCCAATAATTTTCTCAAAATTTCTCGCCGTCAGGCGATAGAAAGGAAACAATGTGGGGACACTCTACCAGCGCAGCGGTCTACCAGCCGAAGGCGGTCTACCAGTAAAACGGTCTACCAGCGCGTAGCGCGTTCTTAACTTTTATAAACACGAATGCAATAAGACCTTAAATCTTGCGTTATAGACTTTACAATGCTTAAAATTAGACTGCGACATATCGCACTGTTCACGTTGATGGCATGCGCCGTGACGGCTCTGGCACAGGATAACGATAAAATCCTGAACCGCCAGTATGCCGATATGAAGCGCATTCATTATGGGTTCTCGGTGGGACTCAATTTCCAGGACCTGAACATCACCAACAACGGCCTCGTCACCGAGGACGGCGAGAGCTGGTATGCCGACATCCCGAGCCACTCGCCAGGATTCTGCGTGAACGTGATGGCGGACCTGCGCTTGGGCACGCACTTCAACCTGCGTGTGGCGCCAGGCATGTACTTCGGCAACAAGGTGGTGCAGTTCCGCAATGCGCTGGGCGACCCCGAGGCGCTGGAGCCCTCGCATTACCGTCAGAGCCAGAATGTCAAGGCAACCTATATCGTATTGCCCATTGACATGAAAATCTCATCGCTTCGCTATCACAACCTGCGACCCTATGTCAACTGCGGCGTGATGCCCATCTACGACGTGGGCAAGGAGCGCAGCGAGCAGCTGAAGCTGCAGAACTTCGACGCCATGCTTACCGTGGGTATGGGATGTGACTTCTATCTCCCGTTCTTCAAACTGTGCCCCGAGGTGAAGTTCTGCTTCGGCTTGCGCAACCTGTTGCAGAAGAACCGTCCCGACCTCCAGGACTACCCCGAAATGATGCGATTCACCGAGAGCGTGAGCAAGGTGCAGAACAACATGGTGGTCGTTACCTTCTACTTTGAATAATCGATGTCAATCCGCAACCTCACATATCGCCTCGTGACACTGGTCATCGTGACCTTGTGTGGCCTTGCCACGCAGGCTCAGACCGACGCGCAGTTCACGCAGTACTGGGCGGTGCCGGCCTACTATAATCCGGGAGCGGTGGGCAATATCGACTATATTCACATCACCGCCGGCAGCCGACTGCAATGGGTAGGCATCAAGCACGCCCCCATGACATTTGTCGCGGCGGCCGACATGCCTTTCAAGTTCTTCAACCGGCGCTGGGGTGCCGGTGTCGTGCTGCAGGCCGAGAACATGGGTATCTATCGCAACACCACTGCCGAACTCCAGTTGGCTTGGAAAAAGAAGATGCTTGGCGGTACACTCAATGTGGGTCTGCAGGCAGGAATACTCAATGAGTCATTCCTTGGTAGCCGGGTCATCACCGTCGATGGCGACGAGGCGCACAGCAGTGCCGACGACGCCATTCCGCAGAGCGACGTGGGCGGAACAGTTTTTGACTGCGCAGCGGGCGTGATGTTCACCCACAAGCGCTTTTGGGTAGGTGCTTCGGTAACTCATCTCACAGCGCCAACGGTCACCTTGAAGGTGGGCGAGGACGAGGAACATCAGTATGAGTTTGACGCCGGTCGAAACTTTTATTTCATGGCTGGTGGCAATATTCCCCTACAAAACTCGTTAATTGAATTGCTGCCCTCGGTCATGGTGAAGACTGATCTCAACGCTTTCCAAGCCGAGGCGACGGCACGGTTCCGCTACAACCGCTTTCTTAGCGCGGGTGTGGGATATCGTTACAAAGATGCGGTGTCAGTGATGATTGGCTGCGACTACAAGAATTTCTTTGTCGGTTACAGCTATGACTACGCCACCTCGGCCATACACAAGGCCAGCAGCGGAAGCCACGAGCTGTTCTTGCAGTACAACGTCAAGCTCAACATGGGCGAGCGAAACTACAACAAGCACAAGAGCATCCGCATCATGTAGCAATTAGGATTAGCTATCGACTAACGACTAAAGTCTAAGGTCTAAAGTCTAAAATTGAATATGAAGAAGTTACTGTTAATATTTGCGATCACGATTGTGCTGGCATCATGCAGCGCAATGCGTCGCGGCAGCATGGCCGGCGGCGAGGTGACCGGAATCGGCGCATCTACCTTCAGCGAGCCCACACCCTATGGAATGGTGCTCGTCGAGTGCGGCTCGATGCGCGAGGGACCGGCACAGCGTGACTCGGTGTGGGGACTGGACAGTACAGCCCACGGCATCTCGGTCGATGCGTTCTGGATGGACGAGACCGAGATCAGCAACTCAAAGTACAAGCAGTTTGTATACTGGGTGCGCGACTCCATTATCCGCGAGCGACTCGCCGACCCCGCCTATGGCGGCAACGAGGAGTTCAAGATTGAGGAGGACAAGGAAGGCAACCCCGTCAAGCCCCACCTCGACTGGAGCAAGAACATCCCCTGGAAAAACCCCAGCGAGGACGAGGAGCGTGCCATCGAGAGTGTCTACAAAATCAACCCCATCACTGGTGTGAAGGAGCTTGACCCGGCGCAGATGAACTTCCGCTACGAGATTTACAACCTGACCGAGGCGGCGAAGCGCAAAAACCGCTTCGACCCGACGCGTCGTGACTATAACACCGACCATGCCGTGCCCACGACCAATCCCACCATCAGCAAGGACACCGCATTTATCGATGACGACGGCCGCATCGTGCGCCAGACCATCACACGCCCGTTGCAGAGCGAGTTTGACTTCGTCAACACCTATATTGTCAATATCTTCCCCGATACCACCTGTTGGGTCAACGACTTTGACAATGCTTACAACGAGCCGTATGTGCGCATGTACTTTGCAAACGGCAACTACAACAACCACCCCGTGGTGGGAGTGAGCTGGGAGCAGGCCAACGCCTTCTGCGTGTGGCGCACCGAGTACCTCAAGCGCGCCTTGGGCAAGGAGGGCGTCTATGTCGAGCCTTTCCGTCTGCCTACCGAGGCCGAATGGGAGTATGCGGCACGTGCCGGTCAGAATGCTAACAAGTATCCCTGGGAGGGCGATGTGCCACTGACCGAGGATGACGGCTGCTTCTATGCCAACTTCAAGCCCCAGGAGGGCAACTACGTCAAGGACGGTAGCATCATCAGCGCGCCGGTGGGTACCTACCAGCCCAATGACTTCGGGCTCTTTGACATGGCAGGTAACGTCAGCGAGTGGACCTCGACAGCCTATACCGAGAGCATCGACCGCATGACCAGCGACCTGAACCCTGAATACCGTTACTACATCGCTAAGGAAGATCCCTACAAGATGTCGCGCAAGATTGTGCGTGGCGGTTCGTGGAAAGACGTGGCACACAATATCCGCAGTGACATCCGCATGTGGGAGTACCAGAACGAGCAGCGCAGTTACATCGGTTTCCGTTGCGTACGCTCACGCGTAGGCTTCGGTAAGGTCAAGCGCAAAAACTAAAGATTAGAAGCAAGAAACTAGAACCAAGAACCAAGAAGGGTCGGTGTCGTCGGCGTAGTCCGAGACTCCGTCTCGGAAAATAGATAGAACAATGAGAAAGCTCAATGCTATCGCTCGATTCCTCAGCGATGACCGAGGACAGCGGTTTTTCAATTTCGCCTATAGTATCGGTGCAGCAGTCGTGATCTGGGGTGCACTGTTCAAAATCCTACACCTTCCGGGTGGCAATACCCTGCTGAGTATCGGTATGGGTACCGAGGTGTTGATGTTCTTGCTCACGGCATTCGACCGTCCGGAGAAGACCTACAAGTGGGAAGAAGTATTTCCCGTACTCGCCTCGCACGACCCTGACGACATGGTCGACCTTGGCGGCGGTGGCGGAGGAATCTATATCAACAATGGTGGCGGCACCGCCGAGGGCATTGAGTCCGACGGTTTCGTCAGCGGCGTGAGTGGAGCCGAGGCACGAGCTGCAGTAGGCTTGCCGGCAGGCATCGATTTGAGCGAGGACGACACGCGTTCGCTCAGCGAGAGCATTGCCAAGATGTCGGCCGCCAGCGACCAGCTGAGCCGAATGGCCGAACTCACCGACGCCACGCAGCAGTACCTGAGCCAGATGTCGTCCATCAGCGAACAGATGGAGCGTTTGGCTGCAACAACTACTGCACTGAACCAGGTGAGCGAGACCTTGCTGCAGAGCTACCATGCTATCACCGACAACAGTGAGAACATCACCCAGAGCAGCACGGGATATGTGCAGCAGATGGAGAACCTGAACAAGAACATCAGCGGACTGAACACCATCTACGAAATCCAGCTCAAGAGCATCAGCTCGCAGCTTGACTCCATTGACCGTGTCAACAGGGGACTGAAGGATATCCGAGATATGTACGAGAAGTCGGCTGCCGAGAGTGCGCACTACTGCGACGAGACCGAGAAGATGGCTCGTTACATGAAGCAGCTCAACAGCGTGTACGAGAAGATGATCAAGGCAATGACCGTCAATATGTACCGACCCATGCCCGGAATGCCTGGCATCGAACCCGAGGACAACGCTTAATCTCTATTCTCAAAGAAACAAGAAGCAAGAACCTAGTTATTAATTCTTAATTCTTAATTCTTAATTAAATAAGGAATGGCAG
>JAFZAK010000125.1 GCA_017557285.1 Muribaculaceae bacterium
ATAGTGAGGTCCCCAGTTCGCATCACACATTTCCCAGCTGCCATCCACGGCATCTCCATCATATCCCGCAGGTCCCGTTTGGCCCTTGTCATAGCCACGATAGAGGTAAAGCGGATAGTTGGTGGTGGCGCCATCGGTATGTGCGTTGGAGTGCACCGAGATGAACATGTCGAAGTTACCCAATTCCACCTCCTCGCAGATTTCTGACAGCGGGCGGTTGTAAATTTCTGCATCAGCAGCTCCGGCCACATAGGGGTACGGGCCATTCTTCACACGAGAGTAAACGATATTCTCGCTCTTGACACCCATTTTCTCTAGTGTCTCGCCCAGTTGGAGGACCTTCCACAAGTTGGTGTTCGACTCATAGAAGCCGCAAGTGTCGGGCATTCCCGTCTCGGGGAGATTGGGATAAGGAATCGTAGCCATGGGGCGGTCATTGGGTCCCCAACTGCCGTGTCCAGGATTCAGATAGAAGCGCAGCTCGTCTGCGGTCTTAGCCTGCATCGTGCCTGCCGCGAGGATAGCGGCCAGGGCAAGTAATAAAATCTTTTTCATAGCCGTCATCATTTAGTCAGGTTAATCATATAAACCTCTCCGGCATCGGTTGTGAACGCGATCTTGTCGCCACCGCACTGGGGGAACATCGCAATCATGTCATTACCGGTGAGCACTTGCCGCTGTCCCTGAAGGTTCACGGCCACAATCTCACTGCTGGTGTATACCTCACCATTGTCCTTGTCGTTCATGCCCACGACGATGTTGTCGTCGAGCCACTTGGCCGCATGGAGCATGCCCAGTTTCTGGAGTCCCGTGCCGTCGATGTTGCAGACATAGGCTGCATCGCCGCTGACGAAGAACAACACCTTCTCGCCATTGGGCGAGAGCGACACCCAGATGTAGCGCTTGCCAGCGCCCAGCGGGGTGAGTTGGCGTGCCTTGCCGTCGACATTCACCATCAGCTCATAGTTCTGAGTGGCATAGGCCATTGTAGCCTTCTTGAGTGCCGATGCTTGCACTTTCTTCATGTCACGAGTGGGTTTGACCAGTTGCTCGGTGGCACGAGTAGCCACGTTGTAGTTCTGCACGGCAGTCTGACGCAGCTTCTTGTCGTTGATGCTCGTTTGCCTGTAGACGATGTTGTTGCCATCGTCCGAGATGCGCACATTGTAGCCCGCTCCCGGTGCGTTGGTAATCACCGTACGCTCGCCTGTGGCCAGGTCGAGTTTGGTCAATCCTTGGTGTGTGTCGGTCGACAGGAGCAGATAGTCGCCTGCCGGGCTGACTGCCGCCACCTGTGTTGCAGCATCCTCCGGTAGGTTCACCCGCTCGATGCCGCCGACGTTCACCACCTGGGCGCCCGCACTCACCGCTGCACATAGCGCCAAAGTTAGTACTGTCTTTTTCATAGAAGCATTTGTTTAATCAACAAAGTCTGCGGATCTGTCCTGTTCAAACGAGAGAGTTTGACGTAACATTCACCTTGCACTTTGTTTGAGGTTAATAGAATAATGGTTTGAAAATATTTGTTTATCAGTCTCGTTCCCTGTGCTGTAAAAATCACGCCCCAAAATTATAAAAAAATCTGCTTAACGCCAAAAGAATTTTAATTTTTTAGGCTTTAGTCTTTAGACGTTAGACTTTAGAGCGCGCTGCGGCTGTTAGCGCGCTGCGCTGGTAGAGGTGGTCTCGTTTTCAGGCAAATTGCTTGCAGATATCAGGAAATATTCGGACCTTTGCGAGGAAATTGCAAATTGTAGTTTATGAAAGCATGGTTATTGACAGTGGCAATGGTGATAGTTGCCCTTCAGGCTTCGGCCATCGACAAGAATGAGATGAAGCGTTTCGAACAACAAGTGAATGACATCTTCGAGCAGGTCTACTCCGACCCGTCACAGCCTGGCGCTGCCGTGCTCATTCAGCAAGGCGGTAAGACGATATTTGAGCGTTGCTACGGCAAGGCTGACTTGGAGACAGGCGCCGACGTGACACCAGCGACCAACTTCTGCATCGCATCGGTGAGCAAACAGTTCTCGGCGGTGGCGCTGCTGCAGCTGGTCGAGCAGGGCAAACTGAGTCTGTCGACACCGATGTCGCAGATGTTCCCCGAGTGGACCCAGCCGTTCTATCAGCGCATCACGCTGCACCACCTGCTGAGCCACACCTCGGGATTGCCCGACGCTCGTACGCGCAGCAACCGCCACTTTGTGCTCACCGCGACCGACGTCGCTTCGGTGGGCTTCATGGCACATCTGTGTGAGCAAGACTTGGAGTTTGAGCCAGGCACTCAGTACAAGTACCAGAACCCCACATTCCAGTTGGCCTATCAGATTGTGCCGCGGTACTCGGGTGAGGACTTTGAGACCTATATGCGCCGCCACATCTTTAAAAAGGCGGGAATGAAGCATACACAATACTTCGAGGACGGGCGCGAAATGCCAAACAGCGCCCATGGCTATCGTTGGGACGACGCACAAGGGCGCTATGTCGAGTATGACTACGGCGAGGAGACGTTCTTCGCCACCAAGGCCGACGGCGGGCTCTACACGTCGGTGAGGGAGTTTGCCAAGTGGGAGCGCGCGTTACGTGACGGCAAAGTGTTACGACCTGTATCACGCGCGATGGCCTACCAGCCTCACGTGTGGCTGCAGCCCGACGCCAACTATGGCTACCAGCCCAACGTGGGTTACGGCTACGGTTTCTTTATCCAACAGACACCGGGCCGACCGAAGATTGTCTACCACACCGGTGACAACGGCGGCTTTACCATCTATGCCGGCAAGGTACCCGAGCGCGACATCACCTTCATGTTCTTCTCGACGCGTGACAACATCGACCGCATGGGCATTGTTAACCGAGTGTGGGAGATTATTTTTTCAATTAAGAATTAAGAATTAAGAGGCCGCGACGAGTCGCGGCAACCTTAACCCATAACCCCCATGTTCAGCGAGCATAAGTGGCAGATAGAGCTTGTCGTTTGGGTGGCGATAGTCGCCCTGGTGACGGTTCTGCTGGTGCGGCAGTGCGGACGGCATTCAAGCGATGACGGTTGCAGCGCCAGCATGGCCGACAGTCTGCAGCTGGTTGACCTGCCGCAATGCCAACGCATTGACTACCTCGGCTTTCGGGTCTACTATGACTCGGCGACGCACTTACCGCGCTGCGTGCTCTATGAGCTCACGGCTGATGAGACACTGGGCACAGTGCCTCGCGCCAAAGGGTTTGAGCGCGACGACTCGGTCTCGGGCTGCGCCGAGCCTTCGGCGTTTCGGGGCAGTGGCATGTCACGCGGACATATGGCACCTGCTGGCGACATGAAGTGGGATGCCAAGGCAATGCAACAGTCGTTCTTGATGCCGAACATCTGTCCGCAGGACAACTCGCTCAACGAAGGTGGCTGGAACCGCGTGGAGGAGAAGGCGCGTGAGTGGGCTCGACGCGACGGGGCACTGGTCATTGCTGTGGGTCCCGTCATTGAGCCGGGGCTGGAGCGCACCCCTGCAGGTGTGGCTATCCCCAAGTATTTTTACAAGGTGCTGCTGGCGCATCGTGTATGGCCGCGTCGCGCTGTGGCGTTCATCTATCCCAACGCTCCCAGTAACGGTTCGCTGCGAAATTATGTGGTGAGCGTCGACTCGGTGGAACGGCTGACGGGTATCGATTTCTTTGCTGTCCTGCCCGATGATCAGGAAGAAAGCATCGAGCGTTCGTCGGCGTTGGCATCATTCTTGCACGTGAGTTGGTAGAGGGCTGTCCCTGTCCCCCCAACCCCCTAAAGGGGGAGCAATATATGAGAAAATGAAACGATTTATAACCATAGCGATTGTTGCGCTGCTGGCGCTTACGCCGGCAGTCGAGCTTGCCACCGGTCTGCAGGGCAACACCGAGTGGTGCGCCACTGCACGCACCAAGACGAAAAGCCCCAAGAAGGCCAAGAAAACCAAGAAGAACAAAAAGGCGAAGAACACACCATCGAAAGGCAAAGTTGCCAAGAAAAGCGCCAAACGCGGCCAAAAGCCGACCACCGTGCCACGCATATCGTCGTTGTCGAGCACGTCCGTGTCAACGAGCGGCAAGTCACTGCTCACGGTCACTGTACCGCAGGGCAACCGCCGCGTGGACTACAAGGCCATCACCGTCTATTTCAACCGCAGTCTGCGCATCCCGTCGTGTGTGGCCTATGAACTGACGAACACAATGGTCAGCATGGCTGACGCCCCCACCGCCGAGAAGCGCAAGAACCATAAGTTTAACCCCGACCCCAATGTGGCTGGCAGTCCCGACTGGGGCGATTACCGCAACAGTGGCTACACGCGCGGCCACATGGCTCCTGCCATGGACATGCGTTGGGACCGCCAGACAATGAGCGAGTGCTTCTTGATGACAAACATGTGTCCACAGGTCGAAAAACTCAACAACGGCCCGTGGCGCCACTTGGAGGAGAGCGTACACCGCTGGGCCAAGCGCGACGGCTCCATCTGGGTATATACTGGCCCCATCATGGGTGGCAGCGTGCGACACATCGGCCCGAAGAATGACATCGCCGTGCCCGCCGCGTTTTACAAGGTGCTATATGCCCCGGCTCAACAGCGCGCCATCGCTTTCATCTATGAGAACAAGGAAAACCAAGGTGGAGGCCTTTCGGCTCACACCACCACTGTAGCACAGGTCGAGAGCCGCACCGGCATCACCTTTACCGGCATTCCCACTGCCATGAAACAAAAACGCGACATCGACTTGTGGCAGTGAGGCCCCCATCGCATAATTAGTTATCAGTTTTCAGTTATCAGTTATCAGTTTATGTGCTTGTGTTCTTGTGTCTAAATAGACCGCGAAGGACGCGAAGTTATTTGTGTTCCTATATTTTCAAGGATATTGTGCGAAAATTTTGGTTGGTGAATGGATTTATTTTTGTAATTTTGTGGCGTGAAATGTAATGTGGTGGCTGTGACGGGCGTCCGTCGCGTCACGGCTGAAAAGGGAATCAGGTGAGAATCCTGAACAGAACCCGCTGCTGTAAGTCCTTTAATAGGTCGGTTTGCACACCATCGTCACTGTGGCGCATGCCATGGGAAGGCGGCAAACCGATGGGACAAGTCAGAAGACCTGCCATGTTATCTAATTCATTTCGTGCCCTCGTGGAATTAGGGCCCGGAACACATCAGGTATCACCTTATATTATATTAAGGCAGGTTGCAGGCATGTGCATGCCTCATCGTTGTGTTTTAGGTCTTGTTCCACATCAAGGACAAGGCGTTTTTGTCGTGTTGACATAGGCCTGGATAAGATAAAATATAGTAACTTGCTCTTTGTGATGCCGCTTGTGCAGACGATGCCAGGCGGCATCTTTTGCGAATTCGTCGTTTTACGTTCTTTTAGTTTCTTTAACAGATATTTTTGATACTTTTTGGCGTTATCGTGCGTCTATTAATTGAACGAAACAAAAAGTACATAAAAAAGCTATGAGAAAATTCTTACTTATCGCAGTCGCTGTATTTGCCGCACTGAGTGCAGCAGCACAAGAGCCGGTCTTCACCGAGGCCGAGCTTGACTCCATCCTGAATGACACCATCTTCAAGCACCTGAGCGAGGTGGAGGTGAAGGCCATACGTCCGCTCGTGAAGGCGGAAATTGACCGTCTGTCCTATGATGTGCAGGGCGACGGCGACGCCAAGACCAGCACCGTGCTGGAGATGTTGCGCAAGGTGCCACTGGTCACCGTCGACGCCGAGGACAACATCCGTGTGAAGGGTTCTACAAACTTCAAGATTTATAAGAACGGGCATCCCGACCCGGGCATCTCGAGCAATCCCAAGGAAGTGCTCAAGGCCATACCGGCAAGCATGATTAAGCGCATCGAGGTCATCACCGAGCCGGGCGCAAAATATGATGCCGAGGGCGTGGGCGCCATCCTGAATATCGTCATCGCCGACAATAGTCAGATGGGCGGCGTGACAGGCACCATCAGCGCTGGCATCGACCAAACAGCTTCGCCCAACGCCAACGCCTACATCACCACGCAGGTGGGACGATGGACCACGAGCATCAACTATGGCATGCAACATCGCAACCGCCATGCCAGCAAGCAGTTCAGCGACGAGGAGCGCATCTATACCGACGGCCACCAGTTGACCAGCCACTCAAGAGGTGAAGCGAAGGTCAATGTGCACTATGGCAACATCGAGTCGAGTCTTGAGATTGACACGCTCAACCTGCTCTCGCTGTCGTTTGGCGGATACTATTATAACTATACTGCCAATGGCATCGCCGACTGGCTAGCGACCGATGCTGCCGGAAACATGATGTATCGCTATCGCCAGGAGGCCAATGTGCCATTGAGCAGTTACTATAACTTCAACGGCCGCATGGACTATGAGCACAAGACACGCAACAAGGGCGAGGCCCTCACGTTGAGCTATATGCTCTCGACCTCCCGTAACAAACAGAACAGCGAGAGCCGCTATCTCGAGACCGAGAACATGCCTGTGACCTATCCCGGTACCTACAACCATGGTCGCGAGACCTTTGTGGAGCATACGGGACAGTTTGACTGGACACGCCCCTTCGCCCTGCACAACACCATCGAGACGGGACTGAAGTATATCTATCGCATGAACCGCAGCAACACCTCGTTTGCCTACAACGCCGAGGGTTCCGACCCCACCATCACACGCTTCAACCACTTGACGCAAGTGGGAGCAGCCTATGCCAGCTACACCTATCGTCTGGACAGATGGTCGGCCCGCGCCGGACTGCGCTACGAGTGGAGCCACCTCAGCGGCAAATATCCCGACGGGAGCCAGGAAAGCTTCAGCACCGACCTCAGCGACTGGGTGCCCAGCGCCAGCGTGAGTTTCCAGCCCAGCATGGCACACAGCCTAAAGTTGGCCTTTGCCACGCGCATCGCTCGCCCAGGCATCAGCTATCTGAACCCCGCCGTCATTGAGTCGCCGACGACACTCAGCTATGGCAACACGCAGTTGAGCAGCGCTCGCAACTACTCGCTGAGCCTGACCTATATGTTCATCAGCCCTAAAATCACGTTCAACATCGTGCCAGGCTACAGCTTCAGCAACAACGGCATCACCAGCGTGCAGTTCACGCGCGACGGCAAGGACCACACCACCTATGCCAACACGCTCTCCAGCCGCCAGTTTGACCTCAGTGGCTACGCCCAGTGGCAGGTGATGGACGGCATGAGCCTGATGGTCAACGGCAATGTCAGCTATGGCCGCTTGCGCAGCCGCGACCTGAATCTGACCAACGACGGCTGGGGCTCGTTCTTCTATGCCCAGCTCACGCAGCAGCTGCCTTGGAAGCTACGCCTCACCGCCAATGTTGGCGAATGGACGGGCGGTGCCGACGACCTCTACCAGCGCGGGAGTACCACTTGGTTCTATGGCTTCGGGCTGCAGCGCTCGTTCCTCAAGGAAGACCGCCTCACCGTGCGTCTGAACGCCCAGCGTCCCTTCTCGGGCAAGTATAGCTACTATGAGAATGACAATGTTCAGGGCGACTACACCGGTCATACACGCTATGCCTTCACCGCTCGCGCGTTTGGCATCTCAGTGAGCTATCGCTTCGGTTCGCTGCGTGCTCAGGTCAAGAAGACCGCTGCGACCATCGACAACAATGACGTGGTGGGTGGCAGCAGTGCCGGCGGCAACCAGAAAGGCGGCGCCCAACAAGGAGGCAGATAGTTAAGAGTTTATAGTTTATAGTTAATAGATAATAGTTGATGGCAGCTGGTGCATAATGCCCTGGCTGCCATCTTAACTGTAAACTCTTAACTATAAACTATCAACTACTTCGGGTTGAGGGTGACGAGAGGCACTAGCATCTCTTCCATGGAGATGCCACCGTGCTGGAAAGTGTCGCTGTAGTAGGACACATAGTAGTTGTAGTTGTTGGGATAGGCAAGGAAATCGTGGTTGAGCGCGAAGACATAGGCTGTGCTCACATTGGGGGCCGGCAAGCCGTAACGCTGGGGCTTCACGATTTCATACACCTGTTTGGCGTTATAGCTCAGGTTCTTGCCTAGTTTATATCGGAGGTTGCTATTCGTGTTCTTGTCTCCGATGATTTTCACGGGATTGTCCACGCGGATGGTTCCGTGGTCGGTTGTGACCACCACCTTCCACCCCATCTCGGCCATGCGTTTGAACAATTCGATGGCATAGCTCGTTCGGAACCACGACTCGGTAAGCGAGCGGTAAGCACTATCGGTCTTGGCAAGTTCACGTATCATCTTGCTCTCGGTGCGCGCATGCGACATCATGTCCACGAAGTTGATTACCACCACGTTCAGGTCAAAGTTCTTGAGCGAGGCGAAACTCTGGAGGAGTTTTTCCCCGCTGGCGATATCGTTCACCTTATTATATGAGAATCGCACCTTGCGGCGATATCGGTCCAGGAAAGTCTGGATGAGCGGCGCCTCGTTGACGTTCTTGCCTTCTTCGGAATCCTCGTCGACCCATAGGTCGGGGAACAATTGCTCAATGTCGATGGGCATCAGACCTGAGAAGATGGCATTGCGGGCATACTGTGTGGTGGTGGGCAGGATGGTGGTGTAGAGTTCTTCCTGTGCGATGGTGAAGTGCTCGGCCAACAGCGGGCTGATAGTCTTCCACTGGTCTAGGCGGAAGTTGTCAATGACCACGAAGAACACCTTCTCTCCCTTGTCGAGCAAGGGCAGCACGCGGCTCTTGAACACATCGTTACTACGCAAGGGATGGTTGTCGGTGGTCATCCATGCCTCGTAGTTGCGGCGCACAAACTTGCAGAAGGCACTGTTAGCCTCCTCCTTCTGCATCCTGAGCATGTCGGCCATGCCCGTGTCGGTGGCACTGAGAGTGAGTTCCCATCGCACCAGTGTGCTATAGAGGGCATACCAGTCATCGATGGTCTGCGCCGAACTGATTTGCTGGCTGATGTTCATGAACTCCTGGCGGTAGTCGCCCGCCACTTTCTCGGTGACCAGCTCGGTGCTGTGCAGGTTCTTCTTGATGCTCAGCAGAATCTGCATGGGGTTGACGGGCTTGATGAGGTAGTCGGCGATCTCGCTGCCGATGGCCTGGTTCATGATGTTCTCTTCCTCGCTCTTGGTGATCATGATGACAGGCACGGTGGGCTGGGCAATCTTGATGCGCTGCAGCGCTTCCAGACCACTGATGCCCGGCATGTTCTCATCGAGGATAATCAGGTCGAAGTGTTGACCCTCGATCGTGTCAAGAGCATCGCGACCGTTGGTTACGGTGACAACGTCATAGCCTTTGTTGTTCAAGAACATGATGTGTGGCCGCAGGAGGTCAATCTCGTCATCGGCCCAAAGTATCGTGATTTTGCTCATTGCATTGACTAATTGAAAAATAAGGGAGCCCCAAATTTAATTTATTAAATGACTTAACATCATGGCAGCAGGCTGGCTTTGTAGATGATGAACGCCAGGAGCGCAAGCAGAGCTAGGATAACTGAAATGGCGAATGCCTGGAAACGCAAACTCGCTGGCTCTTGCCGACGGATTTGCGCCAGTCGGTAACTGGGAATGATAGGTTTCCAGTCAAACAACTGTTGATCCTTCTCGGAGTTGCCGCCATGCCGATGGGATGTCCCCTTGTCGTGCGAGCCATGCCCGGATTGAGAAGCAGGATTGTCGTTGGCCTTGACCGGATTCGTAACTTCTGGGGTGCTCACATGGAGATTCCCTCCGCAGTAAGGGCAGAAGTTGATGCCCTCGCCAATGCTCTCGCCGCAATGCGGACAGAAGTGCATGGTGGGAACCGTTTTTGCGCCCCCGCTCTTGCTGGTCGGTGGAGTCAACGTGCCCGGCTCGACCACCTGATAGGAGGTCAAGCACTGCGGACACACCACTAACCCGTCGCGTAACGACAGTTCCTCGAGCGATACATCCAGCTCCTTACCGCATTGTGGACACAGAGTTTTCAATTATTTGAGATTATAGAGCGCTACCTTAAGGGTAACGGAGTGCTGTTTGGGGCAGTTTCAACTGACAAAGTTACTGTAAAAAAGCGGAATTGCGGCCATTTTCAATGCAAAAAACTCTAAAAAAAGCCCAAAATTAAAAATATTTGTCAATTAGTAATTGCCGTGTGTCAAGTTTTTACTACTTTTGCAAGTCGTTTCGACACCATTTACCGAAAACAGTAATAATAAATACAATGGCAAAGAAGAAAAACGAACCCGTGCGCACTACTCTCGAAGAGGTGAATGAATCCCTCTCGACCGCCGCACAACGTCTTGAAGACAACAAGAAGTACATCTATTGGGCTCTCGGTGCCGCTGCCGTAATCGTGCTGCTCATCGCCGGTTATGTGTATGGCATCCACAACCCCAATGTGAACAAAGCAAAGGAACTTATTGGCAAGGCCGACCTCGAGCTTCTGCAGGGCGACTCAATCAACGCGCTGAAGGACTACGAGAAGGTGTTTGACACTTACAACAACAAGCCCGCCGAGCGCGCCGCTCTGAACGCCGCCATCCTGCTTTATGAGCAGGGCAAATACAAAGAGGCCGCTGACTATCTGGAGAAGTATGATCCCGAAGGCAACCTTGTGGGTCCCGCCTCTCAGTCTCTGTTGGGCGACTGCTATGTGAACCAGAAGCAGTATGACAAGGCCATCGCTGCCTTTGACAAGGCCGTGAAGTTGGCTGGCGAGAACGAGTTCTACGCTCCGACGTTCATGCTCAAAAAGGCTACCGTGCTGCATGCTACCAAGAAGTATGCCGACGAGGTCAAGATTTATGAGACCATCCGCGACAACTATCCTCAGTATGCACAGGCCTTCCAGGTTAACTGCGACAAATACATCGAGCGAGCCAAGGCGCTTGCTGGAGAATAATTTTTCATAGTTTGATATTTTTTAGGTTGGGGGCTGGCAACAGCCCCTTTTTTTCACAATGGAAAAAATCGAGATCAGCATTCCCAACATTGAAGCCCTGGACGCTGCCGCTCATGAGTTCATGGCACATATGGGCGACTACACCGTCTATGCCTTCTACGGCGAGATGGGCGCCGGTAAGACCACGTTTATCAATGCCTTGTGCCGCGCGTTGGGCGTGGAGAGCGACATGACCAGTTCGCCGTCATTCGCCATCATCAACGAGTACCGTAGCGACACCACAGCCGAACTGATTTACCACTTCGATTGCTATCGTCTGGAGAAGGAAGAAGAGGCTATTGAGATTGGCACCGAGGACTATCTGGACAGCGGCGCCATCTGCCTCATTGAGTGGCCCGAGCGCATCGACTCGCTCCTTCCCGATGACATGGTGCGTGTCGACATCACCGTCAACGACGACGACACCCGCCTGCTCACGTTGACCCTGCCCTGAGATACGGCCTCACCCCCACCCCCTCTCCGGAGGGAGAGGGGCGAAAGGCGGTCGTTATTCCAAATAAGAAAGAAGTGGTGCGATATGTAAAGTTGGATGAGGTCGGGTCGACCAACAGTTATTTGTTGTCGGTTGCGCAGGAGCTGCCGGGGGGAACCGTAGTGTCTACACCCTGTCAGACGGCTGGGCGTGGGCAGAAAGGGAATCGCTGGCTTGCCGAGCCGGGCATGAATGCCACGTTCAGCTACCTGTTCAAACCCACAGGAATCATTGCCCGCGAGCAGTTCTGCATCAGCGAGGCTGCGGCACTTGCTGTAGCGCAGGTAATCAGCGAACTCTCGGGCGAGCGCATCACCGTGAAGTGGCCCAACGACATCTATCATGGCGACCGCAAGATTTGCGGGATGCTCATCGAGAACTCGCTGGATGGTCGGATAGTGGCCCACTCGGTCATCGGCATCGGCATCAATATCAACCAACGGGTGTTTGACCCCTACGCGCCCAACCCCACCTCACTGGCACTGATTACCGGCATCGAACATGACGTGGATCAAGTGATGCACCTTGTGTGTGAACGCCTTGAACTGCACCTTGCCACCCTTGCCGACCGGGGCACACAGGCGCTGCATGCCGACTATTTGTCAGCACTCTATCGCCGTGATGGTCAGCCACATACATTCGCAACACCTGATGGCACGACATTTGCAGCAACCATCGTCGATGTGGCACCGGACGGTATGCTTGCCCTGCGGCACGCCGACGACGGGGGGGTGAGGCATTATGCGTTTAAGGAAGTAGAAGCCCTCCTCAGTCCCCCCTGAAGGGGGAGGCTAAGGTCTAAGGCCTAAAGTCTATATTAAAAAGTCTAAGATGAAGTTCGCAGTTTATTGTAGTTCGAGGCAGGGCCTCGATAATGAATATATTGAACTGGCTCATGCATTGGGGCAGTGGATTGGGAGTCATGGTCACACCCTAGTCTATGGAGGCGTGAATGCCGGTCTGATGCACGAAATCGCACAGGCTTGCCACGATGCCGGCGGACACATCATGGGCGTGAATATCGAGGCTTTCAAGCACCGCACCGACCCGCTTGTCGACGAGGTCATCTATACCGCCAACCTGGGCGAACGCAAGGCTCGGATGTATCAGATGGCAGACGCGTTTGTCGTGCTTCCTGGCGGCCTCGGCACTGTCGATGAATGGATTGCCACCCTGTCGCAGTTGGTGGTGGATGGCGACCACCATCGTCAGATAATCATTGTCAACCTACACGACATGTATGGCAGCCTGCTGCAGTACCTCAATGAATTGGCCCAGTCACCCTTTGCCCGTGACGGCCACCTGAAGCGCCTGCTAGTGGTTGACAATGAGCAACAAATGATTGAATGTTTAAACCAAATATCATCTAAGAACAATGAAAAGTAAAGTATATACACTCACTGGCGACAAAGGGACAACCTCGCTTGTCGGCGGTACGCGCGTGAGCAAAGATGACGTGCGTGTCGAGGCCTACGGGACCATCGACGAACTTAATGCCAACATCGGTCTGCTGGCACACAACAGCAAACTTGATGACCTGAAGGACATGCCCGAGTTGGTGCGGAAGATTCAGAACAAGCTCTTTAATATCGGCGCCTACCTCGCCACTGAAAACACCAGCGAGGACGCTCCCGTGTTCGGCCTCGCAGAGGAGGACGTCCATGCGTTGGAGCAGAAGATTGACGAGATGGATGCCGAGCTGCCTCCGTTCCGTGGATTTATCCTGCCTGGTGGCAGTCGCTTGAGCGCGCTGTGCGACATCTGCCGCACGGTCACTCGCCGCGCCGAACGCCGTGTGATTACGCTGAGCCACGAGGCTCCTGTCAACCCGTTGGTGCTGCAATTCCTCAACCGTTTGAGCGACTTTTTCTTCGTTTTTGCAAGATTTAACAATGTGACGCACCAATTTGAAGAAATTTATTGGGACAAAAACGCGTGATTTCTAAAAATTGTTAGTATTTTTGCGCACTTTTTTGACTACCCTTCCTATGGGGGATAGCCTCATAACGACAAACAATCTAAATTCTTAATTCTAAATTCTGAATTAGACAATGTATTGGACACTAGAATTGGCTACAAAACTTGAGGATGCTCCCTGGCCCGCTACCAAGGAGGAACTCATCGACTATGCCGTGCGCAGTGGCGCACCGCTTGAGGTTATAGAAAACTTGCAAGAGATAGAGGACGAGGGCGACACCTACGAGTCGATCGAGGAAATCTGGCCCGACTATCCCAGCACTGACGATGACTTCTTCTTCGATGCTGAGGAGTATTAACACAAGTGACTAAACATCACCTCTTTTTAATTACAGCATCAAAAAACCGCCGGGCTATTGAAGTGACCCCAAAAAGTTGGACGGGTTAAATATTATTGTCTAAGAGAAAGAGTTCGGTATTGCACCGGGCTCTTTCCTTTTAACCTGGATTTAATTCTTTTATTGTTATAGTAGTCTATATATTCATCTAAAGCCTTC
>JAFZAK010000126.1 GCA_017557285.1 Muribaculaceae bacterium
CCACATGCGGTTGAGGGTCTCCTTGGGCAGGAGCAAGTCGTCGCGACGCGTGCTCGAAGCCATCACATCGACGGCGGGGAAGATGCGCTTGTTCGAGAGTTTACGGTCAAGCTGCAACTCCATGTTGCCTGTTCCCTTGAACTCCTCAAAGATTACCTCATCCATCTTCGAGCCGGTCTCAATGAGTGCGGTTGCGATAATGGTCAGGCTGCCGCCTCCCTCAATGTTGCGTGCGGCGCCAAAGAAGCGTTTGGGTCGCTGCAGGGCATTGGCATCAACACCACCGGTAAGGATTTTACCAGATGCCGGGGCGATGGTGTTGTAGGCTCGTGCCAGACGGGTAATGGAGTCAAGCAGAATTACCACGTCATGTCCACATTCTACCATTCGCTTTGCCTTGGATAACACCAGGTCAGCAATCTTGACGTGACGGTCAGCGGGCTCATCGAAGGTCGAGGCGATAACCTCGGCATTGACGCTGCGTGCCATGTCGGTGACCTCCTCAGGACGCTCGTCGATGAGCAGGATCATCATGTAAGTGTCGGGGTGGTTCTCCGAGATGCTGTTGGCGATATCCTTGAGCAGAACCGTCTTACCGGTCTTGGGCGGCGCAACGATGAGTCCTCGCTGTCCCTTGCCAATGGGCGCGAACATGTCAACGACGCGTGTCGAGATATTGGGATGCAGCACACTCTCGAGATTGAACTTCTCGTCGGGGAACAGTGGCACCAGGTGTTCGAAGGGCACACGGTCGCGCACATACTCAGGTGTGCGTCCGTTGATAAGCAACACTTCGCACAAGGGGAAATACTTCTCTCCCTCATGTGGCGGACGAATCGTACACTCGATGACATCACCCGTCTTAAGTCCATAATTCTTGATGTGGTTCTGTGTGACATAGATGTCGTCGGGCGAGGTGAGGTAGTTGTAGTCGCTCGAACGCAGGAAGCCATAGCCCTCAGGCATAATTTCGAGCACGCCCATACCGTCGAGTATGCCTTCAAAGTTGTAGGGCATTTCGGCATAAGGTTCAGGTGCCTGTTGCTGCGCCTGCTGTTTCTGGCGTCGCTTGTTGCGCTTGCTCTGTGGCTGCTCTTTGACGATGGTGGGTTCCTGGATGATGATGGGTGCCTTTGCAGCCTCCTCGGCGGCACGTTTTCTCTCCTCCTCTGCACGTCTTGCCGCCTCTTCACGCTCCTCTGGAGTGCGTGGCTTGAAGGTGGGTGCTCCGCTGATCATGTTGAAGAACGAGCCGAGCGACACCTCTGGTTTCCTAACGGGCTGTGATGCAGGTTCAGCCGACCTTTGCTCAGTAAAAGCCGCTGGTGCGTCGTTCATGGGCTCGAGCTGCGCTTCGACGGGCTGTTCGAGTTGGACTGGCTCCTGCTGTGTCTCGGGCTGTACCTCGGTTTCGTCAACGGGTTGTGCTGCCTTGCGTCCTCTGCGACGCTTGGGTTGCTGAGCGTTGTCGGCATTTTCCTGAACAGGTTGCTCTTCGATGGGCTTTTCTTCAGCCTCCGACTTCTCGGCCTGCTTGTTCATCTCTTCTTTGGCTGCTTTCTCGGCAGCAGATGGACGTCCGCGCTTTTTTCGTGGCTTTTCTTCGACTTCCACTGTCTGGGGTTGTGGTTGAGTCTCTTCTTGTTTTTCTGCTTTATCTTCTTTCTTCACTTCCGTAGCCTTTGCCTCACTGGCGGCTTTGCGTCCGCGTTTGCGTTTAGGCGCTGGTTCGGGAGTTTTAGCGGCCTCGCTGGCCTGTTGATCCAGAACTTGGTAAATGAGTGCCTCTGAATCGGTGGCATCTACCTTTTTCAGTCCCATAGAACGAGCGATGTCTCGCAACTGCGAGTCGCTCATTTCGTTCAAATCATTAAAACTGTACATTATTTAAATAATAGGTGTGAAAAGCATTATCAGAATGAACATGTTAGTCATGTCTCATTAGTTTTGTATGCCTGGCAATGGCCAGGATGTTGTCAATCTAATAATGTAATTGTGGAAAAATTTGCCCGAACGGGCGTGTGAAAGTTGTGTATAGTGATCGGTTATCACTTCAAATCGGCTGCAAAGTTAGTCATAATAGTTGAATTAGCCAAGTTTTGTGGCATAAAATCGTCCAAAAGGGGCAAAAAACGCGATTTATTGGGGATAAAATAGTAACTTTGCAGTCTTGAAAGGGCTAAAATGGATAAGAACCAAGCAAAAATAGCCGCTCATCTTGAGCAAGAAGTGTTCCATCTGGTCGGCGCAGTGGCCGACGAGTTGGGACGTGAGTGCTATGTGGTGGGTGGCTATGTGCGCGACATCTTCCTGGACCGTACGAGCAACGACATGGACTTTGTGACTGTGGGCAGTGGCATCGAGTTGGCTACTGCCATCGCATCACGCATTAGCCGTCGTGCCCACCTTGCGGTATTCAAGAGCTTCGGCACGGCACAAGTGAAGACGCGCGACTGGGAACTGGAGTTTGTGGGTGCCCGCCGCGAGAGCTATCACCGCGAGAGCCGCAATCCCATCGTCGAGGACGGCACTCTTGATGACGATCAGCGCCGCCGCGACTTCACCATCAACGCGATGGCCATCTGCCTGAATGCTGGCCGCTACGGCGAATTGCTTGACCCGTTTGATGGTATGGGCGACTTGTCGCGACGCATCATCCGCACACCGCTGGACCCCGACATCACGTTCAGCGACGACCCGTTGCGCATGATGCGAGCAGTGCGTTTCGCCACGCAGCTTGACTTTGACATATTCCCCGACACGATGAGCGCCATCCGTCGCAACGCACAACGCATCGGCATTATCACGCGCGAGCGCATCGCTGATGAACTGATGAAGATCATGCGCTCTCCGCATCCGTCACGCGGGTTCTTCCTGCTCGACGAGTCGGGTCTGCTGCCGCTCATTTTCCCCGAACTCGCCGCGATGAAGGGTGTTGAGGTGATGAACGGACGCGCTCATAAGGACAATTTCCTACACACGATGCAGGTGCTGGACAACGTGGCTGCATCGAGCGACAACGAGTGGCTGCGCTGGACGGCACTGCTGCACGACATCGGCAAACCCGTGTGCAAACGGTGGGACGACCAGCAGGGCTGGACCTTCCACAACCACAATCTGGTGGGCGAGCGCATGATTCCAAAGATTTTCGGAAAGATGCGTCTGCCGCTGAATGAGCACATGAAGTATGTGAAGAAGCTTGTGGGTCTGCACATGCGTCCCATCGCGCTTGTCGAGGACGAGGTGACCGACTCGGCAGTGCGCCGCCTGCTGTTTGATGCTGGCGACGACATCGATGACCTGATGACGCTGTGCAAGGCCGACATCACCAGCAAAAATCAAGAGAGAGTCAAACGCTTCAAGGAGAACTTCGACCTGGTGAAACAGAAGCTGGTCGACATCGAGGAGAAAGACCGCGTGCGCAACTTCCAACCACCCATCGACGGTCAAGAGGTGATGGACACCTTTGGGCTGAAGCCCAGCCGCGAAGTGGGTGAAATCAAGGATGTCATCAAGGAGGCCATCCTGGAGGGTGACATCCAGAACGACTATGCGCAGGCCTACGGTCTGATGATGCGTCGAGCTGCATCGTTGGGTATTGCCCCTGTGCATCGCGGTGAGTTATGCTACACGACGATGCCGTCGCCTGTTGGCGAACTCACGCTGGCATGCAGCGAGGAGGGCATTGTGCTGGTAGGTATGCACGATGCTGCCGACGAATTGTCACGATTGGGCAAAAAGTTAGGTTTGAGCGTTGTTGCGTGCAGCACTCCCCTACTCGACCATTGTCGCAGGCAGTTGGAGGAATACTTTGCCGGTGAACGCCGCGCGTTCTCTCTGCCGTTACATCTGGTGGGCACTGAGTTCCAGCAGTTGGCATGGGCTGAACTGCAACGCATTCCTTACGGCGCCACCGAGAGTTACCGTGAGCAAGCGCAGCACATCGGGCATCCGCAGTCGTTCCGCGCCGTGGCGCAAGCCAACCATGCCAACCCCGTGAGCATTATCGTGCCATGCCATCGCGTCATTGCGTCTGACGGCACACTGGGCGGCTACGGTGGCGGAGTGGACCGCAAGCAATGGCTGCTGCAGCACGAGCAAGATTAGTACCCCTAATGAAAGGGTATAAAAACAAATCCCCAAAATTTTGGGGATTCGTTTTTTTCTAATTATGTGTGGCGGGTGCCTTGACACTGGGGGTAGGCAGAGCAGCCCCAGAATTGGTGACCTGCTTTAGCGCCCCGTTTGATGGTTCGCCTAATCATCGTTTTTCCACAAATAGGACAAGATGGCGCACCTTGTTCTGCCGCCTGAATGGTTTGAGTGGCAATGCGTTCCTTCCCGAGTTGCTCAGTAAAGCCTCCTTCGTGTTTAAACTCGTCTAATTGTCTTTCAATCATTTTCTGCAACATCACAATGTTGCGATTGATGAGTTGCTTTATTGAATTGACTCGCACAGCCAAGTCGTCACTTTCAACCCAATTTGCAAACTTCTGGCGTTGTGCTTGCACGTGCAACCATGCATCCCGTTCAATGTCTGCCCCATAATTGGGCCGATCAAGTTGAATGTTTCTGAAATTTTGATAGTTCTCGCTATCTTTTGCCCATGGTTCAATATTATAGGTCAGTGAGAATGCCATGAAATCACTCAACAATTCGCTCAGTGTCGCTCGTGCCACATCGGTAAGTCGCATCTCTGTCTCGCTGCTGGTTTGCCGGCGAGAGCTCCCCTCTGCGATGTTGGCTGGTGCACTGCGCGCCGCCATTACCATCTGGTCATAAAGACGCCCTCCAGGGTCGTTGCTCTTGTTGAGATATCGCTGGCAGAAACTAATTGTCGCTTGGTGGATGATGTGTGACATCACCCATGCATCTAAAAAGTAATAGCCTTTGACAGATTTGATTTCGATGGGCATCTTTTTGGGGGGATTTTTGAGTTTTCGAGCATTCGAACATTCGAGTAATCGAATAATCGAGCGATCGAATGTTCGAGTGATCGAGGTTTTACATTGTGCTTTATTTGAAGAGGTCGTCGACGGTTTTGATGAGGAGGTCGCCGGCGAGTTGGCGGGCGACAATCTTGCCATCGGGGTCGATGAGCATGATGTGAGGGATTCCATTGACGCCATAGAGGTCGGTAGGCTCTTGCCAGTTCTTACCGCCTTCCATGACGGGCCACGGCATCTTGAGTTGCTCCATGGCCTTCTTGGTGTCCTCAGGATCGTCCCATACGGCAACACCCACAAAGTTCATCTTATCCTTGTACTTGTCATAGAGTCCCTTGATGTTAGGGATCTCGCGACGACAAGGTCCGCACCAACTTGCCCAGAAGTCTACCAGGGTGTATTTGCCCTTTCCTGCGAAGTCAGAGAGTTTCACGCCCTGTGCGTCTGCAAAATCGGTGAACTGCTGTCCTACCGCCGTAGCGACAAGTGCCTTGGCACCATTGAGGGCCTTCTGCACTCGCTTGAGGTTGCGATAACGCGATGGCGCGGTGTTGATGATAGAGTCTAGCTGCTCGAGCCCAAACTCGTTGTACATCAGGTAGTAATTGAACGCCCAGGGTCCAATGCCGTTGTCCTTGTTGTCCTCATAAGCCTTATAGAAGCGGTCAACCATCTTCTTTTCCATTTCCATCGACTGTTCTGCTGTCGCACCCTCAGCCTCTTTAGAGATTGTCTCCAGATCGGCTCCGATGGCATTGAGGGCATCATTAAGCGAGCCTCCAATGGCCTTGTGCTCTTGCCAGTTGATGGCAATTTCGGCGGGTTCGACGACAAATTCCATGCGTTTATCACCCACAATCAGTCGTGCCATGTAAGTGGTGTCGACAGTACCCTCAAGCACCACCATTTTGTCCTTAATGGCGCCCTGGTTGAGGGTGTCGCCCGTGTCATAACTAGTGAGATAAGCCGTCTGTCCATCAGTGGTCTCGTCGGGCATATTGACCGTCACCTTGTAGTTGCCTCCCTGTGGGTCGCATGCCGCGAGCAGGAGGGTGGCGATTGCTGCGAAAAATAGTTTTTTCATTTTTTGATGCTTTTATAAATGAGTGAGTGGATGTGGCTTCGGGCGCTGATGCGGCCAAAGTTGGGGTTGTTGCGCGTGGGGCTCACGCGGTTGCTCAGGAAGATGTAGAACATATCGTTCTTCGGATCTACCCAAAAGCAAGTGCCGGTGAAACCGGTATGTCCATAGGTCTCGGGCGTCGCCTCTGCGCAGGTGTTACTGGCTTCGGGGTCACCCACGACGGGTTTGTCAAAGCCCAGTCCTCGGTGGCTGTTGGGGCTCTTCTGCGTGGTGAATACCTCGACGGTCGAGGGTTTGTAGAACCTCACGCCGCCATAAGTGCCTCCATTGAGCCACATCTGGAAGAGTTTCGCCAAGTCATTGCCGCTGGAGAACAGTCCGGCATTGCCCTGCACACCGCCGGAGAACGCCGCCAGCTCGTCGTGCACATATCCGTGGATGTGCTGACGCCGCAGGTAGGTGTCCATCTCGGTGTAGGCGATTTGCTCACGCGGGAACTTAGTGAGTGGCCGGTACATCGTATGGTACGCTCCCAGCGGGGCAAAGATGTAACTGTTGACAAAGTAGTTGAGCGGCGCGTGCGTCATCTGCTGGACGGCATCGGCCAACAGGCAGAAGTTCAAGCAACTGTACAGATACTTTTTCTTGCCCAACTTCGCGTGATAGATGCGCTGCATGATGGAGTCGTAAGTGACGCGTCCACCCCAGATGCCGTCGGCGATGGCGATGTTGAACTTGTCGGTGCGCGTGGTCGAGAGGATA
The DNA here is from genome assembly GCA_017557285.1 of Muribaculaceae bacterium. Lineage (GTDB taxonomy): Bacteria > Bacteroidota > Bacteroidia > Bacteroidales > Muribaculaceae > Sodaliphilus. The sequence goes on from JAFZAK010000126.1 coordinate 6,793, forward strand.
TCGGTGCGCAGTCGCGCGTCCTTATGGCCGTAAGCACCGTTCATAATCTTGATGGTGTGGTTAGCATCGGCCTCGTTCGTGATGAGCGCGCCGCTATAGGTGTTCTTGTCCATCATCATCTCCCACATGCTCAATGAGGGCGGCATGCCCGTCTCGTGGTAGAGCAGGTCACGGAAAGTGATGTCCTCCTTGTCGCCGTCGCGCAGTCCGTGAATGACGCGGCTTGCGGGTTCGTCAAGTTTGAATTTGCCGTCGTCATAGACCTTCATCACCGCGCTGAGCGTTCCTGTCGCCTTGGATACCGACGCCAGTCCGTAGATGGTATTATCGTTGACCGCAACACCGCTGCCAAAGTCAGTCTCACCATAGGAACGCTTGCAAATGATCTTGCCGTGGCGTCCGACGATGACCTGGCATCCCGGGAAGGCGCGCTCGCGTACACCCAGGCGGCAGACCGAGTCAATCTGGTGCAACAGGTAATTGCTCATTCCCACCTCGGCAGGGATGGTGTAGCCCAGTCGACAAGCCTCGTAGTGCAAGCCATGTCCGGCATGGTAGGTCTTGCTTCCGCAGTGCAGCGACACCGGCAGGTTGCCTGTCGCCGCATTGCCTCCGAAGATGGTCTGTACGGCATAGTCCTCGGCCAGTTCGGAGTTCTCGTAGGTCAGCACAACTGCCTTGACATGACCGCTGGTGATGACATTTCCCCACCGCGTGATGTCGTAGGGTTTGTTGAAAATGGTCAACACCAAGTTGTCGCATTTTTTCGCCAATGTCTTGACTTGCTCAATGGCAGTGGCATCGTCGGCGAGTGCCGCCACCAGAATAAGGTTATAGCGGTTATCCTTGAGTTTCTGTGCCAGCGCCTCAGCACTCTCACCTGCCTTGAGGTCATATTGCGTTACCTCGGCATAGTCGTCGGCACGGTCGTGGAACATCGTCTTCAGCCCCTTCTCGGCTCCAATGGTGACCGACGCGACACGTCGGCTCTGCAGGTTCTTGACGGGCAGGATGGACTTGTGGTTCTTGATGACGGTGATGCTGCTTGCCTGCAGTTGACGTATGAGAACCTGGGCATCGGCCGTGTTCAGGTCGCTCTCGATGCGTGAGGTAAACACTTGCTGAGGCTGGGTAAGTCCCAACGCGAACTTATATCGTAGCATCTTGCGGCAGCGCTCGTCGATGTCGCTCTGCTTGAGCGTGCCAGCCTGGATGGCCGCCATGACTGCATCGACCTCGGCGTCGGCATTTGCCGGCATGAGCATGAGGTCATTGCCAGCCTGCAATGCATTCACACATGCCGAGCCCTTGAGGTATTTCTTGGCGCCCTCCATGGTGAGCGCGTCGGTGAAGATGAGTCCGTCAAAGCCCAATTTGCCTTTCAGCAAATCGTTGACGCACTTGCTGCTCATCGTTGTGGGCACCAGGTCCTTGTCGATGGCCGGCACGAACAAGTGTGCGGTGAGCATGCCCGAGAGTCCCGCATCGATGTAACGCCGGAACGGCACCAGTTCGCAGGTGTTGAGTTCGCTCATCTTCTTGTTGATGACGGGCAGTGTCTTGTGGGAGTCCTCCTCGCTGGAACCGTGTCCCGGGAAGTGCTTGACCACCGAAATCACGCCGCCATCTTCCAGTCCGCGTGCATAGGCGATGCC
>JAFZAK010000127.1 GCA_017557285.1 Muribaculaceae bacterium
GAAGGCTTTAGATGAATATATAGACTACTATAACAATAAAAGAATTAAATCCAGGTTAAAAGGAAAGAGCCCGGTGCAATACCGAACTCTTTCTCTTAGACAATAATATTTAACCCGTCCAACTTTTTGGGGTCACTTCAAACCCCAGGCGCGGCTTTTTATCTTTACTCATGAAAACTACAGTTTTTCGCCGTAAAGGAGGTCACCAGCGTCGCCTAGGCCGGGGACGATGTAGCTGTGCGCATTGAGGATGTGGTCAAGATCGCAAGTCCAGATGGTGGTGCGGTCGGCGGGCAAGGTGCGCCTGACCCAGTCAATGGCCTGGTCGGTGGCGATGATGCTTGCCACATGGATGTGGCTAGGTTCACCGCGGGTGAGCAGGGCGCGATATGCCAACTCCATCGACCGTCCAGTGGCCAGCATGGGGTCGGTTAGGATGAGGGTCTTGCCCTCAATGCTAGGGCTGGCGAGGTACTCGATGTTCACATCAAATTCGTCACTGCCCTCGCGGTACTCACGATAGGCGCTGACAAAGGCGTTTTCGGCATTATCCAGATAACTGAGGAAGCCCTCGTGCATCGCTAGTCCGGCGCGCAGGATGGTCGCTACCACGACTTTGCTCGAGATAATGGGCGTCTGTGCCGTCGCCAGTGGTGTTTCGGTGGCAATGGTGGTGTAGTCCAAGCGCTTTGAGATCTCGTAGGCCATGATTTGGCCCAGGCGATGGACGTTCAAGCGGAAACGCATGCGGTCGCGCTGGATGTCGCGGTCGCGCAACTGCCGCATATAGTGGTTGACCAACGAATGCTGGTCGCTAAGGTTGATGAGTTCCAACTTTGTTTAATTGAGAATGGAGAATGGAGAATAATTAGCTGGCTGTGAATTGTGCATTAATAAGAGATTTCCTTGGCGAGGTAGATGATGGTGGGGAAGTGGTCACTGAAACCGTTGACAAAAACTCCGCCTGAATAGGTTCGGAGTGGGTAGCCCTGGCGGTCGCCCTCCGTAGTCTTAAGGAACTCACGGTTGAGGACCTCTGCGCGCAGGAAAGTCAGCTGCGGTTTCTCCTTGCTGTCGTAGTAGCGCGTAAAATACCCGGTCATCACAATCTGGTCAAACAGGTTCCATCCGCCTTTATAAGCCAGCGTGCCGATGCCCTTGTCCAGAATCTTCCACCAAGGGTTATAGACGCCATAGTTGTCAATCACATCCTTGATGTCACGGCGAGCATTCAAGGCACGTGAGCAGCTTGGGTCTTGCGGGTCATCGTTAAGGTCACCCATGAAGATGATACCCTGGTTGGGGTCGTCGCGCAACAGCGAGTCGATGGTCTGTCGTGCCATCTCACCAGCCGCCTCACGCAGGTAGCTCGATGCCTCTTGTCCTCCTAAGCGCGAGGGCCAGTGATTGACCATCACCGTCACCTTGTCGCCTGCGAGCATACCTGTGACACACAATTGGTCACGAGTTCGGAAATCCTCACTGAACAAGTCGCCGTAGCCCAGCGCATCGAAATAGCGTTTCTCTAACCGCTGGTTGGTGACATTGAGCACCTTGAACAGGCGGGGGTTGTAGAGCAGGCCCACGTCCACGCCTCGGCGGTCGGGACCGTCGTGGTGTACAACTTGGTAACGACGACTCTTGAGCTCGGGTTGGCGCACGAGGTCATCAAGTACACTTTTGTTTTCAATCTCGCTCACACCGATGATGGCGGGGCCATCAGGAGTGCCTGGTGTGACAATCTGTGAGATGGCATAAGCCATGTTGTGCTGTTTCTGCCAATACTTCTCGTTGTTCCATTGGCGCGCACCGGCAGGCGAGAACTCCAAGTCGTACGTACCGTTGGTGTTGATGGTGTCGAACAGGTTCTCCAGGTTGTAGAACATCACACCATACAGGTTGTATCTGCGGTCTTGTGCCACCAGTGGCAGCAACATCAGGGCCGCAAGTGCGAATAAGGCTAATTTTTTCATTTCGTCGACGTTTTACAGATGTTTTGGCAAAGGTACGAATAAGCGAGCGAAAAACAAAAAAAAACTAGATTTTTTTTTGCTTTTCCGAGCGAGAGTATCTTGGGCGTAGCCAAAGGTACGCAAAAAATGTCAATCAGTAGTTGCTGATTGACATTTTTTTCAAAAGATTTTTAAGGCCTTTGAATTTAGCTAGCGGCTAACTGCTAAAGGCAAATTTCTCACTTGATGCAGCCCAGTTCGCGTCCTACCTTGATGAAGGCAGCGATGGCCTTGTCGAGGTGTTCACGCTCGTGACCGGCGCTCAACTGCACACGGATGCGCGCCTGTCCCTTGGGTACAACGGGATAGTAGAAGCCCGTGACATAGATGCCTTCTTCCTGCATGCGTGCGGCAAAGTCCTGTGACAATTTAGCGTCATAGAGCATCACGGCACAGATGGCACTCTGTGTCGGCTTGATGTCAAAGCCAGCAGCCATCATCTTGTCGCGGAAGTAGTTGACGTTATCGACCAACTTATCGTGGAGTGCGTCGCTTTCCTTGAGCATCTTGAACATCTCGATGGATGCGCCGACGATGCCCGGTGCTATCGAGTTGCTGAACAGGTAGGGACGGCTGCGCTGGCGCAGCATGTCGATGATTTCCTTGCGGCCGGTGGTGAAGCCACCCATTGCGCCACCGAATGCCTTGCCCAATGTGCCTGTGAAGATATCGATGCGGCCATAGAGGTCAAACTGCTCGGCCACGCCATGACCGGTCTTGCCCACGACACCAGCGGAGTGCGACTCGTCAACCATTACCAATGCGTCATACTTCTCGGCGAGGTCACAAATCTTGTCCATCGGAGCCACGTTGCCGTCCATCGAGAACACGCCGTCGGTTGCGATGACACGGAAGCGCTGCTCCTGCGCCTGCTTGAGGCACTCCTCAAGTTCGGCCATGTCGGCGTTGGCATAGCGATAGCGTTTTGCCTTGCACAGACGTACGCCGTCGATAATCGAAGCGTGGTTCAGCGCATCACTGATGATGGCATCTTGATCGGTAAGCAGCGCCTCGAACAATCCGCCATTGGCATCGAAGCATGAGCCGTAGAGGATGGCATCGTCGGTGTGGAAATAGTCGGCGATAGCAGCTTCCAGTTCCTTGTGCAGGTCTTGTGTGCCGCAGATGAAGCGGACGCTCGACATGCCGTAGCCGTGGGTCTTCATTGCCTCGGTAGCGGCTGTAATCAGACGTGGGTTGTTTGACAGACCCAGGTAGTTGTTGGCACAGAAGTTGAGGACGTCGCTATCGGGGCGGACCTTGATGGCGGCACGTTGCTCAGTGGTGATAATACGCTCGTTCTTGTAGAGTCCGGCAGCTTGGATGTCGGCCAGTTCCTGCGTGAGGAACTCTTTCATTTTACCATACATATCGGTTAGACTTTAGACGTTAGTTTTTAGACGTTAGTTCTCGGTTAAAATGGGGGTCGTAGACCATCTAGACAGTCTAGAAAGACTAGATGCTTTAGATGATTTGGTTTATTTGAGGCACAAAGTTCTAAAAAAATCACGACATGAGAAAAAAATCACGCGAAAAAGTGCATTTTTTGTAATCCTTTTCGTACCGTTGGCTGCGCCTAAGATACTTCCGCTCGGAAGAGCAAAAAAAAATGCGATTTTTTTTTGCTCTTCGCTCGCTTATTCGTACCTTTGCAACCGTCTTAACAGAACCATTAACAGTATTACATAGATAAAACGATGAAAAACGTGTTGGTTATCGGCTCGACAGGCCAGATTGGCTCAGAGCTGACGATGAAATTGAGAGGTATCTACGGCAACTCCAATATCGTTGCCGGATACATCAAGGGTGCCGAGCCCAAGGGCGAACTGCTCGAGTCGGGACCCGCCGAGGAAGTGGACATCACCAATTCACAGCAAATCGCCGATGCCGTGCGCAAGTACAAGGTCGACACGATTTACAACCTGGCAGCACTGCTCAGCGCCGTGGCCGAGGCCAAGCCATTGTTGGCGTGGAAGATCGGTATCGGTGGCCTGATGAACACGCTGGAGGTGGCACGCGAACTGAATTGCGCCGTGTTCACACCCAGCTCGATTGGCTCGTTCGGTCCCAACGCCCCCAAGGACGGCACTCCACAGGACACCATCCAGCAACCTCGCACGATGTATGGCGTGACAAAAGTTTCTGGCGAATTGCTCAGTAACTACTATGCGATGAAGTTTGGAGTCGACACCCGCTCGGTTCGTTTCCCGGGCCTCATCAGTTATGTTACCCCTCCGGGCGGAGGAACGACTGACTATGCCGTCGACATTTATTACAGCGCCGTCAAGGGCGAGAAGTTCTCCTGCCCCATCAAGGCCGGCACGTTCATGGACATGATGTATATGCCCGACGCCTTGCGCGCCGCCATCGAGATTATGGAGGCCAATCCCGATCGTCTCGTACACCGCAACTCGTTCAACATTGCCGCGATGAGCTTTGATCCCGAGATCATCTACAACAAGATCAAGGAGTATGTGCCCGGCTTCGAGATGGTCTATGAGGTTGACCCGCTGCGTCAGGGCATCGCTGACAGTTGGCCCAACCGCCTGGACGACACATGCGCCCGCGTGGAGTGGGATTGGAAACCCGAGTACGACCTCGATGCCATGACGCGCGACATGCTCGAGAAACTCCGCATCAAATTCGCCAAGTAGTCACGAGTTTTTTTATCACGAACCTTTAGCTCGCAACCGAACGGGCGCAATTAGCGAATTATCGATTTCTTATTGTTGGATAAATCTCCAGCAAGAAAGAGCCGATAATTCGCTAATTCGTGATTAATAAATGCTTATTGCCTGAGGAGGGTGATGAGGTCGGCGACGCCTTCGGTGGCTTTCTTGGGGATGACGGTGACCCATGAGGGGACTGCAGCAGGCTTGGGGTCAATATAATATATAGGTGTTCCTCGCTTGGCGTACTGCAACAAGGCTGCTGCAGGATAGACCACTAGGGAGGTGCCGATGATGACCAAAATGTCGGCTTGCTGCACCAGATGGCATGCCGGTTCGAAGTTGGGCACGCTCTCACCAAAGAACACGATGTGAGGCCGCACCGCGTCGCCGTAAGGATCACGGGTGTCGACGGTTGTCTCCAAACCCTTGTCGGTGAGTTCGTCACACGGCAAGGCATAGACTCGCTCGGGATGACGCATCGAGCGCACCTTCATCAGTTCGCCGTGCAAGTGCAGCACATTCTTTGACCCAGCACGCTCGTGAAGGTCGTCAACATTCTGTGTAATCACATGCACGTCAAAGTCTTTTTCCAGTTCGACCAGCCCCTTGTGTGCTGCATTGGGCATGACTCCTGCGGTCATTTTCTTGCGCATGTTGCTGTAAAACTGATGAATCAGAGGTGGGTTGGCAGCAAAGCCCTCAGCGCTGGCGACCTCCATGACGGGATAATTGTCCCACAGACCTCCCGCATCGCGATAAGTCATCATTCCACTCTCGGCACTGATGCCGGCTCCGGTAGATACCACTAATTTTTTCATAATTGTCACTGTTTTTAGAATTTGAATAGGCAAAGATACATTTTTTTCGTGAAAAAACCAAATCAGAACCAAGAAAAACACGTACCTTTGCACGATTTTATATCAGAGGCGAAAGTTGAGACCGATTTGTTGATGCAATGCTCGAAATGGTGATTCTCAATTTTCTATATTCAATTAAATCGAAATGGACAAATTAAGTTATGCACTGGGCCTTAGTATGGCCAATAATTTTCTGGGTTCCGGCATCCAGGAGCTCAATATCGAAGACTTTGCAGACGGTCTGCGTGCCGTCTACGAGGGCAAAGAAAAACTGATGAGTTTCGACGAGGCCAAGAAGGTGGTTACGAACTTTTTCACCGAACTGGAATCAAAAGGCTCGGAGATGAACGAGAAATTGGGCCGCGAGTTCCTTGAGCAGAACGCCAAGCAGGAGGGCATCCATGTCACCGCCAGCGGTTTGCAGTATCAAATCATCAAGGAAGGAACGGGCCCCAAGCCTGGTATCAACGATGCAGTGACCGTTCACTACACGGGTCGCTTGATTGATGGCACCATCTTCGACAGTTCGGTTGAGCGCGGCGAGCCCGCTACCTTCGGCGTGGGCCAAGTCATCCCTGGCTGGGTTGAGGGCCTGCAGTTGATGAACGAGGGTTCGGCCTGGCGCCTGTTCATCCCCAGTGAGCTGGCCTACGGCAAGCATGGCACGGGTCCCATCCAGCCCAACTCGACGCTTATCTTCGATGTTCAACTCATCAAGGTGAACAAGAAATAAGCGACACTTCTTATCACGAATTAGCGAATTGAAGATTTACAAAACAAATACATTTAATTAACAAAACAATGAAGAAAATTTTATCTTTCGTTCTCGTGGGTGCCATGGCTATCGGCTTTGTGGCTTGCAACGAGAAGGGTGGCAACAATGCCGCCGCGGGTGGCCCTCTGGCCGACTCGATAAGCATGAACATCGGTGAGCTCATGGGTGCAAACTTCAAGGGACAGCTTGCTATGGACTCGACCATCAAGATGGAAGAGGTCATCAAGGGCGTGAAGGCCGCACTCAAGGCCGACACCGCAAACCATGGTTACATGGCCGGTATGCAGATTGGCAACCAGATTCTGGGCATGTTCCAGGGCATGAAGCAGCAGTACAGCCTGCAAATCAACGAGAGCAAGTTCTTAGCTGCTTTTGAGAAAGCTCTCCTTGCTGACAGTGCCATGAACCAGGAACTGATGATGCAGAAGAATATGGAGATTGAGTCTCAGCTCAAGCGCGCCCAGGCCGAGGCAAAGGCCAAGGATCCTAAGGCCATCGAGAACAAGAAGGCCGGTGAGGCTTTCCTGAACAAGAAGGCTGGTGAGGCTGGTTACCAGAAGACCCCCAGCGGCATCGTGTACAAGGTGATCAACGAGGGTAAGGGCGAGAACTTCACCGACAAGGATGTGGTGATGGTCAACTACGTTGGCAAGCACATCGACGGCAAGGAGTTTGACTCGAGCAAGGAGCCTGTTCCCTTCCAGACTAACCAAGTGGTTCCTGGCTTCGCCGAGATGCTGAAGTTGATGAAGCCCGGCATGAAGGTTGAGGTTATCATCCCCAGCGACCTGGCATACGGTCCCGAGGGCCGCGAGCCGACCATCGGTTCGAACGAGACGCTCGTCTTCGAAATGGAGACCGTCGGCAAGCAGGAGCAGAAGAAGTAATACCTTCTTCACCTAGCATACCACGAATCACGCGAAAGTTTCGCGTGATTCGCGGTTTTTTTATGTTGACAAAAGAGTCAATTGTTAACAAACTTTAACATTATACACCCTAAATTATTGATATCAATCTGTAGCTATGTATCAAAATTTGTTGTAATTTTGCAAAAGAATCTTTTAAAATGGTTATTGCTATGGAAAGAATAGACAACCTCGACAAGAAAATCTTGGATATCATTATGAAGAACGCCCGCATTCCGTCAAAGGATGTGGCCGTGGAGTGTGGCGTGTCTCGTGCAGCCATCCATCAACGCATCCAGCGGATGATTGACGTAGGTGTGATCGCAGGTTCAAGATACGTAGTCAACCCCAAGACACTGGGTTACACTACTTGCACCTTCATTGGGCTGACGCTAGAGCGCGGTTCGATGTACAAGACCGTCGTTCCCGAGCTCGAGAAGATTCCTGAGGTTGTCGAAGTTCACTTTACCACCGGCAGTTACACCATGATGATCAAACTCTATGCGCGCGACAATCAACACTTGATGGAGCTTCTCAACGGCAAGATTCAGCACATTCCCGGTGTGATGGCTACAGAGACGCTGATTTCCTTGGAGCAGAGCCTTGTCCGCCAAGTTCCTATCAATTTTGACGATTGAAATGTCAGCGAAAACCGCATCAAAAAATCCCTCCAGTGGAGGGATTTTTTTGTATAGTGTACTCACTCTATCTCAAAAGCAAGAGGTTGTTGGGGCAACCCTTTGGGCAGGGTGACGGTCACGCGACCATCACCTATTTTATATTTTAAGGCCTTGCCTGTTTCCAGCAGTCGGATGCGTTTGGAGGGCAGATTCACGCTCCAACTGATTGTGCTTGGCAACTGTTCGCCATCTGGAAGAGCATAGATGGCATATCGGCGCTTGCCGTCCTTAGTAGCAGTGAACCATAAGTTGCCTTCATGGTAGTGTGACGTGATGGTGGTGCCGTAGATGGCTTTCCCATTCTTGTCGAGCCAGCGGCCGATGGCTTGCAGTCGCTCTACCGCCTCGGGCTGAATAATTCCCTCAGGAGTGGGACCTACGCCCAGCACCAAGTTGCCACCCTTGGCTACAATCTCGGCGAGTGTGTTGATAATGCGGGCGGGCGACTTCCATCGAGGACGTGGCACCCAGCCCCAATCATCGCTCAACGTGATGCAGCTCTCCCAGGGGTATGAGAGTTGTTCGGCGGGAATGGCCTGCTCGGGGGTCTGGTAATTCTCATAGGGGCCACGGATGGTGCGGTCAACGATGATGAGGCCTGGTTGGTGTTGGCGCGCCATCTGTGCTATTTGTGGCATGTGGATGTCCTGATTGTTCTCGGCGCACACCCATCCTGCATCCAGCCAAAGGATGTCAACCGGGCCATATCCCGACATAATTTCCTCAATCTGGCGATAGGTAAACTGGCAGAATCGCTCCCAGCGCCATGGGTATTTCTCAATCTTGTAGTTGACGTTTCGGCCTCGGTTGGGATAGACATCCCACCAGTAGTCTTGCGAGTGCCAGTCGGCCTTAGAGAAGTAAGTGCCCAGCATGAAGTCCTGCCGGCGGAACGCGTCCAGCACATGCCGCAGCACATCGCGTCGCGGGTCGTCCTTGAATGCGTGACGCGTGATGGTGTAGTCGGTCTCACGACTGTCATACATGCAAAAACCGTCGTGGTGCTTGGTGGTGAAAATCATATACTTCATGCCGGCCTGGCGGGCCACAGATGCCCACTGCGCGGGGTCGAACTGTGTGGGGTTGAACTGGTCGGCCAGCCCGAAATACCAGTCACGATATTGTTGGTAGGTCTGCGTGGTGTCGCGTGTAATCCAGTCCTCCACGCAGATGGACCATGACTCGACAATGCCTGGCACCGAATAGATGCCCCAATGCAACAAGATTCCGAACTTTAAGTCTTGCCAGTGGTGGAGTTTATCGAGCACATCGGGCTCGGCGGACCATTGGTACTGGTCGGCAGGCGACTGAGGATGGAGATTGTCCTGAGCAAGCCCCATGAGGCCGCAGATGCACACCGTGAGTAACAAAAGAGACTTCTTGAACATAGCAATTAGGATAGTTGTTCGGCAAAAGTAACAAAAAAAACTGAATCACCGCCCTTGGTGCCAGATTTTTCAGTACCTTTGCAACGACTGGACTAGAGATTCATAATTCTTAATTGCCAAAAGTTGAAAACAATGGCTTGGCTGAATGCTTTTTTGCTGATGTTGCACGAGATGTCGCCCTACTTGTTGTTGGGCTTTCTCATAGCCGGAGTGCTGCATGCGTTTGTGCCTACCCGGGTCTATTCGCGCTATCTGTCTGGAACAGGTTGGCGTTCGGTGGTAGCTGCCGCGTTGTTCGGTATTCCGTTGCCATTGTGCTCATGCGGCGTGTTGCCCACTGCAGTAAGCCTGCGTCGCGGTGGTGCCTCGCGCGCCGCCTCCACCTCGTTCCTTATCGCCACACCACAGACGGGTGTAGACAGCATTGCTGCCACCTACTCGATGATGGGGTTGCCGTTCGCCATCCTACGACCAGTCGCGGCGCTTGTCACCGCCATGCTGGGTGGCAATGTGGTTGGCGCCATTGAGCGAAGGGGCAACCTTGAACAAGAAGAATGCGGTGGCTCATGTGCCGTAGCCGAGCCGATGAAGCCCACATTATGGGGTCGCGTCGTCGAGGCTTTGCGATATGGCTTCTTTGAAATGGTGCAGAACATTGGACGCTGGTTGGTGCTGGGCCTTATTGTTGCCACACTCATCACCGTGCTTGTCCCCGATGACTTTTTCCAGACCTATGCCCGCTGGCCATTGCTCAATATGTTTGTCATCGTGCTGGTTGCTGTTCCCATGTATATCTGCGCTACGGGGTCTATCCCTATCGCCGCGGCCCTGATGATGAAAGGTCTCTCGCCTGGCTGCGCGCTGGTGATGCTCATGGCTGGTCCTGCCGCCAACATGGCGTCGATGCTGGTTATCTCTCAATCATTCGGTCGAAAGGCGATGTGGGCCTATCTGGCCTCGATCGTCGCCGGTGCAATCGGATTTGGGATAGTAGTCGATTATTGGCCTGGGCTACGTGAGGTGTTTTTCAACGCCATGCCTCACCATCATGGGGCGATGACTCACGAGATGACGGTGGGCTGGTTCAACTGGGTGTGCAGCATCTTATTACTGGTCATGCTCATTGTGAGTATCGCCAGCAAGTATTGGAAATCTTATCAAATCAAACATCACAAAACCAACACTATGAAAGAATTTAAAGTCGAAGGCATGATGTGCAATCATTGCAAGGCCACCGTCGAGAAAGGTTTGGCTCAGCTTGAGGGTGTCGAGCAGGTTACCATAGACCTCGCCAAAGGCATCGCCTATGTGGAGGGCAACATTGACGAGGAAACTGTTCGTGCAAAGGTCGTAGAACTCGGTTTTGAGAACGGATAATTAGTCTTTTGGCATGAGTTTTGTATCTTTGTGGATTGAATGAGAGCCCCGTTATTTATTTCTAACTTTCTAAAAGAACCAAACAATGAAACGTTTTTTTGCTTCTATGTCAGCGCTTATAATCTGGTCAATGGCGATGTGGGCCGACTCGCCTCTGACATCAACAGATTTTAACCAAGCCTATGCCGAGCACCCGATGGTGCAAATGGCCGCAGAAATAGAACCCGGAGATTTTATTCCGACATCCTTGCTCGATTTCCTCTCCAACAAGAAGTCTCCCGTTGACGAGCGTTTGGCTGTCATCAATCGCTTGGGATGGAGTATCAGTGGTAATGATGGGATAGAACAACTTGGGCAATACTTGATGAAGCGCTACAAGGTGAAGACCTTGGACAAACTCTACAAAAAGCTGGATGCCAAGACACTGTGTGTCTACGCCTACTTTAAGGCTTTGTGCAACTATTTTGAGGTTGAAGATGCTGTCGCACTTGGTCAGCAGGCGATGCAGAAGAACAAGGATCACAGTTTCAGTGTTGCGTTTATTGCATCTCTGATTCAGTCGCAACAGTATATGCACGACGGTGACTGGTGCGCTGTGTACAATGTAATGGCCGATGTCGCTCATGACGGTTCACTGAAGCTTGACATGCGACAGGGTGCCATCGACATCGTCATGGAGTACATCAATCTGTATCAAGAGTACTGTAAATAGTTTATAGTTTACAGTTTATAGTTAATAATTTACGCTCATCTTCTGTCAGGGAAGGGGACAAAAAAAACAGCCAGGCTGATGTCTGGCTGTAATTGTGCATTACGCATTGGTTAGTAGGTCATGCGTGGGTCGAGCTCCTTGGCTTGTGCAATCATTTTCTCCACCTCTTTCAAGGCGGGAACGCGGCGCACCAGGTTCTTCACAGCGTTAACCTCCTCAAGCTTGACTTGCAAGTTGGCGGGAACGCGGTTGCGCAGTTCCTTGACTGTGTCCACGCCAGCTGCCTCGAGCAGTTCGGAGAACTGCGGTCCCACACCCTTGATGCGGAAGAGGTCGGCATGGTTAGTCCAACGGAGGATCAACTTCTCGGGGATTCCAGTTGCTTCAGCAAGTTCTTTACGTCCCTTGGGTGCTGCACAACGGTCAAGCAGCTCTTCAACCTTTTCGATGCCAGCGGCAATCAGTTTCTCGGCATAGACCTCGCCTACACCTTCGATGTCGATAATTTTGTAAGCCATTTTTTAATTGAGAATTGAGAATTAAGAATTGAGAATTATTCACCCTCTCTTCTTTTTCTGGTTTATATTAATTTCTAGACTAAGGCTTCGGCCCACTTCTGCAGGGCCTCGACCTCATTGGGATGCTCGACGCCGTCGGCTGTGATGACATGCTGGATAAAGTTAAACATCGACATCACTATCGCCTTCTTGTCTTCGGGTTCGGGGAAGTAGCCGAGCAGTTCGCGCGTGTCGGCGATAACCTCTTCGAGTGTGAATCGGACATTCAGCGCATTCTCAAGCATATCCTTCACCTCGTCTACCGGACCGACCTTTGCCAAGTTGTTGATATAGTTCTCAATAAAGATTTTTTCGCTCTCAGAGTACTCTCCATCAACACAAGCAAAGAATAGTCCCGTCTTGGCCACCAACTTCACCGTGAGTTCGATGGATTGATAGTTATTTTCCATTGTCTTCTTTTTAAAGTAGTTAGATGTAGTTAAAGGTAGTTAAGTAGACATTCATAAACTACTTACCGGTGGGTACGCTGCTGCTGCCCATGTTGATGACCGACACAACGCCTTTGGCCTGATCAGAGATCTGAGCGCCGGCCTGTTTGAACTTGCTGGCCGATGCCGACTGCTGCGCTGGTTGCTGCTGGGGGTATCCAGCCTGTGGCTGTTGCGGGTGGGAAGTCTGACCGAATTGTCCGCCCGTCGGGGTGTGAGCCGTCTGATGATGTTGCTGCCCTGCGGGCATGGTCACATTTCCTTGCTTGGCCTGCGCGAAGGCATTTGCACTGGCCGACTTAGGAGCCTGCTGGGGATAGCCCTGGGGGTAGCCACCTTGTGGATAGCCTTGTTGTGGGTACTGACCAGGGGCATAAGCCTGCTGGGGATAACCCTGCTGAGGATAGCCTTGTTGAGGGTAACCTTGCTGTGGGTAGCCCTGCTGAGGATAGCCTTGCTGGGGATAACCCTGCTGGGGATAACCTTGTTGCGGATATTGCCCTTGAGGATAGCCCTGCTGGGGATACTGGCCCTGCACACCCGACATATAGCCTTGCTGCGGATAGCCCTGCTGACCGGGTTGCATACCAGGTTGGCCACCTAACTTAGTCATCACTTGACCAATGACACCTCCCAACATGCCGCCACCCATAGCACCAGCCATCGGGTTCATACCCATTTGGCCTGGCATACCGGGCTGGCCATAGTATTGCTGCTGATAGCCAGGCTGACCATACTGTTGCATGGGGTCTGCGGCCTGCTTAGCCGCATCAACGATGTTCTTGAATAATCCCATAGTTTTCTGAGTATTAATGATTAATTGTAAGTAATGTCGTCAAAAATCGCCCTAAAGTTACGAACTTTTTGCCAAACGACAAAAAATATTGCAAAAAATGTGCCAAAAAGTAACAAATATCGAATGCGACAGTCGAGCAAACGAGTAAACGAGTAGACAAGCGGACGAGTTGATGAGTGGCAGCGATGGCGTTCCCGCGCGGAAAATGATAAATATTTTAACCTTCGGGCAAATTTATTTGACTTTTCGCTCACTTATTTGATAATTTCGGCTGCACTTGGCAATTAAAGCAAGCTATATTGCACTCGTTTGCACGAAATTTTGTACCTTTGCAACAATAAATCTATTCAGTCATTATGGAAGAGAAAAAGATTATCATCGCGATTGACGGTTTTTCGTCAACTGGCAAGAGCACCATGGCCAAGGCACTGGCCAAAGCTTTAAATTATGCCTATGTCGACACAGGTGCCATGTACCGCGCCGTCACACTGTATTGTCTGGACAATGGTCTATTTGATGGTGAGACGGTTGACGAGCTTGCACTGCAGCAGCGCCTCAATGACATCCACATCACTTTCCAACCCAATGACGAGGGCAAGAGCGACACCATTCTTAATGGTGTGAACGTGGAAAAGGAGATTCGCTCGATGCGGGTTAGCGACAAGGTGAGTATCATCGCCGCCATCGGCTTTGTACGCCATGACATGGTTCGTCAGCAACAGGAGATGGGTCGCGACAAGGGTATCGTGATGGACGGCCGCGACATCAGCACAGTGGTCTTTCCCAATGCCGAACTCAAGGTCTTTGTCACCGCCGACCCGATGGTGCGCGCACAGCGCCGCTATGACGAGTTGCGTGGCAAGGGCGACACGACCACCACGTTTGAGGAGGTGCTGGAGAACGTCACCGAGCGTGACCGCATCGACACCACACGCGCTGAGGGTCCGTTGCGTCAAGCTGAGGATGCCCTGGTTCTCGACAACTCAAACCTGACCATTCCCGAGCAAAACGCCTACTTGCTGGGTGCCGCCCATGCCACAATCAATGCACAATGTAAAAATGGAAATTGAGATTGATAATGGGTCGGGGTTTTGCTTCGGTGTGACAACCGCCATCAGCAAGGCTGAAGAAGAACTGCAACAGTCGGGACACCTGTATTGCCTGGGCGACATCGTCCACAACAGCAACGAGGTAGACCGTCTGGGTCGCATTGGGCTAGAGACCATCACGCACGAGCAACTGGCAGAGCTGCACGACGTGAAGGTGCTGCTGCGTGCACATGGCGAGCCCCCCAAGACCTACGAGATAGCCCGCCGCAACAACATCGAGATTATAGATGCCACTTGCCCCGTTGTACTGAAGTTGCAACAGCGTATCGCCGCAACCTATCATAACCAAGACCCGTCGCATCGGGCACAAATCGTTATCTACGGCAAACGGGGTCATGCCGAGGTGAATGGGTTGGTAGGACAGACCAACGGCGAGGCACTTGTCATCGAAAACATCGACGAAATTGACAAGATTGACTACTCGCGTGACATCTACCTCTACTCGCAGACCACCAAATCGGTGCAGGAGTTCCGTCGCATCGTTGACGAAATAAGCCGCCGCATCGAGCCTGGGGTCAAGTTTGAGAGCTACGACACCATATGCCGTTCGGTGGCAAACCGCATTCCGCAGATTCGCGAGTTCGCCAGCCAACATGAGCTTGTCCTGTTTGTATGCGGCAACAAGAGCAGCAATGGCCGTATCCTGTTTGCCGAGTGCCTTGACGCGAATCCCGACTCACACCTCATCAGTAATGAGACCGAGATTGACCCTGCCTGGCTCGTTGGCAAAGAGCGCATTGGCATTTGTGGTGCCACCTCCACTCCCCGCTGGCTCATGAACCAGGTGAAGAAGAGTTTAGAGTTGATCGTTAATAGTTAATAGTTGATAGTTTACATTTGATATTCAATGACTAAACGGAACCTCGTCATCATCATCGCCCTGCTAGTCATCATCGACATCGCTGCGGCATTTTGGTACCTCTCGCTACGCATTGAGGCAAGCGGCGAGAGCCGTGACTTGTGGCAACGTGACAACGACACGACCGCAACGGTTGCAGACACGCTCACCACAGCATCGATTCCTGATACATTTGACATCAAGGAATTCCACGCCTTCTATGTGAGCCGTAGCCCGGCAGTGCGTGATGACGAAAATTCGTATTATACCTGCATCAGGCGCGTGAAAGTTCGCTGGCCCATCAGTGTCAATGGCAATGACAGTATACCTGCGCTGGAGCGGGCACTGCAGAGTTGCATGTTTGGCAATGACAACAACCTCACGTTCGCTGCCTCGCAGTGGACCCGGTCACCAAAATTCAATGTCGAAGCACTCTCGGACTTCAAAGAAATTGACGCCCAGCCCAAGATCGTGTCGCGCTACGCCTATACTGAACAGCTGTTGGCCTACCCTATCCTCACTTCGCTGCGGCTTTTGGTCATGGAGGTGGATCACCGCACACACAGTGGAGAGACCTCTACCTTGGTGACACGATATGTGCACTATGACCGCGTCAAGCAGAGCGTGCTTGAGCGCAAAAATATCTTCGACTCGGGGCAGGAGCCCATCTTGCTCTCGTTCATCAACGACAAGATTGAACGGCTCAACAATGAGAAACGGTTGCAACTGGAGCGCGCCGCCAAGGTGGCTAATGAGTTCCATGCCACGCGCGAGGGCATCATCTTTGACTACCCCGCAGGAGAACTTGCTCCCGCCAATGAGGGTGTCATCGAAATTCTCATCAACTATCCGATTTTGAGCCCAGTTCTCACCCAAGATTTCAAGAACTTGCTCAACCTCAATGACGGGTACTGGAAGTACAAGCCCATAGACCATAGCCTTTAATGAATGCATAATGACTTCTTCCTTCTGGCGTCTCAAATAAAACTTTGATGATGAAAACCAATCATAAAATTCTTAGACAAGTGCTGGCGGTTGCAGTCATGCTCGTCACTGCTACAGGATGGGGGCAGAACACCGCCCCTATCGATTCTATGGCAAACGTCATTGACGAGGAACTTACCAGCAAGCAGGTGAACAACCCCATCGAGGCCATCACGGGTCGCGTGGCAGGTGTGACCGTTCAGAAGAGTAACAATGGGGCCGCGGCGCAAAGTGCTGTGCGCGTGCGTGGCACCACATCGCTTACCGGCGGCAACGACCCCCTTATCATCATCGACGGTGTGATGGGTGACCTGAACACCTTGTCGAGTATATATCTGGGCGACATTGAGAGTTTTAATGTGCTCAAGGATGCCAGTGAGACGGCACAGTATGGTTCACGCGGTGCCAGCGGTGTCATCGAGGTGAAGACCAAGCGTGGCAGCAACACTGGCCCGACATTCAACTATAACGGCTCGATAGGATTCAGCAGCGTCTATAAGAACCTGGACATGCTTAACGCTGGTGGCTACCGCGACTACCTGAACCGCACGGGACAGATGCTCATCGACAAGGGCTATGACACTAACTGGCAGCGCGAGATTGAACAGACGGCACTGCTGCACGACCACCACTTCGCCTTTGTTGGCGGCAACGAGCGTGGCGGCTATCGCGTATCGTTGGGTTACATGGACCATGAGGGGATTATCCTGCATGACCGCCTGCGCAACTTCACCAGCAACATGAGCGTCCACCAACAGCTGTTTGGCGGAGTAGCCATCATCGATATCGGCATGTTTGGCAGTATCTTGAAGAACCGCACGGCAGTCTATGATGTACAAAAGACCTTCTACAGCGCCGCTACATGGAACCCCACCTTTGGCACCGAGCGCAATGCTAGTGGAGGCTGGGACGGATTTACTTATGCCAACCAGATTAACCACCCGTTGGCGCTGATGGACAGCCGCACCGAAGACAAGACAATGCACCTGAGTACACATGCCAAACTCACGGTCAACCTGGCAAGCGAGTGGCGGCTGACCCTGTTCGGAGCATACAGCAACAATGATATCACAACCTCGCAGTATCTGCCCACGAGCATCTGGGCACACGGCCAGGCCTACCGCGGTACCCGCAAGACCGAGTCGCTCATGGGCAACCTGGCACTGAACTGGGATCATCGCGCCGATGCCCACCACATCACCGCCACACTGTATGGCGAGGCACAACGCGACAAGTTGACGGGTTACTGTACCACGACCACCAACTTCACCAATGACCAACTAGGCTACGATGCCATCCAGGCTGGTGCGCTTACCCAGTGGGACGGTACACGCAGTTACCGCGAGGAGCCCTCAATGGCAGCCGCTATGGTCACTGCCAGTTATGACTTTGCTGACCGCTACTCGCTATCGGCAACTGCACGCGCTGATGCCTCATCCCGTTTTGGCGAGAACAACAAGTGGGGTTTCTTCCCCAGTGTGTCGGCTGCATGGACGCTGAGCCGCGAGGCGTGGCTACGCGATGTCGCATGGCTCGACAACCTCAAACTCAGCGCGGGCTACGGTCTGGCAGGAAACATGGGGGGCATCGACAGTTATATGTCATTGAATGTGCTCATGCCCAGTGGCATCGTACCCGTGGGCAACGAGGCGATGGTGAGCCTGGGAAATCCCAAGAACATCAACCCCGACCTCAAGTGGGAGGTTCGGCGCACCTTCAATGTGGGGCTCAACGCCACTATGCTCAACGGATGGCTCAGTGCCAGTATCGACTACTATAACAGCAAGACGAGCGACATGCTCTATCTATATAATGTGTCGGTGCCACCGTTCTCGTTCAACAAATTGCTAGACAACCTGGGTTCGATGAGAAATCAAGGCGTGGAAATCTCGTTGGGTGCCACTGTACTTCAGCGCCGCGACATGGAACTGAACATCAACACCAATCTCACCTGGCAGCGCAACAAACTATTGTCGCTCAGTGGATTCTATAACGACTACTGGCTGGAGGTCCCCACCCATGTCGATATCGCCAGCCTGAATGGTGCGGGATTCCATGGCGGTAACAACCACATTGTCTATCAAGTGATCGGGCAACCCCTGGGCGTGTTCTATCTGCCACACTGCACTGGACTCAAGAGCGACGGCAATGGCGGATACACCTATGAGATCGCCGACCTGGACAACGATGGCGAGGCTACAGCGGCCAGCGACCGGCAGTTATGCGGACAGGCAATGCCCAAGGTGCTGCTGGGTGCGAACATCAGTTTCCGATACAGGAACTGCGACCTCACGCTGCAACTCAACGGCGCATTTGGTCACAAGATTTACAACGGAACTGCGTTGACCTATATGAACATGAACTCGTTGCCAGGCTATAATGTGCTGGCTGACGCGCCCAAGCAGAACATCGTTGACCAAACTGCCACCGACTATTGGCTCGAACGTGGCGACTATGTCAACTTCGACTATGTCACTTTGGGCTGGAACGTACCCATGGGGCGCGCCAAGCGATGGGTCGACCGCTTGCGCCTGTCGCTCACCGTCGAGAACTTGGCGACCATCACCGGCTACTCGGGCTTGACACCCATGATCAACAATAGCAATGTCAACGGCACACTGGGTGTGGATGACAAGAACATCTACCCCGTGGCTCGCACTTACTCTCTGGCCGTGAGCGCTTACTTTTAATGCACAATCATAATTCTCTATCAAGCGTCATGAAAATAAAACTGATAATATTGGTTGGACTGCTGGCACTTACGGCATGTGATAGTTACCTGGAGGAGAATCCCAGTGACCGCATCTCGGCCGATGAGGCTTACCAGACCCGCAACGAGTTATATCTGAACGCCGTGGCCGCCATCTATCGTGACGTGGGTGGCAGCGAGAACTGCCAGGGACTGCAGGGAACAGGACATGGCGTGTATGACTTGAACACATTCACCACCGACGAGGCCATCATGCCCACGCGCGGTGCCGACTGGTATGACGGCGGATACTGGCAAGCACTGTTCTTGCACAAGTTTTCCCAAGCCGACGGTACGGGCGATGTGTGGAACTACCTGATGAAGGAAATCCAAGGATGCAACGGCTCATTGGCTCGCATTGACAAGTTTGCCAAGGCAAACCCAGGTGTGAATGTGAGCGACCTTGAGGCAGAGGTGCGCGCGTTGCGGGCAATGTTCTATTTCTATGTCATGGACCTCTATGGCCGAGTGCCAGTATTTTCAACTACTTCGCCAACTGTCGCGGACTTGCAAGTGAAGCCGCGCAGCGAGACCTATCGACATATTGTCAGTGAGTTACAGGCAGTGGCAACCCAACTGAGCGAGGAGCACAGCAACCAGCCGGGCACTTACTATGGACGCATGACGCAGGGTGCGGCATACTTCTTGCTAGCCAAACTCATGCTCAACGCCGAAGTTTATGCCGATGATGGCTGGACTGATGCGACACGTCCTGACGGCAGCAATATCAAGTGGGCTATCGACGGCCAACAAATGAACAGTTGGGAGGCGACCGTTCACTACTGCGACAAGCTGCAGATGCTGGGATATCAACTTGAGGGCTCGTTCCAGGAGAACTTTGCGGTCAACAATGAGCCGTCGGTCGAGAACATCTACACCATCCCGATGAACAAGTACCTCTACGACACACAGTTCATCAACCTGTTCCGCTCACGTCACTACAACCATGCCGCAGCCATGGGACTCAACGGCGAGAATGGCAGCAGCGCCACCATCGAGGCCATCACCGCGTTCGGATTGAAGCATGACATGAACGACATGAGCGAACTTGATCCGCGGTTCTACATGACTTACTATGCCGGTTCGGCATTGGATCTCAATGGCAACATTGTCTTGTTGGACGACGGTACACCGCTGGTCTATGAGCCTTGGCATGTGGCGCTGGATGTCAGTGGCACCGCTTGGGAGAAGACCGCCGGGGCACGCATGGCAAAGTATGAGGTTGACCCCACGGGCACTAAGGACGGCAAGCAGAGCGACAATGACATCGTGTTGTTCCGCTACAGCGACGTGTTGCTCATGCGTGCCGAGGCGCTGGTGCGAAACGGCCAGGACGGCAGCGAACCATTCAATGCCGTTCGTGACCGCGTAGGAGCCACGCCACGCGATTGCACCCTAGACAACATCCTCACCGAACGGCTGCTTGAGTTGGCATGGGAGGGCTGGCGTCGCAACGACCTCATCCGTTTCGACCGCTTCACCCGCGCCTATACTGACCGCCCGCAACTGCCAGGCGAGAGCAACCACTACACCATCGTTTTCCCCATCCCCGGCGAATTCCTTACCCTCACCGGCACTGAACAGAATCCCGGCTATTGATTACTTATTTTGATTTTATCTATTAACTAGATATGCTACAATGGTTATTGCGCTGGGTGCGCAACATATTGATATTTTTCTTTGTTTCGACGCTTATCATGGTGGTCGCGCTGAAGTATGTGCCAGTCTACCTGACGCCGCTGATGATATCACGATGCGTCGAGCAAGCGATTGGCGGCGACTTTCCTACGCTCAAACATGAGTGGGTCCCGCTCAGCAAGATGTCGCACAATGCTCCACAAGCAGTGATGGCTAGCGAGGACAACCTGTTCTTGCAACACAACGGCTTTGACTTTGAACAAATCTATCAGGCCCGTCTCGAGGCGATAAAGGGCAAACGAGAGCGCGGCGCGAGCACCATCACCCAACAGACCGCCAAGAACGTGTTCCTGTGGCATGGACACAGCTGGATTCGCAAAGGCCTGGAGGCCTACTTTACCGTGCTGATTGAGTTCATCTGGGGCAAGGAACGCATCATGGAGGTTTATCTCAATTCTATTGAGACTGGCGACGGCATCTATGGCATCGAGGCGGTTGCACAGTTGCACTTTGGCAAGTCGGCGAAAGACTTGAGCAAGCGGGAGGCGGCCCTCATCGCAGCGACCCTGCCCAACCCGCGCAAGCGCAATTCGGCACAGCCCACGCCCTACCTCATCAAGCGCCGCAATCAGATCATCGACTTGATGGGGAAGATTGATAAGTTTCCTGAAAAGTATTAAGACCGCGCTTCGCGCTGGTAGACCGTTGCACTGGTAGACCGCTACGCTGGTAGGCCGTCTCTCTACACTCTAGTCACTCCATTACTTTGACCTTCACTGAGAACATATTGCAATGGTATCGCGTCCATGGGCGTGATTTGCCTTGGCGGGGTACGCACGACCCTTATCGCATCTGGCTCAGCGAGGTAATCCTGCAGCAAACACGCATTGCTCAAGGCATGGACTACTGGCTGCGCTTTGTCGAGCGATGGCCCACTGTTCACGACCTAGCATGCGCCAGCGAGGATGAGGTGTTAAGACAATGGCAGGGACTGGGATACTATAGCCGCGCACGCAACCTGCATCAAGCGGCCCAGCAGGTCGACGCACTGGGGCATTTCCCCGACACACTGCAAGGGCTGCGAGCACTCAAGGGTGTTGGGGACTATACCGCTGCCGCCATCGCCAGTATGGCGTTCGGCATTGACGCCGCAGTTGTTGACGGCAATGTCTATCGTGTGCTGGCTCGGCACTACGGCATTGACACCCCCATCAACACCACCCAGGGTAAGCGGTTGTTCACCGAATTGGCGCAGTCTTTATTGCCCACAGGGCACGCCGCCGAGTTTAACCAGGGCATGATGGACTTTGGTGCCATCCAATGCACGCCCCAGTCGCCGCGATGCGACGCTTGCCCGCTGGCCGACACTTGTGATGCTTTGCATACCCACAGGGTCGACCAGTTGCCAGTCAAACAGGGCAAAACAGCCATCAAGACTCGACGGCTGCAATATATCTACATCCGCTGCAAGGGACAAACGGCCATTCACCGCCGCCCAGCTGGAGACATCTGGCAGGGTCTGTGGGAACCTCTGCTCATTGAGGAGCAGCCCCTGCCGCATTTCGAGGGGAAGATGACCTTGCTGCGACAAGGCGTGAAGCATGTGCTCACCCACCGCATCCTGCTGGCCGACTTCTGGCTTCTAGAGACCGACCAACGCCCTCCCCTGCCGCAAGACTATCTCTGGGTCAATGAGCAGGATCTCGACAACTATGCCCTGCCACGCCTGGTTGAGAAGTTGGTGACTAATGTCCCGTCCCCCCAGCCCTCTAAAGGGGGAGCAAATAAGCTGAAAAAAACTAACTGAAAACTGATATTATAATGAAAAGAATGTTAATCCTGGCTCTGGCGGCTATCGCCTGCCTGAGCACAATGGCACAGAAACGTGCCGTGACCATCCCCGATGTCTATCGCATCACCAGTGTGAGTGCCGTGGGGCTCTCGCCCAATGGCAAACAACTCGTGTACAGTGTGGGCAACACCAGTCTGCAGACCCTCAAGAGCGACCGACGCATCGTCGTCTCAAATATTGACGGAACGAATGCCGAGGAGATTATCACTGGCGAAAGCTGCTATGGACCCGTGTGGAGTGCCGATGGGCGCAAAATCTACTATTTTGACCAGGCTCCCGATGGCATGACGCAACTCTTCGATTATAACCTTGCCACACGCGAGAAACGACTGCTTACACACTACAAGTTGGGTGTCGCTGACGGCATCGTCTCGCCCGACGGGCGCTATGTGGCATTCTCGGCAGAGGTGTATCCTGAATTTGGTGCCGATGCCGAGCGCACGATTGCCCGCCGTGACAGCAAGAACACCGGACGCGTGCAGGCACACATCGCCGACAGCCTGTTTTACCGTCACTGGACTGAGTATGGCGACGGCCGCGTGACGCATCTGATGGTCTGCGACCTCCAGACCGACGAAGTGCGTGACCTCACTCCAGGCACACAGACCCTGTTGTTTACCCCCAGCGGCGACCGCCTGTTCGCTTTTTCGCCCGACGGCCGCGAACTCTGCTACGTGTCGAATCATGACCGCCATCCCGAGGCATCGACCAATGCCGACTTGTGGCTAGTGAGTGTCGATGGCGGTCAGGCGCGCAACATCACCGCCGCCAACAAGGCCTGGGACGGCACCCCGCTATACAGTCCCGATGGGCATTATATCGCTTATCGTTGCCAAGCCACGCCGGGTTATGAGAGCGATTGCTTCAAGCTCGCGCTCTATGACCGTCGGGACGGAACGACTCGTATCGTCACACCAACCTTTGATGACTGGGTCGAAGACTTTGCTTGGAGCAACGACTGCAGCAAGATTTACTTCACTGCCGATGTGCGTGGGTATATGCCCATCTACGAGCTGACGCTCGCCACTGGCAAGATTGTCCGCCAGGTGCCCGATGTCGCAGCCAGCGGAGCCGTCACCGACTCAAAAGGTAATTTCTTCTTCACTAACAGCACGACTGGCAAGCCCAATGCGCTTTACCGCTACGAGGTGAAGAAGCACCGCACTACCCAGCTCACCCACTACAATGACGCGCTGGAGGCCGAGGTAGACTTCCGCCCCTCGGAGGAGTTGTGGATTAAGGGTGCAGCAGGCGACAGCATGGAAATCTTCATCGTCAAGCCGCATAACTTTGACCCCAACAAGCGTTATCCGCTGGTAATGAACGTACACGGCGGACCGCAAATGCAATGGATGAACTCGTTCCGTGCCGACTGGCAGGTATATCCTGGTGCGGGCTACGTGGTGGCCTATCCCAACCCCCATGGCTCAACAGGTCGTGGCCAGGCCTACTGCGCCGCCATCAGCAAGGACTGGGGAGGGAAGGTCTTTGAAGACGTGATGCTCGCCGCAGACACGCTTTCGCGGCTGAGCTACGTCGACCCCGACCGCATGGCATGCATGGGATGGAGTTACGGCGGATATATGATGAACTGGCTGCAAGGCCACACCAAGCGTTTCAAGTGCCTGGCATCGATGATGGGTCTCTATGACACCCCGTCGATGTGGGGCACCACCGAGGAACTTTGGTTCCCCAACTATGAGTTTGGCGGTCAACCTTGGAACAGCGAACTCTATGAGAAGTGGAACCCATCGGCATCGGTAAAGAATTTCTCCACGCCTACGCTTATCCTCACCGGCGAACGCGACTACCGCGTGAGCTACACGCAGAGCCTGCAGTACTACAATGCCTTGCAGACGTTGGGCATCCCCAGCCGTCTCATTGTCTTCAGCAACGACGGCCACTGGCCCAGCAACATGAAATCGATGCCGGTCTACTACAATGCCCACCTGGAGTGGTTCCATCGCTGGCTTGGCGGTGACCCCGCTCCCTGGGATACCGAGAAGATGATAAATAACGAGGTGGAATATTGATTTTTAAGACCGCGCTGGGCGCTGGTAGACCGCTGCGCTGGTAGATCATTTCATTGGTAGACCGCTGCGCTGGTAGAGTGGCACTATTGTTCATCACACATTATTAAAAGAAAAGATGATAGGATTTAACATGATTCTTGCGGCGGTGTTGCCTGCCGTCATCTTGATTTACTACATCTACCGTCGTGACACCATCAAGGAGCCCACGAACCAGTTGCTCAAGGGCTTCGGGCTGGGTGTCCTCTCTGGGCTGCTTGCCGGGCTGCTCGAGGGTCTATTAGGTGTCATCGGTTTAGTGGAATATGAGCCTCAGAGCTTCCTCTCGGCCGTGAACACCGCCTTTGTCGGCGCGGCGTTGCCCGAAGAATTGGCGAAACTGGCGATGTTATTCCTTCTCGTAAACAACAACCGCTGGTTTGACGAGTGGATGGACGGCGTGGTCTATGCCGTGAGCATCGGCATGGGCTTTGCCGCCATCGAGAACATCACCTATGTTTTCGGGTATGCCAATGAGTGGCAATCCATCGCCCTGATGCGCAGCATTACCTCAGTGCCCGCGCACTTTGCGTTTGCTGTGATCATGGGATTCTTCTTCTCGTTGGTGCGCATCGGTGGCCGCCACACGCAGCGCGACCGTTTGCTCGTCCTTGGCGCCCCCATCCTGGCTCATGGCACCTACGATGCACTGTTGATGACATCCGACACCGTACCCGAGTGGGTGTCTTTGGTGTTTACTCTGCTCTTCATCGTCTTACTCATCAAGTTAGTTCGCATCTGCCGCAGTTACATCCGCACCCTGCGTGCCTTCGACAGCATCCCGAAGCCTACACCGCCTCCTATAATCTGATACTTTCTGTGTCACGAATTATCGAATTAAAGATTTTTAATTGGGTTGTGACCAGTGTTGTGAGCGAAAAAAATCGTAACTTTGCCTGCGGCATTGAACTCCAAGCCATTCTTTTGACCAATAACTATTAACAAACTAATATTACTATGAAATTAGTAGACCGATTTTTGAAGTACGTAAAGTACGAGACCACCAGTGATGAGACCACTGAAGTGACTCCATCGACCCCGACGCAGATGGTGTTTGCGCGTGCCTTAGAACAGGAGCTGCACGAGATGGGCTTGAGCGACATTTCGCTCGATGACAATGGCTACCTCTATGCTACCTTGCCGGGCAACTGCGACAAGCCAGTGCCCACCATCGGGTTCATTGCTCACATGGACACTGCTCCCGACATGAGCGGCAAAGACGTGAAGCCCCGCATCGTAGACTATCAGGGCGGCAAGGTTGTGCTGAATGCCGATCAGGACATCGTGCTTGACCCAGTGCAGTTCCCCGAGTTGAACGACTATGTAGGCCAGCAGATTATCGTCACCGACGGCACCACCCTACTGGGTGCCGACGACAAGGCAGGCATCGCCGAGATTCTGACTGCTATCGAGTGGTTGCAGGAACACCCCGAGGTGAAACACGGCGACATCCGCGTAGGCTTTAACCCCGACGAGGAGATAGGCATGGGCGCACACAAGTTTGATGTCGAGAAGTTTGGCTGCCAATGGGGTTACACGATGGACGGCGGCGCCTTGGGTGAACTGGAGTTTGAGAACTTCAACGCCGCCAGTGCGAAGGTCGTCTTCAAGGGCCGCAACGTGCATCCTGGTACGGCCAAGGACAAGATGATCAACTCCATCCGCCTAGCGAACGACTTCATCTCGATGCTCTCGCGCTGGGAGACTCCCGAGCACACCGAGGGCTATGAGGGCTTCTTCCACATGATTGGCATCAATGGCACGGTCGAGGAGACCACGCTGCGCTACATCATTCGCGACCACGACCGCAAACTCTTTGAGCAGCGCAAGTGCGAGATTGAACACCTGGTGCGCCGCATGAACGCCGAGTATCCCGACTGCGTGACGGTCGAGCTGAAGGACCAGTACTACAACATGCGCGAACAGATTGAGCCGGTGATGCACATCATCGACATCGCCAAGCAGGCAATGGAACGTGCCGGTGTGGCGGTGAAGGTGCAGCCCATCCGCGGTGGAACGGACGGCGCGCAGTTGTCATTCAAGGGTCTTCCCTGCCCCAACATTTTCGCTGGCGGCATGAACATGCACGGCCGCTATGAGTACGTGCCCATTCCGTCAATGGAGAAGGCGATGCTGACCATTATTGAGATTTGCAAGATCGTGGCTGAGTAAGAGCCTCACCCCCTGACCCCCTCTCCAGAGGGAGAGGGGGAATGAGTTACTCTACTGGCGAAACAATCTTAATTCTTAATTGCCAAAGGTTTTTAATTGCCAAAGGTCTGCTTGATAGCTTGCCCCGGCTTCGCCGAATCGCAAGTGCAGACTTTGGCGAGCTAAAGGTTCTTAATTCTTAATTCTCAATTCTTAATTCAAAACAGATGTTTAGCAAAGAAACTTATATCCGTCGTCGTGCCCGCCTGCAAGAATTGGTGGGCGATGGCGTCATCATCCTCATGGGCAACAACGAGTCGCCCTGCAACTATCCCAACAATACATATTATCCCTTCCGCCAGGACTCGTCGTTCCTGTACTATTTCGGGCAGAACCGCGACGGGTTGGTAGGCGTGATTGACGTGGACAACAACCGTGAGACGCTCATCGGCGATGACATCGACATCGAGGACATCGTGTGGTATGGTTCGGTCGATAGCGTCGCCGACATGGCCGCCCAGGTGGGCGTAGCCAACAGTGCCCCGATGAGCCAACTGAAGGTTATCGTTGACAAGGCTCGCGCTAAAGGCCGCACCATCCATTATCTGCCGCCCTACCGCCATGACACGATGATCCAACTGATGGACCTGCTAGGCATCCATCCCAGCCAGCAGCGCGCACAGTGCTCGCACAAGTTGCGCATGGCGGTCATTGAGATGCGCTCAGTCAAGGAAGATCAGGAAATCGAGGAGATGGAGCGTGCCGCCGCCATCGGCTACCAGATGCATACCACGGCCATGCGCCTGATCAAGCCTGGCGTGACCGAGAAGTACATAGGCGGACAAATCAATGGCATTGCACATAGTTATGGCGCGCATGAGAGCTTTGGCACCATCTTCTCGCAGCACGGCGAGATTATGCATGGCGCCCCCTCGTTGGCGAAGCTTGAAGCTGGTCGACTGGTACTGTGCGACTGCGGTGCCGAGACGGTGAACAACTACTGCAGCGACAACACGCGTACGATGCCGGTCAATGGCAAGTACACGCAGCGCCAGCGCGAGATTTACGACATCGTGGTCGAATGCCACGACTATGCTCTGGAGCTGTCGAAGCCGGGCGTGAAGTATATGGACGTACACATGGGCGTGTGCCGCCTGATGACCGAGCGTCTGAAGGCGCTTGGGCTGATGCGTGGCGATGTGGACGAGGCGGTCGCCGCCGGTGCCCACGCGATGTTCCTGCCGCACGGCCTGGGCCACATGATGGGTATGGACGTACATGACATGGAGGGTCTTGACCAGATTTATGTAGGCTTTGACGAGGAGACGCACCCCAACCTGGAGCAGTTCGGCACGAACTGCCTGCGCATGGGTCGCCGCCTGCAGAAGGGCTTTGTCGTCACCGACGAGCCGGGCATCTATTTCATCCCCGCGCTCATCGACGACTGGCGTCGCAGCGGGCACTGCGCCGAGTGGCTGAACTTCGACTTGCTGGAGACCTACAAGGACTTCGGTGGCATCCGCATCGAGGACGACATCCTCATCACCGACGACGGCTGCCGCTTCCTGGGCAAGGATCGCATCCCATACCATGCCAAGGACGTTGAGGACTTCATGGCTGGTTGCAAGTAAAATGCGTTCCATCCTTTTACAATCAATAAATCAGCGCATTAGCAACTCCCCCTCCAACCAGTTAGAGGGGGAGTTGCTCGCTTGTCCCTATATCTTTCTTTGGTGGTTTTGAAAGTTTAGATGAATTTGGTGGTGTGACTCATCAAATAGTTTTACTTATACGTCACGGTGATCTTCTTGATCAGTGCTTGGGAATTGGCGTCACCAACTAGATCGACCTGGCTGGCGCCGTCTCCGTCGAAAGTGTAGGTGCTTATGGCTCCATCGACTGACGTTGTATAAGAAGCGAGGGCGGAGATATTAATCCTGTCGGGCATGTTTTCGTTCGTTGACTCAACGACAATTTTTTTGATTTTTTTGCCGTCTTTGGTTGTCCAACTGATCCAGCCTGGTTCAGCCTCCCATCCTTGACTTTGCGATTCTTGAGCATAACACAGATACAA
>JAFZAK010000128.1 GCA_017557285.1 Muribaculaceae bacterium
CGCGGTAAGGCGACAGGCGCTGCAGCTGATAAGTTGCCTTGCGCATCTTGGCCGATGAGATCATCTTCATCGCGCTCGTGGTCTTCTGCGTTGACGCAACCGACCCGATGCGGCTCTTCAGTTCACGTAGTGTTGACACTTCTTACTTTATTTAATTGAGAATTGAGAATGGAGAATTGAGAATTCCTATTTCTCGTACTTTCCTGTGATTTCTTGGGCGGCGTTCTTGAGTTTCTCCATCACGACGTCGTCAATCTTGCCCGAGCGCAGCACGTCGAGCACGTCGCTCTGGTGCTTAGCTTTGAGGTACTGGACAAAGAGTTTCTCAAACTCTCCCACCTGGTCGACCGGGACACGCTGCAGCAGTCCGTTGACGCCGCAGTAGATGATGGCGACCTGCTCCTCAACTGCCATGGGCTCGTATTGCGGCTGGACGAGCAGTCGCTCGTTCTTGCGGCCCGTGTCGATGGTGCGTGCGGTCACCGCGTCGATGTCGCCACCGAACTTGGTGAACGCCTCCAACTCACGATATTGTGCCTGGGCAATCTTGAGCGTACCAGCCACCTTCTTCATGCACTTGATCTGTGCGTTACCACCCACACGGCTCACCGAGATACCCACATTGACAGCGGGACGGATACCGGCGTTGAACAGTGCGGTCTCCAGGTAAATCTGGCCGTCGGTGATTGAGATGACATTGGTGGGGATATAGGCACTCACGTCGCCAGCCTGCGTCTCGATGATGGGCAATGCGGTGAGCGAGCCACCACCCTTGACCATGGGTTTGAGCACCTCGGGCAGGTCGTTCATGACCGATGCCACGTCCTGGTTCTCGTTGATCTTGGCGGCACGTTCCAGCAGACGGCTGTGCAGATAGAAGATATCGCCGGGATATGCCTCGCGGCCTGAGGGGCGCTTGAGGATCAGCGAGATCTCGCGGTAAGCCACGGCGTGCTTCGACAGGTCGTCATAGATGACCAGCGCATCACGGCCGGTGTCGCGGAAATACTCGCCAATGGCAGCCCCGGCAAAGGGTGCATAGTAGCGCATCGATGCCGAGTCGGCAGCAGTTGCCGCCACCACCACGGTATAGTCCATGGCGTTGTGCGCCTTGAGCGTGTTGACCAGCGCAGCGACAGTCGACGCCTTCTGACCGATGGCGACATAGATGCAGTAAACTGGCTTGCCAGCCTCGAAGTTCTGGCGCTGGTTGATGATGGTGTCGACAGCGATGGCGGTTTTGCCAATCTGTCGGTCACCGATGATGAGCTCGCGCTGTCCACGGCCGATGGGAATCATCGAGTCGATGGCCTTGAGTCCAGTCTGCAGCGGCTGGTTCACCGGCTGTCGGAAGATGACGCCCGGCGCCTTGCGCTCGAGCGGCAGGCGGATGCGCTTGCCGTCGATGGTGCCACCGCCGTCGATGGGCTCGGCTAGCACGTTGATGACGCGGCCCAACAGCCCCTCACCCACCTGGATGGAGGCAATCTCGCCCGTGCGGCGAACCTTCATGTTCTCGCTGATGGAGTCCACCTCGTTGAGCAGGATGACACCCACGTCACTCTCCTCAAGGTTCATGGCAACACCCGTGACACCGTTCTCGAACTCGACGAGCTCGTTGGCCTCGACATTGCTCAGGCCATAGACGTGTGCCACACCGTCGCCCACCTCCAACACCGTACCGACTTCCTCGAACGATACATTGCGCTCAATGTCGCTCAGTTGTTGTTTCAGTATGTCGGATATTTCGCTTGGGTTAATCATTTGAATTAACTTAAAAGTTTTAAACGCAATTTCTTCAATTCATTCTTGACCGAGGCGTCAAGCAAGACGTCGCCTACCTTGACCACAAAGCCTCCAATAAGCTCGGGATCAATACTTTGCTCCACCTCGAGCGTTGTGCCGGGCATCCGCTGCCGCACGATGTCGACAATGGCGTCGGCCTGTTCCTTGGGGAGCTCGGCTGCCGAGATAATATCGACCTTGGCGATGTCATGCTCCTGCCGGTAGAGGTTCACGTAGGCAAATGCGATTCTTCGCAAAAACTCGGCACGATTGTTTCTGATGACCAGTAACAAGAACTTTTCGAGCGAACTACCTGGCTTCGCCCCGACGAGCTGCATCATCACACGCCCCTTGTCTTCTTCCTTGACGTGGGGATTGAGCAACACACGCTTGATGTCGTCGAGACCTTTGAGGCCCCGCAGCATCGGCTTTAGTTGCTCATAAATCTCGTGCGAGTCGCCATTCTCGACGGCGAGCTTGTACAGAGCCTTGGCATATCGCTTGGGGATGAGTCCGTCATTCATAGTCCGTTAGTTTTTGGTCTCCACCTCGTTGAGGTACTTGTCTACCAGTTCGCGCTGCGCCTGGTCGCCACTGACGTTCTTGCGCAACACCTTCTCGGCAATCTGGAGTGCGATTTCGCTGACCTCCTGTCGGAGCTGCTTCTCGCTCTCCTTCTTTGCCTGCTCGATGGACACCATGGCGGCATCAGAAACTTTCTTTGCCTCGACTGCAGCCTCGCCGCGCGCATCCTCGATAATCTGGTTGCGCATCTTGGCGGCGTCGCGCAGGATGTCGGCTTGTTGCTGGCGTGCCTCGGCAATCAGGTGGTCGGCTTCGCTCTTGGCGTTGTCCAACTGCACCTTAGCCTCCTGTGCATAAGCTACCCCCTTGTCAATCAGCTCGGCGCGTTCCTCCATCGTTTTGATGATGTAGGGCCATGCATACTTGGCAAGGATGAAGTAGAGGCACAGGAATGCCACAAACATCCAGAAAACCAGGCCAAATTCAGGCGTGAAAAGTTCCATTTATAGAATCGGGAAAATGATTACATAATAATAGCCAGCACACAAACGATGAGGGCGAGGAAGGCCACACCCTCGATCAGAGCAGCAATCACAATCATGTTGCTGCGGATGTCACCGGTCGACTCGGGCTGACGCGCAATGGCCTCCATGGCCGAGCCACCAATCTTACCAATACCAATACCTGCAGCTACAGCTGCGATACCTGCGCCAATTGCTGCACCCAGATTGGCCATAGCATCTGCTAAAATCATTCCTAACATAGTCGTAAGTTTTAAATTGTTATTATTGTTTTGTTATATTCTACACGTTATTCGGCCTGGTGATGCGGCTCGACCAGCGCCATCGAGATGAAGATGGTCGAGAGGATGGTGAACACATAGGCCTGGATGAAACTCACCAGCGTGTCGAGCAGGAGCATGAACAGGGTGAACGCCACCGAGAAGATGGATGTTCCGATGCC
>JAFZAK010000129.1 GCA_017557285.1 Muribaculaceae bacterium
CCCATCACGCTGGAAGGGTTGTGCGGACTTTAATTCCCGTCCCCTAAATCCCCCTAAAGGGGGACTTATAGATTTGCTCCCCCTTCAGGGGGCTGGGGGGACACTTAAACTTCACTACCAGAATATGAAATTTATCTCATGGAATGTCAACGGCTTGCGTGCCGTTGTGGGCAAGGGCTTCGCCGAGGCTTTTGCAACGCTTGACGCCGACTTTTTCTGCCTGCAGGAGACCAAGATGCAGGCCGGCCAACTCGACCTGTCGTTTGAGGGCTACCGCTCCTACTGGAACTATGCCGACAAGAAGGGCTACAGCGGCACCGCCATCTTTAGTCGTCACGAGCCGCTGTCGGTGACCTACGGCATGGGCATCGACGAGCACGACCACGAGGGCCGTGTCATCACGCTGGAGATGCCAGAGTTCTATCTGGTGACATGCTACACACCGAACAGCCAGGACGAACTGCGTCGACTGGACTACCGCATGCAGTGGGAGGACGCGTTCCGTGCCTACCTGCTCTCGTTGGACCAGAAGAAGCCTGTCATCGTGTGCGGTGACCTGAACGTGGCGCACCAGGAGATAGACCTGAAGAACCCTAAGACCAACCGCCGCAACGCTGGTTTCACCGATGAGGAGCGCGCGAAGATGACCACCCTGCTCGACGCGGGGTTCACCGACACGTTCCGCCACTTCTTCCCCGACAAGACCGACATCTACTCGTGGTGGAGTTACCGCTTTCGTGCGCGCGAGAAGAATGCCGGTTGGCGCATCGACTATTTCCTCACCTCCAAGCGACTGGATGACAAGTTGGTGTCTGCCGCCATCCACACCGAGGTCTTCGGCAGCGACCACTGCCCGGTGGAGGTGGATATAGAGTTCTGATTACGCCCCCCTAAATCCCCCCTGAAGAGGGGGACTTGCTAAGTGGACACAAAAAAGCACCGCTGATGGGCGGTGCTTTTGTTTCACGGCTAGCGTGTGTGGATTACTTGCGGATACCGAGCTCCTTCTTAGCGATGAGGGCGCGGTAGCGGTTGATGTCCTTACGCATCAGGTAATCGAGGAGCTTGCGGCGCTTACCAACAAGCATCTTCAGTGCACGCTGAGTCGTATGATCTTTCTTGTTGACCTTCAAGTGCTCGGTCAGGTGGGAAATACGGTAAGAGAATAATGCAATCTGCGCCTCGGGAGACCCAGTATCAGTATTGCTGGCACCGTACGTTCCAAAGATCTCTTTCTTTTTCTCTGAATCTAAGTACATTACGATAAAATTATATATGATGTTTGCAAAATTGCGGGGCAAAGGTACAACAAAGTTTTCAGTTATCAGTTATCAGTCTTCAGTTTTTTGTTGAGAATTGAGAATTATTTCTCCAAATACACAATTTTTAACATTTTGGAGTGGCGGGAGAGTTGGCCGGGGTTTGTTCCGGGGAGGCCTTCGGGGACGGTCATACCGCGGTTGCGGTAGAACTCAGCCCAGTGGTCGGTGATGTGGCCCGAGGCGTCGTGGAAGGACATGGGGATGGTGCCAAAGACTTGGCGTCCGGCGGTGTCGACATAGCACATCTGCACCAGTTCGCTGCAGTAGATGGCGCTGTCGCCGGGCAGGAAGAGGTCGTCGTAAGGTTTGCCGACGTAGCGCAAGGCGTAGCGCACCGAGGTGGCAGCATCGACGCCTTCCACTCGTGTAATCACAAAAGTAGCGGCTTGCTCGCGCGCCAGGAGCGAGTCAATGGGCGTGAGGGTAACGCCTTGCTGCGGGATGGCCTCGAGGGCGTATAGCGGCCCATGGTCGCCGCCGATGCGGTGCAAGATGGCGACATGGTCAATGGCGAGCCCATCCATCCCCTGCGTGACCTCGGTGATGGCATTGGCCTCGGCCTGCGCCACAAAGAGGAGGTCGCCTTCGTTGAATTGAGAATTGAGAATGGAGAATTGAGAATCTCTATTTAATGGAGAATGGAGAATGGAGAATTGAGAATTATTTTGTGGCTGGGCTGATAAAGCAACCACTAGTAGCAGCGTTGATACCAGAAACCGCAGCCCCGCTAGGGGCAACGAGGGTCTAGGCAGGGGTGGAGCGACAGCGGAACCCCTGTTTCCGGCATCCTCACCCCTACAAGCCCCGCTAGGGGCGACAGAACAATCACCCTGGTAAAAAGCGCTCATCATACTCTATCCCATATGCTTTTAAAAACATTTTATACTCATCCAAGAACGTCAATTTCTTATGATGCTCTGCCTGATTACGAATATATTGTACTACGTTTTGCAGCACGGAGGCGCTGACCGAAAAAGCACCATACCCTTCTTGCCATGCAAAACCACCATAATATGGATTCAACGTCTTTATCCATTTACTGCTTTCAGCTTTGATTGTTCGCATGAAATCAGCCAGCGCCATGGTTTTGGGCAGAGATGTCAATATGTGAACATGGTCGGGCATACCACCTATCTCAATCAGAATGCCCCCTAGTTGCTTAGCAATGCCACCAATATACTGGAAGACGCGTTCAGTGTCATCCTTCAATAGTGGTGTTGTTTTGGGTTTCACGTGGAAGACGAGATGGATGTAGTTTTGTACATAGGTATTTGCCATATTTGTTTGTTTTCTGCCGCCCCTGACGGGGCTTGATTTGTTATTGCAATTCCTTTACAGGGGTTCCGCTACGCTGCACCCCTGCCTAGACCCTGCACGCCCCTGACGGGGCTTTATTAGTTTCATCAAGAGAGGAGAAGAGGCGCAACCTCGGGAAATATGAGCTGCGCCTCTGTTTTTCTCTAAGCGATGGGGGTTACTTGACTACCTTGGTGGTTGTGGTGGTGCCGTCGCTGTAGGTTGTTACCTTGATGGCGATGCCGGTGGGGTTGGTCACCGCTTGTCCTGCCAGGTTGTAATAACGCTCGCTGGTCACGGTCTTGGTGGTCTGGAGGCCCTCAATGCCGCTATAAGGATTGGGATACACCTCGAGATAGACGATGTCTGACGAGTTGCGCACACCATCGACGGTGTTGTGTACCTGGATGCCGATACGCCAGTTGAAGAACGGATTGTCGCCCTCGTTGGTGCGATAGAAGTAAACGCGACGCAGATAGAAGTCATAACCGCTGAAGCCATAAGGAATCTCGGTCATGTCCTCCTCAAAGCCATTGTTGGGGCCGTAGGTGTCGTAGTCAAAGACGAACAGTTGATTGTTGTCGGTGAAGATGCTGTAAGATACATTGTCAGAATTGAGCGGATTGCCATCGACATCCTGCAGATTGATGTTGAAATCAAAACGGGTGTAACCGCTCTCATCACCACAATCGAAGAATTCTGTAGCCTCGGGATTGGCAGGAGCAATCGCTACAGCATCGGACATCGCTGTCCACACCGTCTTCCACTCAATGGTTGCCACACTCAGGTCATCGCTCCATACGCCAGCGAGTCCCAGGGCATTCCAGTTGTTGGGTTCTTCGGCAAAGGCGTCGCCTTCCGAACCCACCATGCTGATGGTACCTTGTTCAGCATCCACTGCATAGTTCACTGCCTCGACGTTGTCCTCGGGAGTAAACATGACCCAATAGAAGTCGTCACCCAAGTCAATGGCTTCGGTTGCGCCCCATGACAGAATCAAGCCATAGTCATATTCCTCATTGTAGGCAACATACTGTCCCAGAGGCACCGAGATGGTCGTGCCATCCTCGCTTAGTTCGCCCTTGACCCATACGCCTTGACCCTCGCCGTAGCACAACGGGTCTTTGATATAGACTGTCGTTCCGTCAGCGTCATAAACGATTTTCAGCTGACCAACCTGCTGGTCGGTGATGTAGCCATAGAGACTCACGGTCATGTACTCACCCGAGCGGGCGTAAGTGACAACCTCGCCCTCGGGCTGCTCGGTGATGATGTCCACCTTGGCGGGTGCTTTGCCGGTAGGCTTGCTCAAGGTGTGGGAGTTAGCTGCCGCACACAGCGACACAGCCAACACCAGAAGGAAAAGTAATGGTTTTTTCATAAAATTAAGAATTTAGAATTAAGAATTAACAGCCTCTCCCCCAACCCCTCTCCGGGGGGAGAGGGGAGTCCGATTTTAGGGTTACAAGGCTCCCCTCTCCCTCTGGAGAGGGGGTGGGGGTGAGGCCTTAACTTAGTCCCACGTGATGCCGTTGGAGTAGCTGGAGCGCTTGTCGTACTTGACATCCTGGAGGATGCTCGAGTTGACAGCGATGTGGAAGTTATAGCTCTTATAGGGCCCGACGGGCACAAAGCTGGCCGTCATCGTGAAACAGTGCATCGTACGCGAGATGTTGCAATTCATGTAAGCAATCTTGCGGTTCTCAAAGTCGTAACTGGCCGAGAACGAGAGATTCCAGTTCTTGGTGGGCCGGATGTTGCCATTAAAGCTCAGCGAGTGGGTGAACTTACCATTATACTCCATCTTTTCCTTGTTGAAGGTGCCATATCCATAGTTCACTGAGTAGCTGAAGCCTAGGTTCCACGGGCACTCCCATTTGGCATAGCCCTCGTCGGTCAACTGGATGTCGGAGGGCGCCTCGTTACCACGCGAATTGCTATCGTCGTCACTGTTAAGGTTGTCGTTACGGGCCTGGCTGCTCGTCGAGGTCTCGCTCTTGTTCGAGTCCTTCTTCTTGCGCTTGAAGGTGTTGTTGTTGATGGAGTAACTGAACGACGTGCCCGTACTCGCCAGTCGTCCCCAGCCACCGCCATGGAACAGTCGCAACTTATTGATGCGCACGGGGTTGCCATACTCGTTCAGACCATACTTATACACATCCCAAGTGGCGCTGAGGTTAAGGTTGAAGCCCTTGAACAGTCGCAACAGGATGCTCGTGTTGAGGTTGCTCCATCGCAGCGAGTCGGCCACCATGTTATAGCTTTGGCTGAGCGTAAGGTTTTCAATGAGTGATATTTTTTTGTAGCCCGTACTGTCCTGGTCGCTTTTCACCTTCGCCTCGAGGTTGTTCGCCAAGGTGAACGAGAGGTATCCGCTGCGCTCGCCAGGCGCGTTGCCGAACATGCCATGCTGGTAGTAACTGTACTTGCGGCGCTGCGTGTTGCCGTTGGCATCGGTATAGTCATAGCTTCCCCAATAGCCCCAGAACGGCGCACCAAAGTTAGGTGCGGCAGTGAACGAGATAGTCGGCGTGAGCACGTGGCGCACCGTCTGCAGTTTGTCGCCAAAGATTTTCAGCGGTTTCCAGAAACCATAAATCTTGGTGTTTAGCGACATGGAGAAGTTAAAGTCAAAGATATTGTAGAAACTATAGGTTGTGTCCAGCACCTCGGCACTGGCATTGGGATCCCATTGCCGCCGAATCTTGCTGGTATACATGCGGTCATTGAGTGTGACCGACGGGGTGATGTTGATATACTTGAACACGTTGAAGGTGGCGTTGATGGGCACGGTATGCATCATGCCGTTGCGCCAGTCCTTGGCAAGGTTCTTGTGGAAGAACTCATTCTGCTTGGCAGTGAGCGAATTCTGGAAGCGGCCCGAGTAGCTCATCTTGATCTTTTCGTACCACCGCTCTGCCCCCACCATGCGCTTGCGCTTGAACGGCGCGGTCTGCGACATGGTCAGGGTGAAGTTGGGGAACGCCACGCTCAGCGTCGAGTCCGAGGTGCGTTGGTTGATATTCATCGATGCCGAGAGACTCCACTTGGTGCCCGGGAACTTGTAGGTAAAGTTGACCGAACTGCTCTTGGTGTTCTCGGTGAAGGCGTTGGTGTAGTAGGTGTCCAGGCTGTTGCGGGCATATCCGCTGGTGGCGAAGTTCACGCTCGCCGAGAAGCTCATATTCGGATTTGCCTTGGAGTCCTGCGAGTGGTGCCACATCACCTGGAAGTTGTGCATCTTGTTGTAGTCGGGGTCGCCCTTGCTGCCGGTGATGGTGGTGAGGTAGTTGATATTGAAAGATCCGCGGTACTTATAGCGCTTGGCGTAGTTGCTTTGTGCCGCCACGCCCCACGAGCCTCGCGTGTAGATCTCGCCAGTCAGCGCCAGGTCGAAGTGTTTGCTCAGGGCGAGGTAATAGCCACCATTACGCGCATAGAAGCCGCGGTTGTAATCCTCGCCGAATGTGGGGAAGAGGATTCCGCTACTGTATTTCTCAGTAAACGGGAAGAATCCGAAGGGCACCGCCAAGGGCAAAGGCAGGTCCTCGAGCACCATATAGGCAGGGCCGGTCACCACATTGTGCTTGGGGCGGACCTTGGCCTTGGTGAGTTGGAAGTAGAAGTGCGGGTGCTCGTGGTTGTCGCAGGTGGTGTAGCGGCCATCCTTGATGTAGTACTCGTAGTTCTCCATCTTCTTGGTGATGCCGCCAGTGAGGTATCCCTCTCCCTGCTCGGTGATGATGTCGGTGATGTAGCCCTTCTGCGTCTTGAAGTTGTAGTTCATGATGCGCGACTCATACTCTCCGCTGTTGTCCTTGAAGACGGGCTTTCCCTGGAGTTCGCCCACCGAGTCGGGCACGCCGATGGCATGGACCAGCGTGCTGTCCATGTCCATAGTAATCTGTTCGGCCGTGAGGTTGATGTCGCCGTAGGTTATCTGCCCCGAGCCATAGATGGTGGCACGGCTCTTGCCGTACATCACGATGGAGTCCTTGGAGCTGAAATTGACCACATGATCCAGGTCGACCTTACGCTTGACAAAGCGCTCTTTCGCCCCACTCTTGGGCGGAGTAGCGGTGTCGGGAGTGAGCGAGTCGCCCGCCATTCTCACCAGCGAGTCGACGAGTTCGGTAGGCGTACCGCCATGCATCCGCAAGCCTCGCGAACGCGTCTGCGCCCACGACAACGAACAGTTGAGCAGCATCAGCCCAACCAGCACCAGTGGCAATATGTAGCGACCAGCCTTCAACGTGCAGTTATGCAATGAACCTACAAAAGTACTGCAAATAATTTAGAATTTAGAATTGAGAATTGAGAATTAAGAATTTTTCAACTTAAACCGCAATGCAGGTAGACCGTTTCACTGGTAGAATAACTCATTCCCCCTCTCTTACCGGAGAGGGGGTCAGGGGGTGAGGCCGCTTGGGGACTATCCTTAATACGAGAAGTTGCAGTAGGTGGAGGCGTGGGGGCGGACGGTGACGGTGCGCGTCATGGCGCCGGCCTGCAGGTGATAGACGCCTGGGGCGAGGTTGCGGAACAGGAAGAAGCCGTTGTCCAGACCGTCGGTTGTTGCCTGAGCAACCACCTGCTTGCGGTTGTCGAGGAGGGTGACCGTGGTGTTGTTGCGCGCGGGACAGTAGTCCAGACCGAACTTGTAGCCCGCATAAGGGGTCTCGCCATTCAGATCGATGACGCGGCCTGCCACCATGCCATTCTCACCAGTACCCGGCCGGCCAAAGTACTCGTCGATGGCGAGGCTCAGGTTCCATCCCTCGAGCCAGCAGAAGTCGTCGTTGTTGAGGCGTCGGCGCTCGGGCAGGTAGTCGTGGAACGAGCCCTCGCTGAGCATTCCCGGCAACTTGTTGTAGCGCAGCACGCCCAGTCCAGTCTTCGGTCCCCAGTCGGGATAGAAGGTCCAGTCACCGTAGATGCGCAAGGGATGCGACCACACGGTGGTGTAGTTGCCGATGAGATGCCGCATGACGCAACTGGCGATGCTATCACTTCCCTCGACACAGGGTTCGCCGCTCCAACCGCGGTACAGCGCGAGCGGGAAGTTGAGTTTGCGCTCAATGCCGGTAGCGTTGCTGTGGATGGCAAGGAACATGTCGGCGCCGCTATGGTTGGCGAGCGATGAGATCTCGAAGAGGTCGAGGTCGTCGGTGGTCTTGTTCTCGGTGCGGGTGATGCCCACCTCATAGCCACGGTTCTCGAGAATCTGCTTCAGCGCCATGCCCTTCTTGAAGTTGGAGTCCGACTCGTAATAAGGCAAGGTGTCGTTGGTGGCATAGCAATAGTATGGCGTGGGACGGTCGTTGCTGTCGTGGCCGCCATGGCCAGGGTTGAGGAACACGCGCGGAGCTGGTTGTGCGCCTGCGTGACGGCTCTTTGGATGCGTCGTGGCACTAAGGGTGCGATTATCGGGGTGAGCCGCAGCACGTGTCCACTGCAGGGTGGCTTCCTTGATCTGTCCGCCGTCGGCGACATAGACGAGCTTATCGCCTACCACCATGGGTTGGACGGCATGCTCCTGAGGGTCGGTGAGGCGCTGCACCTCGCCGTCGAGGGTGGTGACATAGAGGAAAGTACCCTTGTCGCGCTGGGCGCCGAAGTTGGTGTTGGTCATGGCGATGATGTGGTTGTCGTCAAGCCACACGGGCATGGATGCCGAGGGCAGACGATGCAGCACATTGCCCGCCAAATCGCAGACGTACAGGCCCTTGCCGGCGGCCTCGAAGGCGACCATCGTGCCGTCGGGCGAAACCGAAGGCCACAAGTAGCCTGCACACTCGCCGGCTGGCGAGGAGAGGCTCATGCTAGCGCCATCGGTGACAAACAGTTCGCTGTTGCGTGTATAGGCATAGAGTCCTACCTGCTTGGCGGTGGTGTAAGATTGTTGTTCGCCCTCGATGGCGACGCCCTGTGCGGCGGGCAAGACGTAGACTGCACCATGTTGGGGCTTGAGCACCTGCTGCCTCTGCCCCGTGGCAGGGTCGTAGCAATGCGCCGCATGGTAGACGAGGTTGTCCTTGCCCAAGGCTTGGGTCACGTAGTAAACCGTGCCGTCGGGGGCGAAGCGGGCATCAAAGCCGGGCAGACCTTGGTCGGCGACAGTGGTGACACGGCCGCTGGCGAGGTCCTTGAGATAGAGCTCCGACGCCTCGGTGTTGCTATAGAGCAACAGCGTGCCGTCGGCACTGAGTTGCGGGAAATAGGCGCACGAGTCGACCAACACGCGGGTCGACACCACAGTTACCGGCTGCGCCAGAACGGCGACGGCTGTCACGGCCACCAGCATCGCAGCCAAAGCGATTCTTTTCATAGACATTCTATCAATTGTTTTGTTTAAGCCACAATGCCAAGAAACGATCATATACCAGGTAATGACCATTGTCTTGAGCGACAAAATCTTTCTCGACAAGCGCCTTGGTCGCAGCCACCGTCGAACTGGGCGACAGCAGCCGGTGGTGCTTGGTGAACGCCCCGCTCGAGATACTCTTAACCACCCCTTCGGCAGCAATGGCGCGCAACACGGAGCGTTGTTTCTCGGGCAGTTGAGCCACCATACTCTCAAAATTGTCTCCCAATAAGTTGAGCAGATAGTTCACAGCCTCCTCCACCATGTCAATCGTGGCGATGCCGCCATCGGGCGTATTCATGAACAACACATTCATTACCCGTTGCAAACACAATGTAATGCCATCAAACTGTTGATAGACCTTCTCGACAACACCAGGCTGTAGCTGTTTGCCGTTTTGGGCAAATAGGTTTTCTGCAAACTCGGCATATTTCTCACAAGAGATGGGTGCCAGACTCATGGTTACAACCGACTGGTAAAACGGCCTTGCTGGCGATGAGAAGATGTTGCCCATCAGATGTCGGCGACTGCCGCTAAAGACAAACACCGCATTGTTGCAACGCTGGATGTGCGAGCGCAGTGTAGCCTCAACACGTTCCCCATCAGGATATGATGTGACTTGCTGGAACTCGTCAATAGCAACAATACATGGACGGTCGGCATGATTGAGGTAATCAAAAATCTCATCGAGGGTTACATCGGGATTCTCAATGCTGGTCAACCCCAGCGCCCACACAGGATTGCCAGTAAAGTCAAATGACAATTCGGCTTGCAAGGACTTCAATCCAAACAAGAATCCCTCCCATGCTTTGCGTCCGCGCGACTTGAGTGCTTCCAGAATCGCCTTTCCCAACACATTGACAAAGTCGCGCAAGGTGTTGGTAGCATAGATATCAATCAAGAAGGTGTAGTAATGGTCGCGCAATGCCGGTTGGGCAAAACAATGCCTGATGAGATCTGTCTTCCCGAGTCTCCTGGGCGAAATCAATGCCAGATTATTACCGTTGGTGAGCAACTGGACAATGTCGTTGGTCTCCTTCTCTCGGTCGCAGAAGTATTGGGGTCCAGCATACCCCCGTGTGACAAATGGATTCATAACGCAGATTATTTTTGTGCCACAAAGTTACAAAGCATTTGTCACCCCACCAAATTTTTCGACCAAAAAATGATTATTGTGTTTACAATTATTGTATTTATGATAATTGTGTTTATGATAATTGTGATTACAACAAGGTTTTGTCGATAAAAGGTAGGGACGCGGCTTCAGCCACGTCCACATTCATATATTTCATTTTGTTGGCGCGGACGTGCCTAGAGGCGCGTCCCTACATT
The DNA here is from genome assembly GCA_017557285.1 of Muribaculaceae bacterium. GTDB lineage: Bacteria > Bacteroidota > Bacteroidia > Bacteroidales > Muribaculaceae > Sodaliphilus. The sequence continues at coordinate 10,315 of JAFZAK010000129.1, forward strand.
CATGCTTCTATATCGGGATTGAACATATCACCACCCCACTTTTCCACATTATGTTCAATATAATCTGCAATATTCATCCAATCCTCCCGACCTCTAACAATATGATCATGAAACCTCGTCTGCCATCCAAAATCAGCACCTTGTTTATGTGCATTTCTTGAAACCCAAGACTTTATGCCACCAATTACCACCGACAATGCACCCTGCAATGCAGCTACATCCTTGAAATAGTCATTCCGACCCTGTTGCTGGTTTAAGCCGTCAACCGATTGTGGAGACCGCATCTTGTAATTAGCCTTGTCTTTATCAATATAAATGAGAAGGTGGAAATGGTTAGGCATAATGACATATCTGTCCAAAACCACATATGGAAAATGCCTCGAAATTGATTGGATTTGTTCTTCCAATAAACAGCCAACAACAGATAGTCGCATAACACCATTTTCAATTGTCCCCAGCGACTGCTCACGATTTCTAGTGACCACAGTCACGAAATAGAGGCCTCCATTGTAATCATGCCATTCGGCACGTGGTGTTTTGCGGTTGTTCATTGAATATTATGGTTTTGTTGTAGAGATGAACCTATGTAGGGACGCGGCTTCAGCCACGTCCACATTAGCATTATTGATGATTTTGTTGGTGCGGACGTGCCTGAAGGCGCATCACAAAACCCTCCTGGCTGGAACACGGTCAGTTATTCCAGCCGTCGAGGAGGTGGGAGACGTATTCACGGACCTTGGCGACATCGGGGGTATTGAGGACAGCTAGGACTGACTCGATGTCGTCACGACCGCTGACGAAATTCATGGTAACAATGTACTTGAGGTGGTTGTTCTCGTCGTTGCGGTGCCAGTAGAGCCACTGCATGAATGCCTTGGTACGACCCCAAAGCATATCAGAGACGGCTATCTGCAGCTTATCATCAAGATCGTCAAAGCAGTCGTCAGGGACTTCGCGGGTGGCGTCATGCAGTGCGGCGAGTTCGTTGATACGGTCAAAGACATTGGTGTCGCTCAGGGGCCAGTAGCGCAGGTCGCGTATATCGTCGTGCGCATAGTGGTCGGCGACGAACAGCCCCTCGTGGCTGAAGTCAATGCCCTGGAGCTTGAAGCCGTTCATGCCGTCGTAGGCATAGTGCACCACCTTCACGGCGCTGCCTTTGCGGTTCTCGGCCAATCGTTCGTGGTCGTTGATGTCGTACACTTCATCCACGACGTGCAGGTCAAAGCCGTCGTCGGTGAAGGTGAGGAACGAGTTGGTGATGATGGAGATATCCGATGCTGGGTCGTCGTCGATGTTGCATCCGTTCCAGTCACTCCAATAGCCCATGTTGATGTGGTCGACAAGTTCGCCGCGCGGGTGATAGGCTGCAAGTTCCTGGTGCGAGCCGTCGCCATGCTCCGCCGAGTAGAGAACGAGCGCCATGACGGTCTCATACTGCTTCACGCCGGCGATGCTGTAGATGCCCATGTCGGCCTCTTCGTCGTTCTCCAGTTCGCCGAAGCCATGCACCTTGCCCAGCAGGGCGGGCTTCTCCTTATCGATGGCATAATAGCCA
>JAFZAK010000130.1 GCA_017557285.1 Muribaculaceae bacterium
ATAGACTTCATCGCCGGTCTGCGCAAGGCGAAAGCGGCAGGAAAGGTCACCACAAGCAGGGCATTGAAGATGACCACGGAGAAAGCCACGAAGTACTTTCTCCCCATGCTGTGCCTCTCCTGCATCGACGTGCTCACCTCGGTTGTGTTGCCCGCACCGTTCTTCACGATGATCATGGGCGCATTCAACATCTTCTGTGAATGGAAGTCCGTACTTGAGTCCACCCATGACAAGCAGGAGTTGCGCGACGCGGCCAACACCTTCAACGTCATAGTCAAGAACAAGGATGACATCGCCGGCATCATCATGCAAGCCATGCAAATGATGGAGAAGAAACAAGAGCTTGAGAGAAATCGACCCACTATTAACTTTACAAACAACGAAGAACAATGAAAAAGAGAGTCATGAACATCCGACCGCAGGAAGTCACCGAGAACGGCGAGCGGTCAGTGCGCTACAAGGGCAGCGATGGCAAGATGCACGGCATCGCACCCGACAACCAGCCCGCCACCGTCCTTTCCATTGAGGAGAAGTCGACGACCGTCAACATCACCAACACTGAGCTGTACAACGGCACATACTCTGTCAATGAATTCCTGATGGCGCACCATGCAGGAAAATTCTCTGGCTTCAGAGTCACCGAAGCCCAGTACAGCAGCACGCAGCAGAACAGGATTTACTTCGGCAATGGGAGCCAAGGCTATTGTCCCTTCTATTATTTCATGGACAGCACTTCGGTGCAGTTCCGCAACAACAGCACCGTGGTTGACCAAATCACCAAGGAGGAGTTCACTACCGACATGGACGTGGTCAAGTCGTTCTTTGAGCGCACCATCGGCGCAGTCATCGACCAGCTCACGCCTTACTGGCTTTACTGCTTCATGAAAAACGCGAACATCATCATCAAGCGCTGCAGTTTTGACAAGGTGGAGCAGCACCTCATCGTGACCGACAACGAAGGCAACACGACCGATGTCGGTTGTCTCAACAACAATCTCTAAACCCTAAAGAATACGATTATGAAGAAAAGAGTAATGAACATCAGGCCGCAGGAGGTCACCACCAACGGTGAGCGGTCGGTACAGTACAAGGGAAGCGGCAATAAGAAAAGAATCACTATGAACAAATCCACTACATAGTGTATGAAGAACGACACGGCAAAAAGAGTAGTCATCCTCGGCACGGCGCACGGTAGCAACGTGCCGGGGAAATGCTCGCCCGACAAGAAGTTCCGTGAGTATCGTTTCAGCCGTGAGGTCGTTGACCTGCTGAAGCCACAACTCGAAGCGCTCGGCTTACTCGTCTTTGTCGACATGCCAGGCGACGAGGTGCCACGACCGGGAAGCACCGAACTTTCACTCCGTTGCCGATACGTCAACGGAATATGCACAAAGTTCGGCACGCAGAACTGTGTCTACGTGAGCATCCATGTCAATGCCGCAGGTTCTGACGGCAAGTGGCGCACAGCACGAGGCTTCGCTGTCTATGTGGCTCGCCAATGCTCGGCGGCAAGCAAAAGGCTCGCCAAGTCATTTTGCGATACCGCTATCACTTTGGGGTTGTGCGGTAACCGCTCCATCCCAAGTGAGCATTATTGGCAAGCCAATTTCTTTGTGTTGAAGAACACAGCTTGCCCTGCGGTGCTGACAGAAAACCTGTTCCATGACAACCACGAGGACGTGGATTTTCTATCATCACCAGAGGGCAAGGCCAAAATCGTAAAGTTGCACCGCGATTGCATCGCCAAACATTTCGGACTATGAGAACACCACTCACGGCAACCACGGCAATGCTTGCTGTGGTTTTGCTCGTGGCTTGCCGAAGTCACAAGGAGGCCACGGCTACCACGAAAGAGCAGTACGACATCGAGGCGGCTGGCTCAGTCTCCATTGCGACCACTTCGCGGTCGCAGTGGTTGAGCCGCTTGTCCCTCGACATCGACAGCTTCGAGATTTTAATACCCGCGCTGTCGCTCGACACGGCGATGGCGCCGATGGAACAGTTTGCCCTTCCCGCAAGCCAACCTCGCTCTGGCTCGGTTGTCCTGCGAGGCAAACACGCGCGATTGGGCAAGGCCGACATCGTTCAGCGCGACGCTGCACGTCGCACTTCACAGGTTGACACACTGTCGGCTCACCGCTCAATCGCAAGTTCGGCCCATCAAGCCCGTGATGACATAGCTGTCATGAAACCTCCCGACATCACCTGGTGGCCGTGGCTCCTGCTCATGGGGCTGCTTGTCGCATCCGTGATCATCATCAGCATGAAAGATAAAGAGTAGTAAAGTTTTTTCATAACATTTGATGTTTTATTTGGTTAAGTAAAAGCTCTGCTGGGAAGCAGGGCTTTACTTTTGCCCACCCACAGCCCCCGATGTGGGCTGCGTTCAGGACTGGTTCGGCATGGCGGCGATGAGCTGATCGTTTCGGACACCGGCTGACGGCTTGCTTTCGTTCCGGGTATCGAGGCGTCGAGCCGTTTCAAACCCCTCCACTGGTCCGCCGACAAACCCGCGCATCCGGCTTTTATCGGTCACTCACATTGCGCCCTGCGCCTCATTCTGCGTAAGAAAGTGTGAACACCTGCGGTTCTATGCATTGCTATTGACGGCGTTTACACGAGTGCATACGGCTTGCTCCGCTGCATCGGGTATCGGCTCGCAGGCTGCGCTGACACCCGATGCCTTCCGCTACTCAAGCCCAATGCTTAACAAATTATCGTGCTACGCCTATGGCAATGCGGCACACACTCTTACGCTTCAATCGTCTTGTGCTACATTCCCGTTCCCTGCTAGCCCAATGCTTTGCCGCTCCGCGTCAAGGGTTGTTGGCGGGCTGCGCCTACCCGAAGTCCTGCATTATGCTCATCGCTCGCTATGCTTGTCACCGCCCATCGAACACAAGCCCACATCGCCAAAATCAGTGGAAGCCAAAGTGCGTCGCCGCAACCAATTCTGCCGTGTTGGTTTTGCGTCGCACGTTGGCGCGCTGACAGCACATTCCGCTTTTAGGGTAGGGGATTTTCGGAGAGTCTGCGCAGGGCGGTTGGGGGGTCTATGCAGACAGCTTCGGGGCATAGCCCCGAACCCCATAAAAGGCTGTTTAACAGCCTTTTGACTTTTTCAATCCTTAACAAATTGCCAGTTTTGGTAAATCTCTGATTACCAACAA
>JAFZAK010000131.1 GCA_017557285.1 Muribaculaceae bacterium
CCTATTATAACACCGTCTGGGACCAGCACTGGACCCTGCGGCTACGCAAGTCCCCCTAACCCCCTAAGGGGGAACAGAAATCAGGTATCAGGACCCGCTTGCGCGAGCTTTGAGGGGCCAAGTTTCTTAATTATTCATTCTTAATTATTAATTATTAATAAAAAAGTCGTACCTTTGCACAAATTTTTCTAAAACACTATATTGATGAGTAAGATTAACTTTGTAGAAGAACTGAAATGGCGCGGGATGATCAACGACATCATGCCTGGCACCGAAAAACAACTCAATAAGGAAATGACTTCAGGCTATGTGGGCATCGACCCCACTGCCGACTCGCTGCACATCGGTCACCTGGTGGGCATCATGATGCTCAAGCACCTGCAGCGTGCAGGTCACCGCCCCATCGCCCTGATTGGCGGTGCCACGGGCATGATTGGCGACCCCTCGATGAAGTCGCAAGAGCGCGTGCTCATCGACGAGCCCACACTGCGCCACAACCAGGAGTGCATCCGCAAGCAGTTGGCAAAGTTCCTGGACTTTGACAGTGACGCACCCAACCACGCCATCCTGGTCAACAACTATGACTGGATGAAGGGTTACAGTTTCCTGAACTTCATCCGCGACATCGGCAAGCACATCACCGTGAACTATATGATGGCAAAGGACTCGGTCAAGAAGCGCCTGTCGGCCAACGCCGACCATGGCATGTCGTTCACCGAGTTCAGCTATCAGCTGCTGCAGGACTACGACTTCCTGCACCTCTACGAGACCGAGGGATGCCGCCTGCAGATGGGTGGCAGTGACCAGTGGGGCAACATCACCACGGGCACCGAGCTGATTCGTCGCATCAACGGCGGCGAGGCATTCGCCATCACCTGCCCGCTTATCACCAAGGCCGACGGCACCAAGTTCGGCAAGACCGAGGGCGGCAACGTCTGGCTTGACCCGAACCGCACCTCGCCTTACAAGTTCTACCAGTTCTGGCTGAACGTCAGCGATGAGGATGCCGCAAAGTACATCAAGATTTTCACCGACCTGACACAGGAGGAGATTGCCGCCCTCGAGGCAGAGCAGGCACAAGACCCGGGTCTGCGTCCGCTGCAGAAGCGCCTGGCCCGCGAAGTGACCATCATGGCTCACAGCATGGAGGACTATGAGATGGCGGTCGAGGCATCGAAGATTCTCTTCAGCAACCAAGCGAAGGACATCCTGCACAAAATTGACGAGCAGACCCTGCTCGCCGTCTTCGAGGGAGTTCCGCAGTTTGAGGTATCGCGTGAGGCCTTCGAGCAGGGTACACCGCTCATCGCGCTGCTGACCGAGAATGCCGCAGTGTTCCCCAGTAAGGGCGAGATGCGCAAACTCACCCAAGGCGGTGGCGTGAGCATCAACAAGGAGAAGCTCGCCGACCCCAACACCCCTGTGAGTACCGACATGCTTCTCAACGGCAAGTACCTCCTCGCCCAGCGCGGCAAGAAGAACTACTATCTGATTTTTGCGAAGTAAAGGTCTTGTTCCAGTCCCCCTAGCCCCCTAAAGGGGGAATATTTAAGCCCTATGTTTGAAATATCACAAACATAGGGCTTGTTTTATTCATTCCCCCCTTTAGGGGGCTAGGGGGACAACACTATAGTTTTTTCTGTTCCTTTGCCCAGGAGTCTTTCAGGCCGATGGTGCGGTTGAAGACGAGGCGGTCGGGGGTGGAGTCGGCATCGACACAGAAGTAGCCGATGCGCTGGAACTGGAACTTGTCCTCGACCTTTGCCACCTCGGCCAGGTATGGCTCAATCTTGACATCGGTCAACACCTTGAGCGAGTCGGGGTTGAGCAGGTTGCGGAAGTCCTGTTCGCTCTCGGCACTGGGGTTCTCAACAGCGAAGAGACGGTCGTAGAGACGCACCTCGGCGCTCTTGCAGTGACGTGCGCTGACCCAGTGCAGAGTACCCTTGACCTTGCGGTTCGCTCCGGGCATGCCACTGAGCGTTTCGGGGTCATAGGTGCACTGAATCTCGGTGATGTTGCCGTCGGCATCCTTGGTGCAGCCAGTGCACATGATGATGTAAGCACCCTTGAGTCGTACCTCCTTGCCCGGGGTAAGACGGAAGAATTTCTTCGGGGCATCCTCCATGAAGTCCTCACGCTCGATGTAGAGTTCGCGGCTGAACGGCATCTGATGGCGTCCGGCATTCTCCTGCTCGGGGTTGTTGTCCATCTCCATCATCTCTACCTTGTCCTCGGGATAGTTGGTGATGACCAACTTGACGGGATTGATGACGGCGCTGACGCGGTTGGCATTCTTGTTCAGGTCCTCGCGGATGCTGTGCTCAAGCAGACTGATGTCGTTGAGCGCCTCATACTTGGTGTAGCCGATGGCGTTGATGAAGTTCTTGATGCTCTGCGGTGTGTATCCGCGACGGCGCAGTCCGCAGAGGGTGGGCATGCGGGGATCGTCCCATCCGGCGACGAGGCCTTCCTTAACCAACTGCAGCAGCTTGCGCTTGCTCATCAGGGTGTAGGTGAGGTTCAGGCGGTTGAACTCAATCTGCCGCGGGCAGTACTGGTCGACGGTATCACCAGCGAGTTCACGTACGAAATGGTCGTAGAGCGGGCGGTGAGGCACGAACTCCAGCGTACAGATGGAGTGCGTCACGCCCTCGAAGTAGTCGCTCTGACCGTGGGCGAAGTCATACATCGGGTAGACTTTCCACTTGGTGCCCGTGCGCCAGTGCGGCGTCTTGATAATGCGATAGATGATGGGGTCGCGGAAGTGCATGTTGCTGCTTGCCATGTCGAGCTTGGCGCGAAGCACGCGTGCGCCCTCGTCAAACTCACCGGCATTCATTCGCTGGAACAGGTCCAGGTTCTCCTCGACCGAACGGTTGCGATAAGGGCTCTCGGTGCCAGCCTGCGTGGGAGTGCCTTTCTGCTGGGCAATCTGCTCGCTGGTCTGGTCATCGACATAGGCCTTACCTTCCTTGATGAGGCGGATGGCGAACTCGTAGAGTTTCTCGAAGTAGTCGCTGGCGTAGTATAGTCGGTCTCCCCAGTCATAGCCCAACCAGTGGATGTCGCGCATGATAGCCTGCTCGTACTCGGTGTCCTCCTTTTGCGGGTTGGTGTCATCGAAGCGCAGGTTGCAGGTGCCGCCCATCTTCTCGGCGACGCCGAAGTCCATGCAGATGGCCTTGGCGTGTCCGATGTGCAGGTATCCGTTGGGTTCAGGTGGGAAGCGCGTGTTCAGTCGTCCGCCGTTCTTGCCTGCTGCCAGGTCGTCGGCCACAATCTGCTCGACAAAGTTGAGCACCTGCTTCTCCTCGTTGGGGGTAATATTCTGTAATTCTTCCATATTGATGTAAAGATTTAATATTTCTAAATTTTCAAACTGCAAAGTTACAAAAAAACTTTGGAGTCACGGCAACGAGAGAGCAAGTTTTGAAAATATTGAAGGTTTTTCTTGGTAATATGCGCTGAAAAGCGTATCTTTGCAAGTTGAAGACTCTCAATTCTCAATTCAAGAAAGTGGACAATCGCAAACTCATAGAAAAAGTCGCCCGCAAGTTGGGGCGTGACAAGAGCGACGTGAGCAAGTTGCTCGAGGCGTTCACCAGCATTGTCACCACACGGTGCAGCGAACTGGACAGCATCGCCATACCGGGGTTCGGCACCTTTGAGCCCCGCAAGCGCAACGAGCGCATCATCACCAACCCCGCCAACGGCAAGCGCACCCTTGTGCCACCCAAGGTCACCATGGGCTTCAAGGTGAGCAATGTGCTGAAGAACAAACTCAAAAAGTAGCATGCCATGAACAACAAGATTGCATTTCCCGAGCTAGTCCAGCTCATTGCCGAAGCCACTGGCACAACCGAACGCATGAGCGAACTGTTCCTCAAGGAGTTGTTCGCCACCGTGTCCGAGGCACTCATCGCTGGCCAGAAGGTGACAGTCAAGAACCTGGGCACCTTTGAGACCGCCGCCGATTCGTCAGGGCATGCCCGTCTGTCGTTCACGCCCGACAAGGCACTTGCCGCCGCCGTCAACCAACCGTTTGCCGCCTTTGAATCCATTGTGCTCAGCGATGACCTGACCGACGACATGCTTCGCCAGATTGACGAGGGCGACGAGGGCACCACAATTGACGCGCCAGCAGCGCCCGTTCTAGAAGAGGAAGCAGTCGCTACGCCCATTGCCCCCATCGCATCACTGACTCCCCCACCCTTCGCGCCAGAACCCGAGGCATCTGAGCCTGAGGTAGAGCCTGAACCCGAGGTGGAGCCTGAGCCGGAGGTAGAACCCGAGGTAGAAACTACACCCATAATTACTAACCAAAATGAATCCGACATGAAAGAAGAACAAAACGCCGAAGAACAACCTACTGTTCAGCATTACCTGAAAACTGAGTATGAACAAAAAAGGCGCAAGATTGCGCATAGTTCGTTCATCAAAGGCCTCGCAACCGGTATCGCATCGACACTGTTACTGGGCGTTATCATTTGGGGCGCCTGGAATGGAGGCCGCAACTCAGTCCTGTCAGATTTGCAACAGGCCGTTCAGGCCGACACCATCGCCGAAGAGAACATTGACCAAGACACGACTGCCGGTGCCGTCAATGAGGAAAAAGCTGTAGTTGCCCAGGCCACTGAGCCGAAGGCTGCACCCACCAACGGCGCTGTGGTGACCGACACCTGCACCGCTACGATGTATCTGTCGAAAATGGCGACCAAGCACTATGGCAAGCCCGACTTCTGGATTTATATCTACGAGGAGAACCGCGACAAGATCAGTGACCCCAACAACGTCAATCCCGGCACAGTGGTTGTCATCCCACCCGCTTCAAAATATGGCATCGACGCCAGCGACAAGGCCAGCATCGACCGCGCGCGCAAGCGTACCTACGAAGTGCTATCGAACTAGCGGTTAAGGATTCCCATGTATTCATCGTAGGGGATGAACCGTGCCCCCATCGAACGCAGGTGAGGAGTCTCAAGTTGGCAGTCAATCATCTTCCAGCCTAAATCCTGCATATGATAGGCCAAACCGATGAGGGCTAGCTTGGAGGCACTGGACACGAGCGAGAACATGCTCTCGCCCATAAAGCAACCATTGATGGTTACCCCATAAAGACCGCCGACGAGGCGGTCTTCTTCGTTCCACACCTCGACACTGGCAGCAAAACCCCGACGATATAGTTCGGTGTAAGCGTTGATGATGTCCTCGCCGAGCCATGCGCCGTCCATATCAACGCGTCCCTGCGCTAGGCTGCATCCATGAATCACTCCATCGAAGTCGCCGTTTATTGACACTCTATATTGCTGCTTGTTGATGAGCGTGCGCATGGAGTGCGATACATGTATCTCCTCGGGAAAAAGGACAAAGCGCTGCATGGGGCAGAACCACTGCGGCTCGTTCCAGTCACGGAACGAGAACCAAGGGAAGATGCCATGGCTATAGGCCAAAATGAGCCGTTCAGGGCTCAAGTCGCCACCTACACACAGCAGGCCATCGGACTCATCACACAGGTGTGGGTCAGGAAATATCAGTTCGTCTTTGGGGATGCGATATACCATGAATTATTGGCTGCTACTTGCAGGTGAGAGTGAAGGTGTTGTTGCTGTAGCCTAGGGTGGCAGTGCCGCCTTGCTTGAGGGCACCAAAGAGAATCTCACGCATCAGGCGTGACTTCACCTGGGCCTGGATGACACGGTCCACCTCACGGCCACCGTACTTCGCCGAGAAGCCCATGTCGATGAGTTGCTGTCGTGCCTTGCCAGTGAGACGTAACTTCACGTCCTTTGCCGCAAGTTTCGTCTTGAGTTCACGCAACTTCTTGTCGAGGATAAGGCCTGCCATGGTTCGGTCCATATCGGCGAAGACGACAATCTCGCTCAGTCGGTTGACAAACTCGGGTTTGAAGATTTTCTTTACATGAGTAAGCATCGCCTCACCTGTTGTGACCGTCGATGCGAAGCCTACCGATGCCTGGCGCGCGAACTGCGCCCCTGCGTTACTGGTCATGATGAGTATGACGTTGCGGAAGTAAGCCTTGCGCCCCTTGTTGTCGGTGAGTACGCCATAATCCATGACCTGAAGTAGAATATCGAAGACGTCGCTGTGCGCTTTCTCAATCTCGTCGAGCAAGAGGACACAGTCGGGCGTGCGCCGCACCGCATCGGTGAGCAGTCCACCATCGTCATAACCCACATAGCCCGCAGGCGAACCGATGAGCTTAGCCACCGTGTGTTTCTCCATATATTCGCTCATGTCGAATCGCACCAGTTCAACGCCCAGTTCCTGCGCCAGCACCCGTGCCACCTCGGTCTTGCCCACACCCGTAGGCCCCACAAAGAGCAAACTAGCCAGCGGCTTGTCGTCGTTGGTGAGACCAGCCTTCGCCAACTGCACAGCCTCAACGACAGCTGTGACGGCGCGGTCTTGGCCATAAATCTTGCTAGTGATGCGGCTCTGCAGCGTGTCGAGACGCTCGGTGTCGGTCTCCTTGATGGCAAGAGCATCGACCTTTGCGACCCGAGCCAGCACCTGCGCGATGAGTTCCTGATCCACGACATTGTCCTTACGGTGGCTCTTACCCATCTGCACGAAGGCTCCCGCCTCATCCATCAGGTCAATGGCCTTGTCGGGCAAGTAGCGGTCGGTGATGTGCTTGGCACTCATGCTCACGGCAAATTTCAATGCCTCATCATCATATTTCACACCATGAAACGCCTCGTATTGCGGCTTCAGCGCCATGATGATGCCGATAGCCTCGTCTACGCTCGGTTCCAGGATGTCGATGGGTTGGAAGCGGCGAATCATGCCCCTGCTTTTGGTGAGATTTCGATTGTATTCCTCGTAAGTCGTCGCTCCGATAAAGCGGATGTCGCCACCCTCGAGGTAGGGTTTGAGCATATTGGATGCATCCAACGTGCCGTCGCTGCCACGTCCAGCGCCCACGATGTTATGAATCTCGTCGATATAGACGATGGCATTGCCCTCGGCAGCTATTCCCTTCATCACATCCTTGATGCGTTTTTCAAAGTCGCCACGAAATTGCGTTCCCGCCAGCAGTGTGCCCATGTCAAGCGAATAAATGCGGAAGCCCTTGAGTTTGTCAGGCACATTGCCGTCCTCGATGCGTTGAGCCAAGCCATAGACAATCGAGGTCTTTCCGACACCTGGCTCGCCCAGGTGCAATGGGTTGTTCTTGTCCTTGCGGCACAACACCTGTATGGTACGCTCCAGTTCTGCCTCGCGCCCGATGAGCGGGTTGTGGTCCTTGAGATGATCATTGATGCACACAACAAAGTCATGCCATCCGCCAGTTTGCGTCTGGTCGTCCTCGCCAAGCTGTCCACCGAAGATTGAAGCGATGACATCATCTGTGAGTTTATTATCTTCGTTCTTGTCGAAAGCATCAATCACATGGCGCAACAACTCCGGCCGGTTATTGCCGAAATAGGCTTCCAAAAGATTGGCGGCCCAGGAATCGGTCAAGTCCATCATTGCCGCCAGCACACCTGGCACGTCGACGACATCCTTTTCTGCCGAAAGCGCCTGCATCTCGGCATGGGTGAACATTTCGATGTATTGCTCGGAGTGCGTCGGTTCGCCATCCTCAGGCAGCGGCGTGTTGTTGTCATAAACCTTGTGGAGCACGGCATCCTGAAACTCCTTGTGATCGCCTTGCAAAATGGTGGCGTCGACGGCCTTGCAGAACTGCTTGTCATAGAGCAGCGCGTCAAGCACCATCTCGGGTGTAATAAACTCTAATTGGTCATCGACGGCCATCATATAGGTCATGTCGATGATGCTCATCAGATCAGGGGTATATTTGATTTCGCTGGGCATGATTCTATCACTTAAATGGGTTCGATGGTGCAACGCAGCGGGAAGCCTTCTTGCCGTGCCAGCTGCATCGCTTTCTCGGCCTTACTGGCGGCAATATCATAAGTATAGACACCGACAATCGCCTTGCCGGCATGGTGAATGGCGAGCATGAGTGCCATGGCCTCGGATGGCTCCTTGCCGAAAACACTCTTGAGCACATCGACGACAAAGTCCATCGTAGTAAAGTCATCGTTGTGCATAACCACTTGATATTGCTGGGGTTCCTTGACCTTGACGCGTTCTTTCACGCCAACACCGGTCTGCTGTTGTCCTTTGGTAGCCATAGGAGTTTGGGGTTTTGATGTGCAAAGTTAATGGGTGAGAGAGAAATAACCAAATAAAAATAGTGGTTGAATGAGAAAAAAGCAGTAATTTAGCAAAAAATTTTGTGACTATGGACTTGTTCAAGCAACGCATCGAC
>JAFZAK010000132.1 GCA_017557285.1 Muribaculaceae bacterium
AGGGCTTATGTCAAAATGATCTTGGCATTTTATGTCGCCATCGTGGCCGCGATTGTTGTTAATGGTAACTACACCGACTGGCAAAGCGTCACCATCGACCCGTTATTCCACATCATCTCGGCTGTCACGTCCACCGGATTTAGTGAGGGCGACTGGGAAGGCTGGGGGACGATTGTGCTCACGTTAACCTTCTTTATGATGTATATCGGAGCGTGTGCGGGTTCAACGACGGGTGGTCTAAAAGTTGACCGACTGCTGTTTTTGCTCAAGAACATGAAACTGGTCGTTCAGCGATACATCAGGCCGCGACTCATGCGCTCGGTTTCAATCAATGGCCAGGTGGTGGACGCAGGCCGCGCGACCGACATTGTCGCGTTCATCACTATTTACACCATGCTTATCGTCGTGGGAGGTGTTGTGCTGGTCTTCCAAGGATTCCCCATTGTTGACGCCTTCTTCTCATCGTTCTCTTGTACCTCAAACAATGGCTTGGGAGCTGGCGTGACGGGTATCACCGGCTCGTATGACTTCCTATCGTCATCAGGCAAGTGGATCATGTCGCTTCTCATGCTTGCAGGCCGTTTGGAAATCATGGCACTATTGGCACTATGCATGCCATCTTTCTGGAAAAACTGATGACTTAACAATACAAAAGAACAGCCCTCGCAAGGGCTGTTTTTTGTTGTCATTCGAGAACTCGAGAACTCGAGAAGTCGAGAATTCGAGAATTCGTGAAAAGTAATCCCGTAATCACTTCTTCAAGTTCTGGACGAACTGCCAAGCAGTCTCGGCCTTCTTGACCTTGATGAGCGAGTTGTGCCCGACGATGTACTCCGACACGCCTTGCTTGTTGGCGCCCTTGTGCCAGTCGTAGGTGTAGCCCAGTTGTGTCCAGGGCAGAGGGCTGTCGTCCTCGTAGGCGGCACTCACACTGTAGCGGTACCACTCGCGGAAGTTGGTCTCACCCACCTTGAAATTCTCATCCACATTCTTCGGGAACTCCAGTCCCACCGTTGTCGTGGTGATGTCCGGGTCATGTGCCGGGCGGAACATCGTCGTCGGGTCGGCATAGAAGCTCACCATGATGTCATAGTCACAGGTCGGGTCAAGGCCGTACATCTGGATCAGGCGCATGTGGGCGGCAACACTGTCCATGCCCTCAAACTCACCGGCGCGCTTTGCCCAGTCGGCGGGCAGCGACACCCATGTACCCATTTCACGGTCGATTCGGTACACACCGTCCTTTCCGAAGAACTTCTGCAAGCGGCTCGAATCAACAAGCGTAACCACCAACACCATGTCATGGCCATCAAACGTCTCCCATTCTTCGCCGGGATAGCCCTTCTGGATGGGCATCAGGTCGTGGACAATCTTGGTCGTGTCCAATACCTTGGCATCCTCGATGGCGGCAGCCAGGTCGGCATTCAATGCCGAGTCGTTCTCATACCAGCCTTCTTCTAGGCCGTTTTCTACTGTGGTCTGTTCTGCCACATTCCCGCGGCATGATACCACCATGGCGCCCAACAGAATGGCACCAGCAAATAAAATCTTCTTCATTTCTAATGGTTTATTGTATTGTTGTATTTTCCGAGGTGCAAAAGTACAAACAAAAACTGACACCCACAAGAAAAATAGATTATGGCTTTACCAACTTCTTAATGTAAGTCTCCAGGATGTGGAACCCGGGCGCAGCCATCGCATTGTGGTCATGACCGCCAATCTCGTATAGCCAGGTGTGTTGGTGTCCCGCCAACTTCATCATCCGCGCCAGATACTGGTTCTCGTCATAGCGCCCGAATAGCTCCAACTCGCGGTCGCCGCAGATAAGCAGCAGCGGCGGGCAATCGCCACGAACCCAGTAGAGTGGGGCGTACTCGTCGATAGTAGCTCGCAGCGCGGGGATGCCTTGTCGCTTGCGCACATTGAAGTGCGTCACCGCCTGACCGCTGAACGGCGCGTAGAGCATCACCGAGTCGGCATCGGCACCGTAGGCGGCAAGCCATTTCTTGTCCAGGCAAAGCATCATCGCCAGGTAGCCGCCAGCCGAATGCCCCGTCACCACCACCTTGCGGCGGTCGCCGCCATAGCGTCCGATGTTGTTAAACACCCATGCCACAGCCTCGGCGGCATCGTCAATAATCTTGTCGACCGTCACACGCTGCAGGAAACGGTAGTTCACACCGACCACCACCCAGCCCTTGTTCTTGAGCTGTTCGGGTATCTGTTTTTCGCCGCCCTCCAAGCCGCCACCATGAAACCACACTACAACCGGGCAGTCGGTCTTCGACTCGGGATAGTAGATGTCGAGTTTCAGCCGCTCCACCGCATAAGCGTCGGTCTTGGTCGTGTAAGGAATGTCATTGACTTGTTGGTAGGATTGCGCCCACACCGTTGTCACCAGCGACAACATCACCAGCAACACTATCAGTCGTTGTCTAAAAGGTTGTTTCATCTTTATATGTATTAATGTAGGGACGCGCCATGGCACGTCCGCAATGTAAGGTCACGTCGTGACTCAAAAACTCCACAAATCTATTCCAATATTTTCCAATTACCATGACCAGTTGATCCGTCACGTTCAATGAATCTCAGGTTTTTAAGCTTATTTATGTGCTTCTGAACTGCTGTTACCGATATACCTATCTTTTCAGCCATATCACCTCTTGTGATATAGTTATCAGCATATATCAGCTTAAATATGGTCGCTGCTGTCTCAGACAACCCTTTAGATAACTCTTTAGACAACCTTATAGACAACCCTTCAGGCAACTCTATGGATAACTCATTAGACAACCCAACACTACTTGACTTGGGTGATGGTACTGGCAATATCAGTTCAACTTCGTCAACATCCAGTTTGTTCAACAGCTGTGGCTCGCCCCAATTGGATTCCTTCCAAGCTGCAATTATTTTGGGGAATCCTGAGCCAACATTTTCACCAAAGCCAATCATACGGAGCATATTCTGTATCTTCGGATTACGAGCCTTAGAATTACCGCCCTTATATATGGTCTCTACGGGTAGCTTCAGCAGTCCTGGATTACGGAAACAGAGACGGTCATCATGTTTCTCTATCCTCAGAATACCAGCATCCATCATCAGGTCACAGTGGATAATGGCATTCGTAAATGCCTCACGTACTGCCTCATGTTGTAGCGTGTCATCGTTCCTCTTTCCACCCTTTTCCAACTTGAATGGTCTTGGCAAGTCGAATTGAACCTTTGGCGAGACAATGCGGAAGAACTGATAAAGGTTATTCTCCCAAAGTCCATCGTATGTCAAGCGATCATGATAACGTTCGTCACCCACCAGATGGCTCATATCCAGATAATCCATGCGGAAGTTCGAGAATCTGTCCCTAATAGCGAGTCCCTTGCCAAACATCATCAGACCTGCCAATGTCAATCCCTCCTTGCCAGTCTGCCTGTCCTCGGTATATCCGCCAAGATTTCTAAGGAAAGTCTTGTCATCAACCCTATTCCAGACATGAGTGCTATTCTCTTGTCTGAACTCAGTGCGGTACTGGCGCAATGAATCTGGA
>JAFZAK010000133.1 GCA_017557285.1 Muribaculaceae bacterium
GCCCAGATGGCGGAATCGGTAGACGCGTTGGTCTCAAACACCAATGGGGTAACACCCGTGCCGGTTCGACCCCGGCTCTGGGTACGAGCTTAAAAGCAAGGTGTTGAGTTTGTAATTCAACACCTTTTTTGTTAACTACTCATGCCAACCTATAACAACCAGAAATGATGGAAACTGAAAAACCCACCTCCAGCCTTACAGAAACTGGAACGGAGAATAAAGCCGACAAGAAACGGCATTTGGCGGGATGGATTCTTGGACCATTGGCGGCAATTCTGATATGGTTCATCCCTATTCATGGGCTGTCCGATACGGCCCAGCACCTGCTGGCGATATTGTCACTGGTAGCGATATGGTGGGTCACTGAACCTGTACCCATACCGGTGACTTCGCTGTTGGGGCCTGTCCTTTGCGTCTTGCTGGGCGTGGCGCCCATTGACACCGCCTTTCAGAATTTTGCCAATCCCATGATTTTTCTCTTCATGGGCGGATTCCTATTGGCGAAAGGCATGATGGTAAATGGGCTGGACAAACGCATCGCTTACGGCATCATGTCGATGAAGTGGGTGGGCGACTCCCCGCGGCGCATCTTCCTCGCCATAGGCGTGGCTTGTATGCTTTGCTCAGGGTGGATCAGCAACACCGCCACCGCGGCGATGATGTTTCCCATCGCCCTCGGCTTGCTGGAGGCGATCCGCGACATGATGGCGGCCAACGGCAAGACCATCGACCTGTCAAGCTACAAGTATTCAACGGGACTGATGCTCATGACCGCCTACGCCTGCTCGATAGGCGGGGTTCTGACCCCGATAGGCACTCCTCCCAACATCATGATGCTCGGGTTCCTTGAGCAGCAAGCGCCCGATGCGCCCACCGTGTCGTTCTTTGATTGGATGGTTTGGGGCTTTGTTGCGATGGTGTGCTATTTCGTCGTGGCCTACTTTGTGCTTTGGAGGATGTTCCCCGCCGATGTCAAGCACATCGAGGGTGCAAGCCAGTTCATACGCGAGCGTGCCAAGGCCCTGGGCAAATGGACGCGTGCCCAAAAGAACACGCTCTTTGCCTTTTGCCTCGCAGTGGTGCTATGGGTTGCCCCGAGTGTGATAAGCATTCACTATGGGACGAATTCTGATGTGGTAAAGGCTTTCAATACCCGCTGCCCCGAAGCCATCGCGGCGATGGTGGGTGGTCTGCTGCTGTTTTTCCTCCCCTCGGGTAAGGGGAAGGGCGAGAAGACCCTCAGCTGGAAAGACGGCGTTGAGGGCATCGACTGGGGCACCTTGTTGCTGTTCGGCGGAGGTCTGGCCATGGGCGCGATGATGTACACCACCGGCTTGTCGCAATGGATTGGCGACGGCATCAAACTTATGATGGGCGGTCATCCCTCCGAAATACTTTTCATCGCCATCTTCTGTGTGGCGGCGCTGCTCCTTTCGGAATTCACCTCACACACGGCAGCCACCAATCTCATCGGGACAATCTCCATCGGCACAGCCTTGTCGTTGGGGTTCAGCCCGATACCCGTCGCTGTAGGTGTGGCCATGGCGTCGTCGCTGGGCTTCATGATGCCCGTATCAACACCTCCCAACGCCATCGTCTACGCCTCGGGCTTCGTGCCCATCACCAAGATGTTCCGTTCGGGTCTCATCATCGACCTCGTGGGCGTATTCCTAATCACTATACCCATCGTGCTGTTGCTTGTCAAGGCAATCATGGGAGTCTAAGAGAATCACATAAACAATTTAGAATATGGAACAGACAGAGAACAACAAACTCGTCAATGTGACGATCGAAGACAGGATTTGTTTCATTGAGATGAACAATCCTGAGAAACTCAATTGCCTGAGTGACCAGATGTGCCGAAACATCGTTGACGCATTGAATTATGCGTATGAAAGCGAGTGCGTCGCAATCGTCATCAAGGCACAGTGCAAGCATGGCGTGTGGAGCGCCGGACACGACATCCGCGAGTTGCCGCAGGACGGCAGCGACCCCTTGGCCTACGACGTGCCCATGGAGCGCATGTTGCACCGGGTGCAGGAGGTAGCGATTCCAGTCATCGCGTGTGTCAACGGCAGCGTGTGGGGCGGAGCGTGCGACCTGTGCCTCAGCTGCGACATGATAGTCGCGTCAGCCAATGCCACCTTTGCCATCACCCCCGCCAAAATCGGCATCCCCTACAACGCCTCGGGCATCATGCATTTTGTCAACCAACTCGGTCTGAACAAGGCTCGAGAGATGTTCTTCCTCGCCACGCCCATCGAGGCCGAGGACGCGCTCAATGTCGGCCTCATCAATCGTGTTGCTCCGCTCGAAGAACTCGACAAGGTGTTGGAGGAGCATTTCCTCACGCCCTTGCGTCGCAACTCCGTCATGTCAATCAGTGCCATCAAGCGCCAGTTCCGTGTGCTTTCCAAAGCATCGTCGGTCATCTCGTCCGAGGGCTTTGAGCGTATCAACGCCTACCGTACCCGTGTCTACAAGGGAGCCGACTACCTAGAGGGCATCAGCGCCTTCCTCCAGAAGCGCCAGCCCCAATTCACCGGCAAAGCCTCCGACCTCGACACCCCAGCGCTTTAAGGTGTTCAAGTAATTACAAAATTAGCGCCGAGTATCGTGAGATACCCGGCGCTATTGTGTGGAGCACAGCGGACTCGAACCGCTTACCTCAACACTGCCAGTGTTGCGCTCTACCAGATGAGCTAGTGCCCCATTGCGGCGACAAAAGTAGTAAAAAGTTTTCAGTTGTCAGTTATAAGTTGTCAGTTTTTAACTCCCTTTAACTAATTCAGTTTTCAGTTCTCAGTTATCAGTGGTCAGTTCTTGCTTCTCGCATCTTGCTTCTTGCTTCTCATAGATGGGTCGTGAACAGACGTGAAATGGTGGCGCTGACGCGCTGACGGGCAACGGCGGGATGCATGCACTCGGCCAGCGGACTATCGGCGGGGTTGATGCACTCGACGGCGGCAAAGCCGGCATGGAGCAACGCTTCACGGTCGGCGACTCGGCCGGCCAATAGGATGGTTGGCACGCCATGGCCCTGGGCGTGATTCAGAATGCCCTGCGGCAATTTGCCCATCAGGGTTTGGCGGTCGGCACTTCCCTCACCGGTGATGACACAGGTCGCACCTTGAAGCAAACAATCAAAATCAAGCAGGTCGGTCAATAAGTCAATACCCGAGCGCAATTCGGCATTCATATAGGCGAGCAGGGCAAAGCCCATGCCACCAGCCGCTCCTGCGCCGGGGGTGTCGCGGTAGTCAGTGCCCAAGGCACGGGCCGTGAGGTCGGCAAACTGGCGCAGGCGCTGGTCAAGGCGCTCGACCATCGTCGGTGTGGCGCCTTTCTGCGGACCGTAAACATGCGCGGCACCATTTGTACCACACAAAGGATTCTGCACATCGCTGGCAACGGTGACATGCAGGTTGCGCCCCGCCAGCATCGACTGCGATAGGTCGACGGTATCGCCCTCAAAGCGGATGCCCAGGGCCTCGAGCATGCCGCGTCCGCCATCGGTAGTGGCGCTGCCTCCCAGTCCCATCAGGATATGGGTACAGCCACGACGCAACGCGTGGGCGATGAGTTCGCCGGTGCCGCGGGTGGTGGCACGCCAGGCATCACGCTCGGCGGGAGCGACCCGCGTGAGACCACTGGCTTGTGCCATCTCGATGATGGCTGTCGAGCCGTCGGGCGACAGGCCATATCGCGCTTCCACAGGACGCATCAATGGGTCATGGACCTGTGTCGTGACAATGGTACCGCCCAGCGCTGCCGTGAATGCCTCTAGCATACCCTCGCCACCATCGCTAACGGGCACAGTGAGGACTTGGGCATCGGGGATAGCCTCCCTAATGCCCAACTCCACTGCCCGCCCGGCCTCGGCCGAACTCAGGCAGCCCTTGAACGAGTCAATGGCGACAAGAATTTTCATCAGTTCTTGACGATAAGCGTGCCGGTCATGCCTTCGAGGGCCTGGCGGGCCTTTTCGAGCGATGTGATCAGCGCTTTGCCGTTCTTGGTGTTCTCGACAAAACTGATGCACGACTCTATCTTCGGCAACATCGAACCAGGGGCAAAGTGTCCCTGGTGGATATACTCCCGCGCCTCGCCCACGGTCATTTGCGCCAGGTCTTGCTGTTGGGGCGTGTTGTAATTAATGGCCACCTGCTCGACGGCGGTAAGGATGACCAGCA
The DNA here is from genome assembly GCA_017557285.1 of Muribaculaceae bacterium. Classification (GTDB taxonomy): domain Bacteria; phylum Bacteroidota; class Bacteroidia; order Bacteroidales; family Muribaculaceae; genus Sodaliphilus. Next base: position 4,194 of record JAFZAK010000133.1, read on the forward strand.
TGTCGGCCTTCAGTTCTAACGCGAGAAGCGCGCTGGCTCGGTCCTTGTCGATGACGGCTGCGACACCTTGATAGTCGCCGTGCTTCTTCTCAACGACGGGGATGCCGCCACCACCCACGGTGATGACGACGCAATGGCTCTTGACCAACTGCTCGACCACGGGCAGTTCAACAATCTTGATGGGCAGAGGTGAGGGCACCACGCGGCGATAGCCACGGCCAGCATCTTCTATAAAGGTGTAGCCCGTCTGGGCGGATATCTCCTCGGCTTTGTCCTTGCTGTAGAACATGCCCACGGGTTTGGTGGGGTTTTTGAAAGCAGGGTCCTTTTTATCGACGACAACCTGGGTGACAACCGAGGCACAAGTCTTGTTGATTTTGCGGCGGGCAAGTTCGCGCCCTACTGCTTGCTGCAGATGGTAGCCGATGTAGCCCTGCGTCATTGCGCCGCACTCGGGGAACGGCATGGCAGGGGTGCCGCTATTGTTGTTGGCCGAAAACTCAAAGGCCAGGTTCACCATGCCCACTTGTGGGCCGTTGCCATGGCCGATGACCACGTCATAGCCCTGCTCCACCAGATCGACAATGGTCGAGGCGGTACTCTTGACAAGCGACAACTGCTCTTTCGGCGACTTGCCCAAGGCATTGCCGCCTAATGCGATTACGAGTTTTTTACTCATATGGTAATGTAGAAAATGAAGGGAGTTCGACCCCCTGCCCCCCTGAAAAGGGGGGCGTCATGAGTTGCTGAAATACTGAGGGGGGCGAATTCCTAAACTACTTCAGTGTAGCGTACATCACGGCCTTGATGGTGTGCATGCGGTTCTCGGCCTCATCAAACACCTTGCTCTGCGGGCCACGGAACACCTTGTCGGTGACTTCCATTTCGGGAATTCCGAATTTCTTGTAGATGTCCATGCCGATAGTGGTTTCCAGGTCGTGGAACGAGGGCAGGCAGTGCAGGAAGATGGCTTCGGGATTGGCGTTGGCCATCACGGCGTCGTTCACCTGATAGGGACTCAGCAGTTTGATGCGCTCGGCCCAAATCTCGTCGGGCTCGCCCATCGATACCCAAATGTCGGTATAGATGACGTCGGCGTTCTTGGTGCCCTTCTTCACATCGTCGGTCAGGGTAATGGTGCAGCCGTTCTCCTTGGCAATCTTCTTGCAGGTGTCGACAAGTTTCTTGTCGGGCATGTTCTCCTTGGGACCGCAAGCGACGAAGTTGATGCCGAGCTTGGCCGAAACAACCATCAGAGAGTTGGCGACGTTGTTGCGGGCGTCACCCATGAAGACCATCTTCAGACCTTTGTAGTGCCCGAAGTTCTCCTCGATGGTGAGCACGTCGGCAAGCATCTGGGTGGGATGGAACTCGGTGGTGAGGCCATTCCACACGGGCACGCCAGCATAGCGGGCGAGGTCTTCGACAATCTGCTGGTCGAAGCCGCGGTACTCAATGCCGTCAAACATGCGTCCCAGCACCTTGGCGGTGTCCTCGAGCGACTCTTTCTTGCCCATCTGCGATGATCCGGGATCAAGGTAGGTCACACCCATACCCAGGTCGTTGCCGGCAACCTCAAACGAGCAGCGGGTGCGGGTAGAGGTCTTCTCGAACAACAAAACGATGTTCTTGCCGGTGAGCCACTTGTGAACGGTTCCGGCACGCTTCATGCGCTTAAAATCCTTGGCAAGCTCGAGCAGGTATTGAATCTCCTCGGTGCTGAAATCCAGTAATTTCAAGAAACTTCTTCCTGATAAACTTCTTGGCATAATGTTTTGTTTTTGTTAATGGTGAATATTTTGTTGAAATGATAATTCCCTCGTTTTAGAGAAGAAATTGCAAAGGTACGACGAAAACTTGATTCCCACACCATTTTCCACGACTTTTTTACAATCCCCCTAAAAAAAAGACCAGCCCCTAGTAGTAAGAGGCTGGTTGTGGGAAGAGGTGGACTCGAACCACCGAACCCGAAGGAGCGGATTTACAGTCCGCCGCAATTGCCGCTATGCGATCTTCCCAAGAGTTTGGACTGCAAAGGTACAAATAAGTTTTCAGTTATCGGTTATCAGTTGTCAGTTTTTTGTGATTTTTTTGCCCAGAACCATTTTTTTAGTCCAAAATCCCCGCCATTTGGCAACAAATCACTAACTTTGTCGTGAATTATGAAGCTGCGCCACCTGAACATACTCAACTACAAGAACATTGCGGAGGCAAACCTGAACTTTGCCGACGGGGTAAACTGCCTTATCGGCAACAATGGTATGGGCAAGACGAATATCCTGGATGCTATTTACTACTTGAGCTTCTGCCGCAGTTACACAGCACAGACCGACCAGTCGGTCATCCGGCACGATGAGCCCTATATGATGCTGCAAGGCACCTACGACCGCCGTGAGGCCGAGGAACAGGTGGTGGTGTCGCTGCAACGAGGCAAGCGCAAGGTGGTGCGTCGTGGCGGAAAGGAATACCAGCGCTTGAGCCAACACATAGGCTTGCTACCTGTGGTGATGATTTCGCCCATAGACCAGGATTTGATTCGTGGCACGGGCGAGGAACGCCGTCGGTTGATGGACCAGATTATCTCGCAGGGCGACAAGGAGTACCTCGATGCCCTCATCCGCTATGCTAAGGCAGTGGAGCAACGCAACTCAATGATTCGTCAGGAGATGCGCGACCCGCTCCTCTACGAGACCGTCGAGGCCGTAATGTGCCAGACCGCAGCCATCGTTCACCAGCGGCGCGCAGATTTTGTCGAGCGGTTCACACCCATATTCATGCGTTATTACAGCGACATCGCCGGCGACCAAGAAACGGTGAACTTGACCTATCAGAGCCAACTCTCTGGAACGACGATGCACGAACTACTCGCTGCCAACCGTGAGCGTGACATGATTATTGGCTACACCACGCGTGGCGTGCACCGCGATGACATGGAACTGCTGTTGGGCGATTACCCCATGCGTCGCACGGGGTCGCAGGGGCAATGCAAAACCTACACTTTGGCACTGCGCTTGGCGCAGTTCGACTTTCTCAAGGCGAGTATGCCCGTCACGCCCTTACTGCTGCTCGATGACATCTTTGACAAACTCGATGCCCGGCGTGTCGAGCGTATCGTCGAGGTGGTTTCGAGCGACCGTTTCGGCCAGATATTCATTACCGACACCAACCGCACCCACCTGGACCACATCATGCAGCGCATGGCAGGTGACCACCGCATGTTCATTGTCACCGACGGCCGATGCGAGCCAGTGGAGAAAGGAGGCGAGCAATGAAACGCACCGAGGCGAAAACAATTGGGCAGATTGTGGAAAACTTCTTGCACGAGGAGCACCTGGACCAGCAGCTTGACGAGTTGCGTGCCAGTGCATTGTGGCCGCAGGTGGTGGGGCAGGGCATCAATCGTTATACAGCCAGCCGTTCGGTAGCGGGTGGCGTGATGACAGTGCACATCACGTCGGCACCCTTGCGCAACGAACTCATGCTAATGCGCTCAAGCATCATGCAGCGCATCAACGATGCCCTGGGACGAGAAGTCATTCACGAAATAATTTTCAAATGAAAGAAATTGTAACCGTTAAGCGCCCGTTTCCTTGTCATACGGCAATACAGATGCGATTTAACGACATCGACATGCTGGGACACCTGAACAACACCAGCTACCTTGAAATGTTCGACCTGGGAAAGAACGACTACTTCACCAAGGTCAAGAAAGGCTACATCGAGTGGTCAAAGCCATCGTTGATGATCGTGCACCTGGATATCGACTTCCTGGCGCAGACCCATTTCAGCGAACGCGTCGAGGTGCTGACCCAGGTTACCCGTCTGGGCAATAAAAGTGTACATTTGTTACAGCAGTTGGTCAATGCCGACACGGGCGAGGTCAAATGCCAGTGCCAAAGTGTGATGTGCAACTTTGATGTCGCCACGGGCATTCCCGCTACCATCACCGATGAGTGGCGTCGGGACATCGCCGCCTACGAAGGGGTGGAGAGTTTATAGTTAACCATACGCTAAAAGCTAACTGCTAACGTCTAAAGTCTAACGTCTAAAGTCTAAAATAATGCGAAAAATTATTGCTATAGGAGAGTCGGTGCTTGACACCTTGTTCGATGGTGGGCGGCCCGTCAAGTCGTTTGTAGGCGGTCGCATCGCCTGTGCCGCTGCCTCGTTGGGCAGTCTGGGGCTGCCTTGCCAGATGTTGAGTGAGTGTACTACCGACGCGGTAGGTGACTTGGTGATGGATTACTTGTCACGCCATGGCGTGGATATCCGCTCGGTGGACCGTTATCCCGACGGCGCTACACCTTTTTCGGCCATCTTCCCCAAGGGGTCCGGGAAGCAGATTGTGAATTACGGCTGTTATCCCAAGACCCGTTTCGATGTTGTGTGGCCGCGCATCGATGAGGATGATGTCGTACTTTTCGGCTCGCTTTATGCCATCGATTTGCCACAGCGCCAACGGCTCTACGACCTGCTTAAATATGCCGTCGAGCGCAAGGCAATCCTTATCTATCTGCCTGGTTTCCAGCATGGCATCAGCTACCGCTTGACCAAGGTGATGCCACATCTGCTCGAAAACCTCGAAATCAGCGACATCGTCGTTGCACATGACCAGGACATCCATGACATTTTCCCGGGCGAAACTGGTGATGAGGCCTATCACAACCACATCGAGTTCTATTGCCCCAACTATGTGCACCTGACACGTTCGCTGAGCATGCTCATGTATGCCAAGAACCTCAATATCGCAGCCGAGAAACCCGCCACCGAAAACCTGTTGGGATGGCAGGCGGGGCTCACCGCCGGAATCATTGCCCAACTGTTTAAACGCGAGATAACCCGCGAGGCGTTGCTCACCCTGGACAATGACACTTGGCGCGACATCCTTCTGGAAGCTCGCAGAATGGCGGAGCAAGCAGCTGCTAGCGAAGAAAACTGCCTGTAAGTGCTTACCCATAAAAGGTCTTAATTCTAAATTCTTAATTATATTTGAAGCCCTTATTGATTGAGTCGGCATTTCCGACATTGCGCAATGATGTGACCATCGCTGTGGCACAGATTGAGTCCACGGGACAGATGCCGTCGACCGATGGCCTTGACGCACCCCTGGTGCTCGACATGACCATGAGTTATGTGTTGTTCCTTGTCAAGGATCAGCGCACAACTGCTGCGATGCAAGCCATCGAGTATCTGCTATATGCCGACGACAACGACCGCTTGCCGCCACTTTATGCTTCGTGGCTGTGGTTGGCACGCATGACCCTGATGATTGGCGACGGCCAACCCACACTGGCATTGAGCAGTGCCGAGAGCGCGTTGCAGCAACTCAGCGAGATGGCGGGAAAGAAAAGCGAGGATTTCCTTGCGCAGTTGGCGGGTATCCTCTATAATCTGGCGATGATTCACCACACTGCGGGTGACAGCAGCCGTGCCGCCAAAGAACTCACGCATGCCCAGAAACTTTATGAGCGCTTGGCAAAGCGCAACGATGCACGCTTTGCCGCAATGTTGCTCTATGCTGTGGATGCCTCGACCGACATCATCCAGTCGCGCACCAAGCAGATGAATGTGTTGGCGCATTACCAGCAATGCACCGAGTTGTACACCGCCATGCTTGAACAGGGAGGAGATGAGGGCCAGACGCGCAAAGCGCTTATTGCACTGGTTGACTCGCTGAAGAACGAAGGCGACATCATGCTGCAGATGGGTAACAGTCGCAATGCCGTAAAATACTTCACCAAGGCCCTGCGCTACCAGAAGAAATTGGGCGAGCCATTTGGCTACAAAGACCTGATTCTGTCTATTGGGCTGGCGAAGTCGCTGATGCGGCTCATCAATCGTCGTGCCGCAGCCGAACAGTTGCTCAATTCGCTGTTGCCTCTGGCGCGTCGCCTCCAGGCCCACAACGAAGTCATCGAGATTGAGAACCTTCTGTTGGGCAAGAGCAAGACCAACAACATCATGACCCTCCTCAAAGGAATCTTCTAAGTTTTTCGGGGTATTTGTCTATAAAATCGGGGTGAAGGTCTAACTTATTTGGACAATTGCTAATAAGAAAGTATTTTTGCAGCGTGGTTTTCATGCCCATGAGAACCGCGCTAATTTTTCAGATAATAGCTATCCTATGAAAAAGATATTATTTGCACTCATCGCCATCATGCTTTCGTGTATGGCATCGGCGCGCGACGCAGTGATCAACGGCATCCTGGTCGATGGCAACGACACGACCGAGCTGATTGAAGCGACCGTTCGCCTGCTCAAGGCGCAAAAGGACAGTGCCTTTGTCAAAGGCACGACGACCGACTTTAATGGCGTGTTCAACCTCAAGGGCGTTAAGCCTGGGCATTATGTCATCAAGTTCAGCTACATGGGCTATACCGAGGCCTCACGTCGCGTGAGCATCGGCAATGACGGTCGTGACGTGAATATGGGCGTTATCAAGCTCATGCCCAATAGCATCATGCTCAAGGAAGCAACTGTGATGGGCGTGAAGACCCCCATCACGGTCAAGGAGGACACCATTGAATTTAACGCTGACACCTACAAGACGCAAGCCAATGCTGTCGTCGAGGACTTGCTCAAGCGTCTTCCCGGTGTGGAGGTGGGCAGTGACGGCAAAATCACCGCCAACGGCAAGGAGGTAAAGAAAATCCTCATCGACGGCAAGGAGTTTTTTGCTGATGACCCGACGGTTGCGAGTAAGAACATCCCCGCCGACATGGTCAACAAGTTGCAGGTCATTGACCGAAAGAGCGACTTGGCTCGGTTGACGGGCGTGGATGACGGCGAGGACGAGACGGTGATTAACCTCACCGTCAAACCAGGTATGGCCAATGGCTGGTTCGGTACCGTCAATGCTGGCTATGGCACTGACAACCGCTATGCGGGCAACGTGATGGCTAACTACTTCCACGATGGCAATCAGTTCACCCTGCTCGCTGGTGGCAACAACACCAACAACATGGGGTTCTCCGACGGCGGACAGCAACGATTCCAGCGCTTTGGAGGCGACCGAGGCATCACTACTAGCCAGAACGTGGGCTTCAACTTCAATGTAGGTTCGAAGGATAGCGAGAAGTTCCGCGTTGGCGGCGACTTGATGTACTCTCACAGCGACCGCGACACCCGCACCGAGCGCGACCGCCAGTACCTGTTCACCGACAGTACGAGTTACTACCAGGCAGCAACCAATGCTCGCGACAAAGGTCACAACTTGCGTGGCGACTTCCGCCTGAAGTGGGAGATTGACACATGCAACACCATTGAGTTCCGCCCTAACTTCTCGCTGAACTTTAACAAGAGCACACGCTATGAGGGAAGTGGCACTTGGGCTGGCGATGCATCGCGCACTGCGGTGAACACCAGCCAAGGCAGTTCGTTCAACGATGGCAAGAGTTATGAGTTTGGAGGTTCGTTCGTGTTCAACCACAAATTTGCCTCACATCCTGGCCGCTCGACCAGCATTATGACACGATACAATTATAGTAAGGTGACCGAGGATGGCAACACCTACACCCTCAACCGCTACTATTTGACCGACTCAACCGAGACCATCGACCAGATATATACTAACGACCGCAAGACCAACAGCATCAATGGCCGCTTGTCATGGACCGAACCACTAGGCAACATCAAGAATGCTCGCTTCCTCGAAGCCTCTTACCGTGCCAACTACCGCTATAGCGAGGCCGACAAGATGGTCTATGACATCACGCGCGGTGCAGTATCTGCTGCTCCCGTGACTATGCAGGAAGTGCTCTATAGCCCAGCCCTGCGCAGCAAGATTGCGGGTGACTATGGTGACTATGTGCTTACCGACAACCAGTTGATGGCGCAGATTCTTGAAACCGAACTTGGTCCGGAACTGAGTCGTGATTTCAACGAGCGACTGAGTAACTCGTTCCGCAATAAGTTCCTCGACCAGTCGTTCCAGCTAGGCTTCCGACAGGTGCGCAAAGAGTATAACCTCAATGTGGGCTTGACGCTCAACTCGGCCATGTCGAGTAGCCGTGACCTCATCAACTCGGCGCGCGATATCCCCAGTCGTTGGGCATGGAGCCTGGCACCCTATGCGCGCTTCCGCTACAAGTTCAGCAAGACGCGCTCGTTGAACGCCAACTATCGTATGCGTACTAACCAACCCAGCATCACCCAGTTGCAACCCGTTGCCGACGAGAGCAACCCGCTGAATATTGTGGTTGGTAATCCCTCGCTGAAGCCTACGTTCACACACAACCTGAACCTGCGGTTCCAAGACTTTGAATCGATGGCGCAGCGCAGCATCATGGCGATGGCAAACCTGAACTTTGAGCAGAACAGCATCATCTCGACCACTGACTATAATGCCACCACGGGTGGCCGCGTCACCAGCTATGACAATGTCAATGGTGTGTGGAATGTGATGGCGATGAACATGTTGAGCTTCCCGTTCAGCGAGAGCAAGGCATGGTATTTCTCGTCGCACCTGTTTACGCGCTACAGCGTCACCAAGGGTTACAACAACGGCGACATCAACCGCAGTGGCTCGTTCAACATCAACTATTCGCCGGGATTGGCATTCCGCAATGGGGTGTTTGACCTCGAGATTCGTCCACGCTACAACTTCCAGACCACTCACAACACCGTGCAGACCAACAACAATCGTGTCGTTCACACCTATGGCGGCATGTTCAACGGTACCTACTCGGCTCCGTTTGGTCTAGTTATTTCTACCGATTTGAACTACAGTGCCACCAGTGGCTACAGCGCAGGTTACGACACCAAGCAATGGTTGTGGAATGGTTCGATTGCCTACCAGTTCTTGCGCGACAAGGCAGCTGCCGTGACGCTCTCGGTTTACGACATACTAGGTCAGCGTAAGAGCATTACTCGTAACATCACGGGTAACTATATCGAGGATGTGGCCTACAACTCGCTCACGCGCTATGGTATGATTACGTTCACCTACCGCTTTACCACGTTCAAAAAGGGTGAGCAGCCCAAGGGTCGCGAAGACAATTGGGGACCTGGCAGAGGCTATGGTCCTCCTCCGGGTGGTGGCCCTGGTGGTCGTGGTGGTGGCTTTGGTGGCGGCCGCAGACCATTCTAATCAATACACAATGCACAATGGGCTTCGCTGTTTGGCGAAGCCCATTGTGTTTTGAATCAGTTGTTTCGTTCAATGATGTATTGGAAGATGCTGCGTAGGGCATCAATGTCGGGGCTGGGCGGGAAGGTATCAAGCAGCGCGTCGGCCTCACGGCGCAGACGCTGCATGGTATCATAAGCATAGTCAATGCCTCCGGCGTATTTGGCAAACTCGACCAGCTGGTTGATGTCCTGGGCATTAAGCAATTCCTTGTGTGCCAATGTCTGCATCGCCTCGTATTCGGGCAAATCGGTACGCGACAGTGCATAGATGAGGGGCAAGGTAATTTTCCCTTCGCGCAAGTCGTTGCCAGTAGGCTTGCCCACAGCAGAATCATTATAATAGTCGAAAGTGTCGTCCTTGATTTGGAAAGCCAGGCCTAGCAATCGTGCATAGTTGCACAAAGCGTCTGACAAGTGTTGTGGCGCATTGTTGACATAAGCGCCCACCGCGACGCAGCACTCAAAAAGCGATGCGGTCTTCTTGCCGATGATGGTCATATAGGTCGCCTCGTCGATGTCTCGGCTGCGGGCATTGGCAAACTGGTTGATTTCGCCCAGTGAGAGGTCGCCGCCCATCATTGCCAAAGCCTCGAGTACGCGGGGATCTTGTGCCTTGACAGCACAACGCAGGGCGCCAGTGACGAAAAAGTCACCCACAAGCACTGCCACATGGTTGCTCCACACACTGCTGATGGTTTCCACGCCGCGACGTTGCTGTGCCTGGTCGATGACATCGTCATGGATGAGCGAGGCATTGTGCAGCATCTCGATGGCAGCCCCAGCATGCAACACACGGTCGTTCACACCACCAAAGATGCGGCCGCTCAACAGTGTAAGCATGGGTCGCAACTGTTTGCCCTTGGTAGCGAGGTAGCGCGCCACAATCGAGTTCATCAACGCAGTGTCGCTGCGCAATGTGTCCTCGATGATGGCGTTGAGCCGTTGTAAGTCGGCTGCCAATGACTGTTTGATGTCGTCTAGTTTGACCATTAGTACTGAAATCGGGCACAAAATTACTGCAAATTGAGCGAAACACAAAAAAGAAAAGCAAAGTTTTTCTTTTTTAGTTCCGAAATGCTGCGTATTTTATCCAAAATTACACAATTATTTGATGACTTGCCGAAAAAAGTCACCAAATATTTCGTAAATTGCTCAAAAAAGTCTAATTTTAGCGTGTTTTTTGAAACCCGACCCATCATGCAAGCAAAAAAACTGCTCCTTTTGGACGCCTACGCACTCATCTTTCGTGCCTTTTACGCGATGATTCGCAACCCCCGTCTGACCAGCACGGGCATTGATACCAGTGCCGTGTTCGGCTTTGTCAACATGCTCCAGGACTTGCTCAAGCGGGAGCAGCCATCGCACATCGCTGTGTGCTTTGACCCGGGCGGCAAGACCTTCCGTCATGAGGCTTTCCCCGAATACAAGGCGAACCGTGACAAGACGCCCGAGGGCATCCTCACCGCAGTGCCCTATATCAAGCGCATTCTCGCTGCCTACCGCATACCCGTTATCGTGGTCGACGGCTACGAGGCCGATGACGTCATCGGCACGATGTCGCACCAGGCGCAAGAGCATGGTTTCTTCACTTATATGGTCACTGGCGATAAGGACTTCGGGCAGCTGGTGACCGACCAAATTAAAATCAATAACCCTGGGAAGAACGAAATTCTGGGCGTGGAAGAAGTCAAGGCGAAGTATGGCATCGAATCACCACAACAAGTGATTGACTTGCTGGGACTGATGGGCGATTCAGCCGACAATATCCCAGGATGCCCCGGCGTAGGCGAGAAAACCGCAATCAAGTTAGTTCAAGAGTTTGGCTCGATTGAGAACTTGCTAGAACACACCGACCAACTCAAGGGCGCACTGAAGACCAAAATCGAGAACAATGTGGAGCAGATCAAGTTTTCGAAATACCTCGCTACTATCAAGACCGACGTGCCCATTGAGTGGGACGAGGATGCTTTGCGACGTGAGCCCGCTGACCTAGATGCCCTGGAACAGGTGTTCAGCGAGTTGGAGTTCCGCACTTTCACTGCGCGTCTCATTAATCAGGGCGAGGCAAATATTGGCGTTCCCGCCACCACGCCCCCCCCAGCCTCTCCTAAAGAGGGGGGAGCTCCAAGTGACAGTAAAATAGACCTTCCACCTATTCAGGAGGGACAGAAAGGAGCTACTCAAAAAGAGGGAGTGCAATTGTCGCTGTTTGATGTGCCAGCCATAGACTCTACGCCTCCTCCAACTCCCCCTCTCCCTCTGGAGAGGGGGCTAGGGGGTGAGGCTGATTGTCAACTTGTATCTGACACCTATGCGGCCGAGGATTTGGTCAAGCGGCTGGTGAAGGAGCCGCAAGTGGGTCTGCACTTGGTGAGTATGGGCGAGGAAGCGATGCGTGGCACACTGGTAGGGGTTGCCTTGTGTGCTGATACCGACAACGCCTACTACCTGCCGATGGATGGCATGGGATTCATGCTGCAGACATTAGAGCCATTGTTCACTGGTCAAGCACGCATCGTCACCAACGACGCTAAACGGCTGATGGTAATGCTCGATGTAGCAGGTGTGAAGATGACCGCACCCTACTATGACGTTGGCGTGGCGCACTACCTGTTACAGCCCGAACGCACCCACAGCACAGCCGACATCGCAGCCGAACTGTTGCACTACACCGCCATGAGCGAACAGGACTTGGTGGGTGCAAAGGGGCGCAAGCAGTTGCCTTTAGACCAAGTGCCTGCCGAACGCATCACGCGCTGGGCAGGTGAGCAGGCCATGCTTAATTTGGCAATGCAGCTTGAATTGGATAAGCACCTCGCAGACGAAGGTCTGACGCACCTGCTCACCGACATTGAACTGCCGCTGGTTCAGGTACTGGCACGCATGGAATTGGCAGGTGCGCGCATCGACGTGAAGGCTCTACAGGCTTACTCGTTGTCGCTGCAAGAGCAAATCCACACACTCGAAGAGGAGTGCCAACGACTGGCGGGCGTGTCATTCAACACGGCCTCGCCTGCACAAGTGGGACAAGTACTATTTGAAAAACTCCAACTGGACCCCAAGGCAAAGAAGACCAAGACGGGACAGTACAGCACCACCGAGGAGATTCTGACAAAGCTTAAGAGCCGACATCCCATTGTAGGAAAAATCCTGGATCTGCGCGGAAAGCGCAAATTGCTCAGCACCTATGTCGATGCGCTGCCGCAGCTCATCAATCCGCGTACGGGCCGCATCCACACCACCTTTAACCAGACCGTCACAGCCACAGGCCGACTGTCGAGCACCAATCCCAACCTGCAGAACATCCCCGTTCGCACCGAGGAGGGCCGCGAGATCCGTAGGGCGTTCATCCCCGCTGACGGTAATGTGTTTTTCAGCGCCGACTACTCACAGATTGAACTGCGCTTGGTGGCGGACTTGAGTGGCGATAAGACCATGCTCGAGGCATTTGCCCACGACCAGGATATCCATGCCATCACCGCTGCGCGCATCTATCATGAGCAACTCGAACAGGTGACACCCGAGCAGCGCCGACGAGCCAAGACAGCGAACTTCGGCATCTTGTACGGAATCTCGGCATTTGGACTTGCCGAACGGTTGGACATCCCGCGCAGTGAGGCGAAAATGCTGATTGATGGTTATTTCGCCACCTTCCCTGGTGTGCGTGACTATATCGACCGCAGCGTGCAGCAAGCGCGTGAGCGCGGTTTTGTCACTACACTCGAGGGGCGCCGCCGCATGTTGCCCGACATCAACTCACGCAATGCAGTGGTGCGCAGTTTCAGCGAGCGCAACGCGGTGAACGCACCCATCCAGGGCACCGCAGCCGATATCATCAAGCGTGCGATGGTGGCGATTGACCGACGTTTTCGTGACGAGGGACTGCAGTCGAAGATGATACTGCAAGTACACGACGAGTTGAACTTTGATGTTGTTCCTACAGAGATTGAGCAGGTGCAGCGCATCGTCATTGGCGAGATGGAGGCCGCCTACAAGGGTCGTGTCCACCTCACCGCCAGCCATGCCGCCGCCGACAACTGGCTCGACGCGCACTGATGTAGGGGGCTTGCAAAACACAACGGGCGAAATCTAGCCAAAATAGCAGATTTCGCCCGTTTTTATTCAGGTATACTAATTTCAGTCGATGATGTCGAAGCCGGTGTAAGGCTGTAGCGCTTTGGGGATGCGGATGCCTTCAGGGGTCTGGTTGTTCTCGAGCAGGGCAGCCACAATGCGAGGCAATGCTAGCGCCGATCCGTTGAGGGTGTGGCACAAATGGGGTTTCTTATCATCGCCACGATAGCGGCACTTCAGGCGGTTGGCCTGGTAAGTCTCAAAGTTGCTCACCGAGCTGACCTCGAGCCAGCGCTTCTGTGCAGCACTCCATACCTCGAAGTCGAAGGTGATGGCACTGGTGAAGCTCATGTCGCCACCACACAGGCGCAGGATGTGCCAGGGCAGTTCAAGTTTCTCGAGTAATCCCTGCACGTGATCCTTCATCTCTTCGAGGGCGGCATAAGAATCCTCAGGACGTTCGATGCGCACAATCTCGACTTTGTCAAACTGGTGCAAGCGGTTCAGACCACGCACATCCTTGCCGTAGCTGCCAGCCTCACGACGGAAACATGCCGAGTAGGCGCAGTTCTTCTTGGGAAGTTGGTCTTGCGGAATGATGACGTCGCGGTAGATGTTGGTCACAGGCACCTCGGCGGTGGGGATAAGGTAAAAGTTGTCCACCTGGCAGTGGTACATCTGTCCCTCTTTGTCGGGCAATTGGCCCGTGCCGTAACCCGAGTTCTCATTAACGACGTAAGGCGGCTGAATCTCGGTGTAACCAGCCTTGCCAGCCTCGTCGAGGAAGAATTGGATGAGCGCGCGCTGCAAACGAGCGCCCTTGCCGACGTATACGGGGAAACCAGCGCCGGTAATCTTCACGCCCAGGTCAAAGTCGATGAGGTTGTATTTCTTTGCCAAGTCCCAGTGGGGCAGAGCACCTTCAGGCAGTTGTGGCATCTCGCCACCAGTGCGCTCGACGACGTTGTCCTCGGCGGTACGGCCCTCGGGTACGCCTGCATAAGGAACATTGGGCACTGAGAGCAAAATCTCGGTAATCTCATTCTGGGCGGCCGTCATGCGGTCTTCAATCTCCTTGTTGGTAGTCTTCAGGGCGGTTACCTCTGCCTTTACCTTCTCAGCCTCGTCGCGCTGCCCTTGCTTCATCAGCGCACCAATTTGGGCGGCCATCTTATTGAGTATGGCAGCATTGTCGTCGCGTTGCTTCTGTGCGGCACGGCGTTGCTTGTCGAGTTCAACCACGCGCATGATGGGTTCGCGGCCGTCAAAGTGCTTCACGGCCAATCGCTCGATGACATGCTCGGGGTTCTCGTTGATAAATTGTAATGTAAGCATCTGTATATGATGATTTTAAGATTTTTCGTTAGAAAACCAAGTGCAAAGTTATCACGAATTTTCGAATTATCGAATTTTTTTATCAGGAATTAAAGAATTACTGGCGGAAAGAGTCCCCTTTCCGCACTTAAAAACATTATGTAGCGAGTGTATTCCTTAAGGAAAGATACTATCGAAAGCAAAACCGGGGATTTCACGCAAAGCAAACCCTAGTGCACAAGCCAATACAACTAGTAATGTTGGTAATGAAATCTTCCATGGATAATGCACAATCAATACTAGAAATGCAAGAATAACAATAATAAATGTGAACGAAAGATACATGGTTACTGCTGAAAATATCGCCAGAATAATAAAATACAACATATGTTGCGCAGACTCATGTTTTCGACTGCGAAACACGTTTACTAGAAAAAGGATAGTCAAAAAGAAAGCAAATCCCAGCTCCAATAAATTTAATGGAGCTATTACGTAAAATGCATGTCTATTGATATATAAGTGTATTGCAGTACAAATTAAATCAACAATTGCTATAACCATAATAGCAAAAGCTTCCCTCTTACTTATTAAATAGCGCATCATAAAAATTATTATACATTATTATAAATATTATATGTCATGTGACAGAGGGACGGTTCTTTTGTCACATAGAACACCTTAAAAGAGCCGGTCCCCGAGTGACAATAGAACCCCTTTCCGCCACACTGCCGCCGGTCTAATAACCGTAGTCGTTGTTGACAGGTTCCTTCATGGGGGCAAAGATAAAAGATTCATATCAATTTTGCAAGAATTGTGGTAAAATAATTAAGAATTCGCCCAAAACCTTCAAAATAGAGATTCATTTGCCAGGGGCGGGAAACAACCGACATATAGGTTCCTTAAAGAAAACTAAAAACAAATTGTTTGTGGTTGATTGCATTGTTTGACTTTGGAGATGCGCTAGCCTGCTTCATCAGGGCGCCAATCTGGGCGGCCATCTTGTTGAGCACGGCGGCATTGTCGTCACGCTGCTTCTGTGCGGCACGGCGTTGCTTGTCGAGCTCGACCACGCGCATGATGGGTTCGCGGCCGTCGAAGCGCTTCACAGCCAGTCGCTCGATGACATACTCGGGGTTCTCGTTGATAAATTGTAATGTAAGCATCTGAATATGATGATTTTAAGTCAATTTCCGTTTTGTGGTGCTAAAAAACTGACTGCAAGGGTAATACAAATAATTGAGAATTGGGAATTGGGAATCGAGAAATGAGAATTTTGACGTTTGATGGTGCGACTGGACAAGGAGCCCATAGTGCAAACGAAGCGCAGCAATTAAGAATCACGCATTGTGCCCGATTCGGGTTAAAGAAAGTAAAAATCAACGGATAACAACCGCAAACTGACAAAGTTTTTGTACCTTTGCAACAATCAGTTAAAACGAAAAGTAGATGAAACACTATCTGAAGAAGCTAGAGGACACTATCCGTGCGCGCTGGGACAAGAAAGCGCTCTGTGACTACGGAGGCGAATCCTACACCTATGGCGACCTGGCCACACACGTCGAACAATTCCGTATTTTCCTTGCCGAGACAGGGATTGGCAAGGGTGAGAAGATAGCAATCTGCGCCCGCAACTCGGCACGCTGGGCGATGGCGTTTTGGAGCGTCAATGCCAATGAGTGCGTGGCGGTACCATTACTTGCCGACTTTCACCCGACCAACATTTGTGCCCTCACCAGCCATTCAGACAGTGTTTTGTTGTTTACTGACGATGACATTTGGGCCAAACTGACTCCTGACGAGATGCCTAACCTCAAGGCAGCCATCCATGTTAAGGACGGCAAACTGCTATGGCACCGCGATGAGGCGGTCGCCAAAGCCTGGGAGAATCGTGAGGCCTCATTCGCCCAGCTTTATCCCGACGGGTTCTCACCCGAACAGGTGTCCTATCCTGATGACAACATGGATGAGCTGGCCATCATCAACTACACATCAGGCACCACGGGCAACCCCAAGGGCGTGATGCTCACTTACGGCGCGATGTCGGACACCGACGAGTTTGCCAACACGAATTTCCCCAACCGTTCTGGCGAGACCGTCGTTTCGATGCTGCCCATGGCGCACATGTATGGTCTGGCGATTGAGTTCATCCACCCCAATGTGGATGGCGTGACGGTCTATTTCCTTGGCAAGACGCCCTCACCAACCACACTTCTTAAGGCGATGCACGACGTGAAGCCTTATATGGTGGTCACTGTGCCGCTGGTCATGGAAAAGGTGTATGCCAACTCAATCAAACCCGCACTGGCTAAAATCAAAGCGGCTACCTTTATTCCTGGCGTGAATAGGCTGATTTATAACAAGGTGCGTGAAAAGATTTTGGAAGCCTTCGGCGGTCGGGTACGTTGCTTTATCATGGGAGGCGCTGCCCTCAATCCCGAGGTAGAGCGCTGCTTCAAGCGGATGCGGTTGCCGTACACTGTGGGCTATGGTATGACCGAGGCTTGCCCGTTGCTGGGCTATGAGTGGTGGACGAAGTTTGTGCCAGGTTCTTGCGGGAAGCCCGTCCACGAGGTCCGGATTGATTCGCATGACCCGCGCAGTGTCGTAGGCGAGATTCAGGCACGTGGCGCCAATGTCACCATCGGCTATTATAAGAATCCCGAGGCCACAGTGGCAGCGTTCACCGAAGATGGTTGGTTCCGTACGGGCGACCTGGGTTTGATGGACAAGGACAACAACATTTTCATTCGTGGTCGCATCAAATCGATGATCCTGAACTCATCGGGCCAGAACATCTACCCTGAGGAGTTGGAGGCTGTACTCGCAAACTGTGAATATGTGACCGAGTGCCTTGTCGTGGACCGTGAAGGTAAAATTGTGGCGCTCGTCTATTCTGAGCTCCCCGAGGACATGGATGCCGAGACGCGTCAACGCGTCCCCGACCAAATCCGCGCTGAGGCGAACAAGTCGCTACCTGCCTACAGCAAGATTTCCAAGGTGGAATTGGTCGACACTCCCTTCGAGAAAACCCCGAAGATGAGCATCAAACGCTTTTTGTATAAGTAGTCCCCCTTACCCCCTAAAGGGGGAATTTCCTGTTTTTCACCAACATTGTACACCCCCCCCTTTAGGGGGGCTTGGGGGGACGTGGATTTTTGGGGACTAGTAGAACACGGCGCAGATGAGGACTAGATAGTCGGGCATCATGCCGTCAGTACCCCATTGCATCTCTATGCCCAGCAGTTGGCTGGCAGTTTTGGTCACATCGAAGCCCAGTGCTTCGAGCGATGGTCGCATCTTGTCGGGATGGCGACAAGGCTCGCCGTTGAGGCGCGCGCAGGGCTCGTTGCAGTAGGGGCATTTCCCAACAAATCCGCATGCCATACCGCCCAATTCCTGCTCCAATTGCAGCAACTGGTGGTTCATTTCCAGCACTACTGGCTCAATCAGGTCGTTCGCCGCGCTCAACGGCTGACGCTCGCCTTGTGGACTGACCTTGGCACCCAGAATCCTCACACGATGATACTGCATGATGCGTGCAGTCCAATCCTCGTCATGTGGCGGGCAGCCGTGACGGCGGCCATAGTTTGGGCACTGCTGGCAGCATTGCTCAAAGCGTTCCACATCACGATAGCCCGCAATGTAATCTCGCACATCCAGTTCGGCCTCCAGCCTCTCAGTAATCACCGTGTTTAACTCAAGTTCCATTATTAGTCATTGCTGTTGTCGTTGACCACGCGGATGACTTCGTCCCAATCGCTCTCACCCTCAAAGCCGAATTTGTCGTCGATGCCAACATTGAAGTAGAACTTGCTCTCAAAGCACGACAAGTCGGTGTTGCCCACTTCGGGGTTAGCATTGGCATAGTCGAAGAGGATGCCGTCCTGTTCAAATTGTTGTAGGTAGGTTGTCAGCTTCGTCTGGTCGCATGCTGTCCACAGAATCAAGCAGATGTCCTTGCGCTGGGTGAGCAGCTGCAGCGCTTGCTTGGCGCGAGGAAAGTAGTCATAGGTCTCCTCTTGCTCATAGCAAGCACGCAGGATGGTGTCGTGAATGTCAACCATCACATAGATTTTTTCCCAATTCTTTTCGGCCATTCGGTTGAAGGCCACACGGAATGCTTGAGCGATATTCATTTCAATTGTCAGTTTTCAAGTCCCCCTAACCCCTAAAGGGGGAGCAAACAGATATTCCCCCTTTAGGGGGTTAGGGGGAGTTTTTGATATGCCAGGCGCTCGTCGCCCGAGGCGAGGTAAATGATGCCGCAGTAGGTGAAACCGTGCTTGACAATGTTGTGCCGCATGATGGCATTGTCGCGGTGGGTGTCGATGCGGATGTTGGGGTCGTGGGCAAAGCAGAACCCCATGATGTCGTTGAAGATGTGATGAACGTCGGGATAGCTGGCGATGCGGTGCACCACATGATAGGGCAAGGTATCGTCCAGCCAGCCGTCGCCCTCGATGTAGTCGTAAGTAGGTTCGGGCGAGGGCAAGAAGGCGAAGTAGCCCACCACGCGGTCGTCGTCGGTCACGACAAAGCCGCCTCCCATCTCCATGTCGTGAGCGATGACGTCCTCCGAGGGATAGCCGTCAATCCACTGGTGCATGTTGCCCGACAGCCGCATGATCTGTTTTGCGGCAGCCACCACGTTCATAATCTGGGTGATGTCCTCTGGTCTTGCCTCCCGAATGATTCTACTCATGGTTGATCACTTCAATATAAAAACTGAAGGGGCGGAAGCCATCGTTGCAACTGATCATCGCGCTCATAGGATTTTGCATCCAGCCGTCGTAGAAGTTCCCCTCGCCCCGTGCCAGCGCCTCGACAAACTCACGCATTGCTTGCCATGCCGACGGGCACATCCCTTGTGGGCGCTGCCCGTCAATCGAAATCCATTGTTGCCCTTCTCGCACGTCACAAGTGTGTTCGATGGGGTTCTCATACTTCGCCATTAGGTCGGGATAGACGGTCTGGCGGATGGCGGTGATTCTTACCTTGTTCATAGTCGGGTCAATCTATTCGTTCGACAATCAGTTCCGCCGAGCCTTCTTCCAGCGAATTGTATTGATCCAGGTGGAAGTGCCCGCGCGACGGTTCCTGTGCCAAAGCAATGAAATGATTGGCCAGCGACAACAAGCCTTCCTTGTTGGCCGACAACAGTACAGAGCCATCTTCCTCAATCTTGACGGCAATCGTAAAGCCGCTTTCCCAATTAAAATCCATCATTCAGCAGTTTTATCTTCGTCCGCTTTTTCAGCATTGTTCTTTTTACGCTTACGGGCATTGACCTCATAGATGACCGAGATGAAGCCAACCACCACTCCGAGCAAGCCAACTAACAAGCAAATCAGCTGGTAGTTCTGTTTCACAAATTCAGTTATCGAGTCCATAGTCTTCTTTTTTCTCAGCGATTTTAATGTACTTTTAAGTTTCACGCTAGTAACTCCCCCTTTAGGGGGTTGGGGGGACTGGTATCTCTTGCAACGCTCCTGTCTCGGAGTCGATAATAAATCCCCTCACCACAACGTCTTTAGGCATGAGCGGATGTGTCTTGATGGTCTCGACCGTCTTTTGAACCGAGGTTGGCGTGTCCTTGAAACCCTCCAACCATTGGTTCAGGTCGACACCACATTGGCGAATCGTGTTGAGCGTCTCATCGGTCACACCACGGGCAATCATCTCGTGGTGGAAGTGGTCATAACTCATGTGGCAAGCGCCGCAATTAGAGTGGGCCACCACCATCACCTCCTGCACGCCCAGTTCATAGATGGCGACAATCAGGCTGCGCATGGCGGAGTCGAAAGGTGAGATTACGAGCCCTCCGGCATTCTTAATCATCTTCGCGTCGCCATTCTTCAGTCCCAAGGCTGCCGGTAGCAGTTCTGTCAGGCGTGTATCCATGCACGACAGCACCGCCAGGCGTTTGCTTGGGTACTTGTCGGTCAGATACTTTTCGTAACCCTTTTGGGCGACAAAAGTCTTGTTGTAGGCAATAATTTGGTCTATCATATTATGGTTGTTTAATGTGTGCGATGGTGGTGTGAGAACAAGCGTTGCGGCAATTCCATGGCGAGGATGATGCCCAGCACGATGGCAATGGCAATTTTTATCGCCATCCAGCCGCTTTGCGACGAGAGCTCGAACTGGGAACCAGTCAGGTAATAGGTGAACCAGAAGATGCCCGCTCCGGGTACCAATGGGAAGATGCCGCACAACAAGAACACCTGCGCTGGCGAGCGGAAGGGAATGGCGGCACCTCTCGAAAGGACGCACACCAGCGTCGACGAGGCCAGCGTTGCGATGACGGGTGTCGCGCCAGCATGACGCACGAGAATTAAATATAGCGCCCACCCGATGGCACCAATGACGCCCGCAGGAATATAATGTTCGCGGTCGACACCGAACAACAAAGCAAAGGCAGCTGTACCGACAAAAGCGGCAAACACCTGACACAGCATGCTAGCGGTTTGGGGACTGACGGTCATGCCGCTCAAGTTAATCACGCCACCATGCAACGAACCATCGAACACAAAGGCTAACGACACGCCCACGGCGATGCAGAAGAAGCCCAACATGGCATCGGTCAACCGCGTGAAGCCCGCGAGGTAGTCCGAGTTGGCGAGGTCGCGCACTCCATTGACAAAGGGCACACCAGGAATCAGCGGCATGATGGCGCCGATGATAATATTTGCCAGACTCGCCCCGAAACCTATGCGCCAGGAGAAGATGCAGAGCAGTGTCGCCACCAACGCATTGCAGATGCCACTAACGATATTGGAGAGATAGCGACTGCTGATGCCAAGGACAAAGGCATAAAGCAAAAGCCCCACTACCAGCGCTGCCGCGCACTCTGACCATCCACCACCAAACACGGCACAGAAACCCGCGGCACCGAAGCCCGATCCCAAAATTTGCTCCCAAACGGGTTTAGCGGGCGCACTGCGGATGGCATCTAAGCGGGCATGTGCCTCGTCGAGGGTCATCTTCCCCGCAGCAATGTCATAGCTCAAGCGGTTCACCGCCACCACCTTCGACAGTTGGATGGCGCGGATAGGGATAAACTCCACATTGGCATAAGTAGACGCCTGGCCGCCCGATTTGGTTACCTTGTTGGCATGGCCGGTGGTGAAGATGCCATTCGACAGGACAAAGAAATTGCCTGAGTCCACCCCATAGTGAGTGGATATGCGGCCCATGATGTCCTCGACGCGCGAAATCTCGGCGCCGTTCTCTAGCAGGATGTGGCCCGCTTCGGAAGCTACCTCCAGCACCTCGGCAAAATCAGACGTTTGGTTCATTCTAAGGGGATTATTGTGAATTCTGAATTAAATAAACGCTGCGGTGAGGGCGATGAGGGTAATGGCGGTAAGCCCCATGATGAGCGTCATCAGCGTCATGGTACGGTAGCCGTCGCGCGCGTTGATGCCACCAAAGCCCATCACGACCCAGAAGTAACTGTCGTTGGCGTGCGAGACGGTCATCGCCCCAGCACCAATCGCCATCACCACCAACGCGGCCGACAGCGGCGTGGTAAAGCCTAATGCCGACATCATCGAACCTGCGTCGCTGAACATGCCCATGATGCTCGCCGTGGTGGTAATCGCCACCGTCGACGAGCCTTGCGCCGACTTGAGGATGGCAGCGACCAAGAAGGGGAATACAACTCCTAGCACCGACAACGACCCGCACAGTTCCTTGACCACATCGACAAAGCCGCTGGCGACAATCACGTTGCCCAGCACACTGCCCGCAGCGGTGATGAAGATGATGGGGCCGGCGGTCATCAATGATGACTGGGTGATGTCGCTGAACTGCCGCATCACATGTCGCTTTACAAGCAGTGGAATACTGCAGAGTAATGCGATGATGAGTGCAATGGTGGGCTTGCCCAGGAAGGTGAGAAGTGCTGCCCAGCCGCCCTCAAGTTTGAGCAACGACACCACACTGCCCAGTGCCATGAGGACCACAGGTACCAAGATGGGAAGGAAGGCCCAAATGGCGCCGACGGTTACATCGTTTTGCTGAGCCTCATCCTGCGTCGTCTCGGCTTCGACGGGCTGCACTCGGCGGGCAATGCGACCTGCAAAGAAGTAAGCGGGCACCAGACACAACAGCGAGAACACCGCTCCCAGTGCGATGACCAGCAACAAGTCATTCTCCAGTCCCATGATGCCTGCCGCTGCCACCGGTCCAGGCGTGGGAGGGATAAAGACGTGTGAGGCGAATAGTCCTGCAGCCAACGCCAAGGCGAGTGCCACAGGCGAATGGCCTGTGCGCCGTGCCAAAGACCGAGTGATGGGACTCACCAACACAAAACCGCTGTCACAGAACACGGGTATCGACACAATCCACCCGATGAGCATCATCGCTAGGCGCGGATGACGCCGTCCCACCAATCGCTCAATGCCATGCGCCATGGCGACCGCCCCGCCCGTGCGTTCAAGTATGGTGCCGATGAGTGTGCCGAAGATGATGACCAGCCCGATGCCTCCGCACACACTGGCAAAGCCCTTGCTCAAGACATCGGGAATGTCGGCGAGTGGAACGCCCAATACAAGTGCAAGAAGCAACGACACGCCCAGGATGGCAAGGAACGGATGTACCTTCAGGCGTGCGATGGCAACGACCATCACGACAATGGCAACGGCAAAAATCAATAAGGTGAGAACGGCAGTCATAAAGTGGGAATTTAATTAAGTCCCCACAAAGGTAGTGCAAATAATTGAGAATTGAGAACCTTCAGCTCGAAAAAGTTTGCGCTTGCGAGTCGGCGAAGCCGGTGCAAGCTATCTAGCAAACCTTTTTCAATTGAGAATGGAGAATTTTATGTTCTTGTATTCTCATGTCTTAAAATTTCCGAGACGCCGCCTACCTTCGCCGCAGGCAACGGAGTGCAAAAATAGCGAAGAAATGAAAAGTTATCAACTTTTATGGGTCGTACATCAAGAAAAAGTGTTACCTTTGCAAACTATTTGCTAATTAACCTTGACAGAAAGATGAACTACCCTATCTCTGACCGTATTCAGGCATTGGCTCCGAGTGCCACCCTGGCGATGTCGCAAAAAAGCGCCGAACTGAAGGCTGAAGGCGTCGACGTAATTAACCTATCGGTGGGCGAACCTGATTTCTTTACGCCCGACCACATCAAGCAGGCCGCCAAGCAGGCGGTGGATGATAACTTTTCATTCTATTCACCCGTGCCAGGCTATCTGTCGTTGCGACAAGCCATCAGCGACAAACTCAAGAACGAGAACGGCTTGGACTATAGCCCCGACCAGATTGTCGTGGGCAATGGTGCTAAGCATTCGTTGTGCAACACCGTCATGGCGCTAGTCAATCCAGGCGATGAGGTGATTATCCCCACACCAGCATGGGTGAGTTATGTGCAGATGGTCAACCTGGCTGGCGGAAAAAGCGTGCTTGTGCCCGCTACGCTTGAACAGAACTTCAAGATCACACCTGCCCAACTCGAGGCCGCCATAACCGACAAGACCCGCCTGATCATCCTGTGTTCGCCCAGTAACCCCACTGGTAGCATCTACAGCCGCGACGAGTTGCGTGCGCTGGCCGACGTGCTGGCCCGCCATGAGCGGGTAATGATTGTTGCCGACGAGATTTATGAGCATATCAACTACGTGGGCGGTCATGAGTCGTTTGCCCAGTTCGACAACATCCGCGACCGCGTAGCCATCATCAACGGCGTGAGCAAGGCATATGCAATGACGGGTTACCGCATTGGCTATGTCGCCGCCCCGCTGTGGCTTGCCAAGGCGGTCAACAAGTTGCAGGGACAGTACACCAGTGGCGCGTCGAGCATTGCCCAAA
Source organism: Muribaculaceae bacterium (assembly GCA_017557285.1). Lineage (GTDB taxonomy): Bacteria > Bacteroidota > Bacteroidia > Bacteroidales > Muribaculaceae > Sodaliphilus. Next base: position 28,536 of record JAFZAK010000133.1, read on the forward strand.
AGGCTGCCGAGGTCGCCTATACCGGATCGCAACAGTGCGTCGAGGACATGCGAGTGGCATTTGAGCGTCGTCGCAACCTCATCGTGAGCCTGTTCAAGGACATTCCTGGGGTGAACATCAATGTGCCCGACGGTGCGTTCTACCTCTTCCCCGAGGTCAGCAGCTTCTTCGGCAAGAAGGCTGGCGATACCGTCATCAACGATGCCAACGACCTAGCGATGTATCTTCTCAACGAGGCACATGTCGCCACCGTTGCCGGTGACGCCTTCTGCTCTCCGGGCTACATCCGCCTGAGCTACGCCACCAGCGACGAGAACATCATCGAGGCTGCCGCCCGCATCAAGGCCGCCCTCGCCCGCCTCGCCTGATCAAAGCCCCCCTCAGTCCCCTTGTCCCCCTGACCCCCTAAAGGGGGAATGTTTGTTAGCTCCCCCTTCAGGGGGCTGGGGGGACTAGGATTTAGGGATTTCCCAGACTGCCTTTTTATTGCTGAGGGGCGGGTGAGCGTTTCTGGCGCAAGCGGGAGCGGGTGGTACGCAGGGCGCCGTCGCTAACACCCAGGATGTGAGTCATCTGCTCGTCGCTCATGCCCATGTCCTGCAAGATGAGGAAGAAACGGTTGCCGGGCGACAGACGCATGTAGTCTTGCTCCATCTGCAACATGAAGGGCAGGTTGACCACTTTATAAAATTCGGTGAACTTCTGCAACTGTTCTTTGCTCCACACCACTGCCGACTCACCAGCCACGATGCGTTGGTACAACTCGCGACCTTCTGATAGTTTCTCGGTCTGTTGCGCCTGCAGGGCATCCATCTTCTTGCGTAAGGCTTGTATGTCTTTGCTGGTATCCTCGCCAGATCTCTCAAGTTCCTCAATTTGTCTCTGGTAGTCGTTAATGAGAACCTGGTCGCGCATCATTTTCTCCTTGGCGCGGTTGGCCTTGCGGATGTGATAGATGACACCGGCAGCAATGAGCGCAAGCAGAACCAACGCGCCTACCAGCGCCCACATCATGAAGCGGTCCAACTTGCGCCGCTCCACTTCCTTGTCATACTTCAGTTGAATCTCTTGCACCTCGGCTGTCTGCATCTGCTGCACCAGACTGTCCTTCAGCGGCAATAGCTGTTTAGCGGCATCAGCAGCACCTTGATAGTCGTTATTGGCATATTTTTCGTTAAGCATATAGAAATAAGTCTCCGCTCGATCTTGCAACTTAGGCGATTGAAGCGCTAAGTCCCAAAGCGAATCGGCCTTTTGAGGCTCACCTTGTCTAGAATAAACGACAGCTCGCACCTCATTGATATAATCGAGTGGGTACTCATCGTAGGCTCGCTGGTAATAGTTCTCTGCGCTATCTAACTGTTGATTATTCAAGAATACGGAACCGATGTTACCCAATGCGATGGAACGGTTTTTGGGAGTCATTCTGTCAAGGATAGAAATGACTCGATTGCAGTATTTGCTTACACTGTCGGGTTCTTTTCGGGCCATATATAAAACGACTAGATGGTTGTAGGCATGGGATTGCTCCAATACATCGCCTCGTTTAGCACATGTCAACGTTTTGTAGGAGTAATCTAGTGCGAGTTCCTCATTGCCAGAATAGTAATTAAGTGTGGCTAGGGCTTCGTTGGTGAGGTAATCTATGCGAATGTCGTTGACCTGCGGGAGCAGTTCTTCTGCTTTCTTTAGGTAGACCGAGGCGCCATTATAATTGTGCTGGTCAAGAAGTAGAATCTTACCGAAGTAAAGATGGCACAAAAGCAGGTCTCGCTTGTTTCCTGTTCGTCGGTAATAATCAATGAGTCGTTGCGCCACTATATCGCGTGAAGTGTCAAAATCGTACGTATCGGGCGACATACCTTGAGAGAGCATCAACTGAAGCAAGTCGTAGTGCATGCGGTCATGCTCACTGCCCAACCCATCGCGGTCAATCTGTTTGAATATATGATAGGCCGAGTCAGTGAGCGAATGGCTAATCAGCGAGTCAACCAGTACCAGTTGCCGCTGGTGCGTCCCGTGCGAGCATGCCACTACTATGGCAATGACCGAAAGCAGTATAATGGGTATCAGTTTCTTCATGGGGACAAAATTATAAAGAATCATATTTGACACAGATGATGCAGAAAGGACTTAAATGAGGCTACTTCACGTTTAGTTGAACAGGTCATCTATAGTTATCTCTTTCTGTATCATGTTGTAGTAGCTGTTGTGCATGACACCATCGGTGGTTACCATGACAAGATGAGTAGTGCGGTTGTCCTTTGACAATTCTTGATATGCATCAAGTTTTCTTTGCAGGCTTTCGGCGTAATCCTTGTCGATAGTGAAAGGTTTTACAGAATGCTTCATCTCACAGATGTCTGTAAAGTTGTCGGCACGTTGTATCACTAGGTCAATCTGCACACCACGCCGTTTGTCTGTTCCACGCACGAACCATGAGCACACGTTTGTTTGTACACCTGTAATACCAAGGGCGGCTTTTATCTGAGGAATATGCTGAAGGCACACTCGCTCGAAGGCGAGACCCTTCCACACGTTATGGAATGTGGACGAAAAAGTGTTTGACCAATAATGCTCGTCACTGAAGGCATTCTTCTTAATGCAGAGGTAATAGAAAAGTGTATAATTGTCTATCAATTGATATAATGCGTTTATTTGTGCGGTATCGGCCGAAGCAAAGCGTCGGATGAAGCCGCACTCTTCCAAGTCTTCCATTATGTTGGAGAATGTGCCCCCATCCGAGAGCTTGCTTGCGTTCATGATTTCATCCCTTGACATGCCTGATTTCTTTCCGTCGCTCAGGCATTCAATAACCTTGATATAATTCATGGGACGCTTAAATAGGATGGAATATAGTGCATCGAACTCATCACGCAATTGTGACGTCTCAGAAAAGAACAATTGGTCAACATTTTGTGCGACACTCAACCCTTTTTTCAGAAAACTCCAGTAGTAAGGTATGCCACCAAGAATCATATAGAGTTCCAGCACATCCTTCCTGCCCATAGCAAGATTTGAAGCTTGGGCAAACAGTTCGCACTCACGCAGTGTGAAAGGGACCAGTTTTATACGACTTGTCAGTCGTCCGCGTAGACCGCCCTTATCCTTCAGGAGTTTCTTGCTAATCCATGATGTTGCGCTACCACACACGATAAGTACGATGTCCTTCTCTCTGCGTGCCGTAGCCCATCCGTTCCAGAAGTTTTCTAGTGCACCGATAAGATTCCCCTTGGGCGTATCCATCCATGGCAGTTCATCGATAAAAATCACTTTTTTGCCTATAGGAGCATTACTGATGAGCCGTTTCAACTGTTCAAATGCTTCAATCCAGGTCTTTGGTATGGCGCACTTCATGCCTGCATCAACAAGTGAGTTGCGGAATGCCGTCAATTGATGGCGCAGCGTCCCTTTGGCCACGCCAGTGTGCTGGAAACAGAACTGGTAATTGAATGTCTCGCGAATGAGATATGTCTTACCCACACGTCGTCTGCCATAAACAGCACAAAACTGCGACTCTTCTTTTTCGAGGAGGCTCAACAGTTCACTTTGTTCCTTTTCACGTCCTACAATCATAATTTATCCTTATAGATTAATTCCGCTGCAAATATAGTAAAAAAGTTTCTATTACCAGCGGAAAATGATATTTTTTTAATGTTTCCGCTAAAAATAGCACAATAACTGTGCAATTTGAACTCTACGACAACAATTTTGCGGTTAAATGAAGTCAAGTGTACATGAGAACAAAATGCATCACATGTACACATGTCTAAAAAAATTTCGCATGATTGCTAAAGGTTCGCGGTTGTCATGATTTTATCAGGAATTAAAGAATTAAAGATTTTTTCGCCTGTTTCGCGGTTTAGAAACTAAATAGTTCCCGAAAAAACCGAAAAAGACAAAAAACACAAAAAATATTTTCGGGTAGTTTCGTGGTTTTTGCAGTTTTCGGGATCAAGACATAAGAAAACAAGGACAAAAGACAAGTGTACATGAGAACAAAAAAAGCATCACATGTTCACATGTCGAAATAAATTTCGCGTTGTCTCGCGTGATTCGCGGTTAGATTGATGTTACAAAACAGCCTATTTTAGATGATACCTTCGCTTTGTAATTCGCTAGCATACAACATTGTACACCCATTGAAACTTGTAACAGCCCTCAAAAAATTCCTTGCGAAAAATTTGGCGGGCTGATTTTTTGTGTTCAACTTTGCACTGCCCGAAGGTCATTCGCGCGGCGACTCCGAAGGCACACATTTGTCTAACACTTAAAAACAAACTCGAACAATGAAACGTAAACTTTACCTACTAACCGTTATGATTTGTCTGATGATGGCGATAGGCATTAGCGTGCAAGCGCAGACGAGACAGCATAGAGCGTGCAACGTATTAAAAGATGGCCAACAGCTCCAAATTAACCAGCAAGCCATTACTTCTCAAAAATCAATGATGGGATATTTCGAAAACAAAGGATATCGCCATGGTAAATTTCAGCAGAATAATCCTAAGCACACAAATGAGATTACGCCAACAGACTCTGCCACAGTAACACTGTTGTATGACCTTGATGGAGAAGATTATACTAAGGTAATGGTCCCAACAATCATGATTTTTAATTTAGAACAAGAATATCAATGGCATCCTTACATAATTACACCAAGTGGAATGAGTGTCAGAATTCCTACTGGAATCTATGACCTCTTCGCAAAAACTACATATATTGCTGGTGGCCCATCATATGGCAACAATTATATGCATATTGATGAGCAAGTACAAATAGATAAAGACACCACAATTTATCTTAACTTACTAGATTGCGAGAATCTAATAAGTTGGGACATTAGCAACGAGAAAGGAGAACTGATGGATGATTCTGAGATGCTGATGACATTGAACACGCTATACATATTTTTAGAGGGTTATGGCTATTTAAGTCAAGTTAATTTATATCATTCATATAATACATATATCAACAATCTTACTAATCGTTATACTATCTCAATGGCTTCGGGTATGGTTGATGATTGTAAACAATTTTATTTTAATCGATTAACTCCTACCTGTGTCGATTCAGAAGTGTTCCCCTTGAGGAACGATGCTTCTGACTATGTAGAATATGAGGAACAGTTTCAACGTACACCAAAAGGGATTGAGACATTTCAGAATCCAAATACAGGAGTTGCAAGGTTATATATAGGGAATTACATTGAAAACGAGCATTTTAATGCGTTAACCATGCAGGTCGGTTTATACAATTATAAACCTAATCAAAAGGTAAGTGTCATGTACAATGCTCCAAAAAATGGCAGCAACAGTAACCTGCTAGGTATCAATCATACAGCAGCATTATCAATTGAGGACGGAGAAGAAGTTTATTTACAAACAGTCAATCATTATGATGAGTTTGACAATCTTATTGAAACAACAGTAGATACCGTTATTGCAAAATATTTAACCACTGGACCTCAGATGATGGTAAGACAAGACAAAACCATGGAGTATCTTATCAATGGAGCCGCAGTTGCAACCTCTGAAGCAGGTGTGTGGCAAGAGGATTACCCTGGCCACCCCAAATTCAGTTACATGGCAGAACAGAAGCAAGGCATTTTGGGCAACAGTTGCCCGTTGAATGTTGTTCAGTTGAGAAACTTGGATCAGGAGGGAGTGGTAATGATTAATTCATCAAATCAGCATTGGGGACGATACGGCGAGATAATTGGATGTGGCGATATCTATTCGACTCTGACAGCAAAATATAATAGCGAGGAAGTTTATCATGGCAATATGAGTACTTTGACCACTTGGGCGCTCGATAGCTTGTTTGAAGCATGGACACAACAGCCAAGGGGTGAATATGAGTTGACCTTCACTAATGACAATGTCTTGGTCGATGACATTGAGGGCAAAAATGTGACTACAATTTGTTTCGACCAAACACGTGAGGACATGAATATGCCAAGGCTGAAGATGCTACAGTTCCGTGACGCTGAGGACAATGTGACCGACCGCTTTAGTACACCAGACCAAGGCAACATCCTGTTCGCTGGCGGCGACTTTGAGATGAGGACATTGTATTATACGACTGATGATGGGTATCAAAAGCAATGGAGTTACAACGACTGCCAACCGATGAACGTCGAGGTGTCATATGCCCCATATGGCACTGACGAGTGGCAACCGCTGGAGAGCATCGAACATCAGTCAGAATTTGATGACCCGTATTTGTTTGGCTCATTCTACTCTGGTTCGCTGACCTCAGTCAACACTCCGAGTGAGAACGGGTGGTTTGACCTGAAGTTCCGCTTGGTGGACGAGTCCGGCAACTGGCAAGAGCAGACGCTGAGCCCCGCCTTCCGCATCGATGCCTTACTGCAGAGCGCCGTCACCGAGGTGCGTGACAACGATGCCCACGAGGTGGCACGCTACAGCATCGACGGCAAGCGTGTTGACACTAGCCACCGCGGTGTGACCATTATCCGCATGAACGACGGCACCGCCCGCAAGGTCCTTGTCCCATAAATAGACGCAAGAACACAGGCTTAAGACAGAAGTTTTAAAATTCAAGGGCACAAGTTCTAGTTGACTTGTGCCCTTGTGGTTGTGTTGTTCTTATCCTTTCGGGATGTCCTATTTTACGGAATCGATGGCAGACTTGATGTCGGCGAAGATGTCTTCGATCTTACCGGTGCCATGGATAGCGTGGTAGAGGCCTTTTTCTTGATAGAAAGCCTGCAGTGGGGAGGTCTGGTTGTGATAGACTGCAAGGCGGTTTTTCACTGTCTCGGGGTTGTCATCGCTGCGACCTGTCAGTTTGCCGCGCAGCAAGATGCGTTCGATCAGTTCGTCTTCAGGGACCTCAAGTCCAACAACGGCGCTGATGCAAGTGCCGCGTTCCTGCAGCATGGCCTCAAGTGCTTCGGCCTGCGGGATGGTACGGGGAAATCCGTCGAAGATAACGCCCTCGCTGGCAGCCTCACGGTTAGCGTCGAGCACGTCCGCAAGGATGCTGATCATCAACTCGTCGGGAATGAGTTGGCCTTTGTCCATATAGGCTTTGGCAGTTTCTCCCAGCTCTGTGCCGCGGCGGATGTTGTCGCGCAGCACGTCACCCGTACTGATGTGGAACAGGTTATACTCCTTGATGATGTTGTCACTCTGTGTGCCCTTGCCTGAGCCCGGGGCACCGAAAATTACGATGTTTAGCATTTTATTCTGATTAAGAATTAAGAATTAAGAATTAAGACTGCGCTGGTAGGCTTTATCTCTGACGTCGCGTCGCGTCCTTATTTTACGACATAGATGTCGCTGAGGTTGCGAGCCTCGCCGTCGAGGTCCAGGCCGTAGCCAATGATGAACTTGGATGGAATCTCGAAGCCCACATATTCGGGCGGAGTGCCCAGCTGCAGCGACTCGGGTTTGAACAAGAGTGTGGCCATCTTGACACTGCGCGGGTTCCGTCCTAGCAACATCTGGCGCAATTGGAAGGCTGTTACGCCTGTGTCGACGATGTCTTCGATGATAATCACGTCGCGCCCCTCAATGTCTTCGCTGAGTCCCATGATTTCTCGCACCTTGCCAGTTGAGCTGGTACCCTCGTAGCTCTTGAAGCGGATGAAGGTTATCTCGGCATGGTTCATCTGGCAAGCGCGGAACAGGTCGGCAGCAAACATGAACGCCCCGTTGAGTACGCACAGGAAAATGGGGTTTTCGCTCTTGCAATCGCGGCGTATTTCAGCCGCCACCCGCTGCACTTGCTCGGCAATCTGCTCACGCGTCAGATAGGGCACAAACTCAAGCCCTTTAAAAGTCACTGTATCCATAATCCAGAATTTTAGATAATTATCTTTCGCTTGCTTGACTTTGCTCTCGCCAAACCGAAAAGATGTGCAAAAGTAGTGAAGAAACTTTGTTTGCGCAAATGTTGGGCACGACAAAATATTTTTCAATAGTTTTTTTCGTTTTTTCGCGGCTTTCACACAAAAAAGAACTAACTTTGTATGCTTGAACCGAAGCCACCCGCACTACGTGGGTGCAATACACGCTTTAAACTACTCGAAAACAGCTTTATAAGCCTTTTATGAAGATATTCACTACCGACGGCATTCGCCGCATTGAAGAGAAAACCATCGAGCGTGACAACCTCTCACGCCTCGATCTGATGGAACGCGCCGCTGAGGCGGTCACCTATGAGATTGTCGCGCGTTGGCGCACTAGCAAACATATCATCATCTTCGCCGGCCCTGGCGACAACGGCGGTGACGGACTGGCAGTAGCCCGCCTGCTGCACAACCAAGGCTACCACCCCGAGGTATACCTATTTAACATCCGTTCGTCGCAACTGTCCAAGTGCTGCTCTACCAACCGCGACCGTCTGTTAGAGTTAGAAGACATAGACTTTATCGAGGTCACCGACACATTCACTCCACCGGAACTCACCGAGAGCGACGTGGTCATCGACGCACTCTTCGGCTCGGGTCTGCGCGACCCGTTGCGCAGCGGCTACGCCCAGATGGTGCAGTATATCAACGACAGTGATTCTTATGTCGTTTCGATTGACATGCCCTCGGGCTTATTCGGCGAGTGGAACATGGGCACCGATCCGCGCAACATCATCTGCGCCGACTTGACCTTGACGTTCAACTTCCGCCGCCTTTCGTTCTTTTTCCAAGAGAATGCCCGCTACATTGGCGACCTGAAGATTTTGGACCTGGAGATGAGTACCGACGCCATTGCTGCCACACCCACCGACTTCTACCTCATTGAGCACGAGGATGCGCACAACATGATTAGTGAGCGCGACCCGTTCAGTAACAAATATGACTACGGCACCATCCTTCTCATCGCCGGCAGTTACGGCATGATGGGGGCTGCCATCCTTGCCTCTCGCGCAGCCATGCGTTCGGGCGCAGGTTTAGTTACCGTCCATGCGCCCCGCTGTGGTTACGGTCCCTTGCAGACCGCTGTTCCCGAGGTGATTTTTGAACCTGACCGTGGCGAGATTTACACCTCACAGATTGACATTCACCACCAGTATAGCGTTGTTGCGCTGGGTCCTGGCATCGGTACCAGCGACGAGACTGTCGAGGCCGTCGATGCCTTTCTGAAGAGTTTCCGTCGTCCCTGCTTGCTCGATGCCGACGCGCTGAATTGTATCGCTCGCCGCCCGATGTTGTTGCGTAGCATTCCCAAGGGCTCGGTTCTCACGCCTCATGCCAACGAGTTTGACCGTCTCTTCGGCGAGCACCACACCGACGAGGAGCGTCTGCGCAAGGCTATTGAGGTCTCGCGTCTCTATGAGATTACGATTGTGCTCAAGGGTCACCACACAATGACTGTCCGTCCCGACGGCAAGGTGTATATCAACAGTAGCGGTAACGCAGGTATGGCTACCGCAGGCAGTGGCGATGTGCTTACCGGCGTCATTGCCGCGCTCATCGCACAAGGCTACATGCCCGACTGGGCAGTGGCGTTAGGCATCTATTTGCATGGATTGTCGGGCGACCTTGCCGCCCAGGAACACGACACCTATGGTGTGATGGCGAGCGACATAGTCGAGAACATGGGCCGTGCCATCCACGATGTGGTGCGTAGATAGTAAATCTCTAGCTTTACTAATCAGCCAACAGGAATATTACGAGAAGGATTTGTGCAATGAGAATGGTGGGGATACCAATGGTGAACCGGGTGTGGCGCGTCTTGTGACGTAACAGCAACATTGCCAACAGAGCACCTATCGAACCACCGATGACGGCAAGCATCACCAATGTGCCCTCGCTGGTTCGCCACAAGTGCTTCTTCGCACGTCGCTTATCATCAGCATAGACCACAAAGGTAATCAGATTGATTAAGATCAAATATATCAACAAATACTTCATGGGCATCAATCTCCTAAAAACTTGACAAAGGTACGACATTTTTTTATTTCCGCAATAAATAAAATGATTTTTTTGCTCATCTTTTAGGGAATTGCGAAAAATTACTACAATTCACAACATTTATATCAGAACTTTATGACTCAAGTCCCGTCTTCTCAAGCCGTGTTCGACCTGTTCAAGCAACTCAACAACACGCCACGCCCATCGCATCACGAGGAGCGCATTGCTGACTTCCTGTGTCAATTTGCCCAGCGTCTAGGTCTGGATTATACGCGTGACGACCACAATTGTGTGGTCATCCGCAAGGCCGCCACGCCTGGCCATGAGGATGCCACTCCCATCGTCATCCTCAACCACATGGACATGGTTTGCGTTGCTGAACCCGGCAAGCAGTTCGACCCATTGAATGATGCTATCGAGGCCTACACAGAGGATGGTTGGATGCATGCCCGTGGCACCTCACTCGGTGCTGACAATGGCATCGGCCTGTCGATGGCACTCGCCATCTTGCAGGATGACACCATCGTTCACGGTCCATTGGAGGTCATCACAACCACCAACGAGGAAGATGGCATGACAGGGGCATCAAACCTTTCGCCCGATTTCATCCGTGGACGCAAGGTAATCAATCTGGATAGCGAGGACTATGACACCATTACCACAGGTGCCGCCGGTGCTTATCTACAAATCCACCACCTGCCCATCACGCGAGTGAACGCTCCACGCGGACACAAATGGTACCGCGTTGCAGTAGACGGCGGCCGTGGCGGACACTCGGGTGTGGACATCAACAAGGGGCGCGCCAGTGCGACATTGCTGCTTTGGGCATTGCTCAACGCCATTGCCGAGGAGACCATCGTCAATGTGGCCCACCTGCAAGTGGGCGATGCCAGCGCATCCATAGCCAGCCGTGGTGAGGCCATCATTTGTGTGCCTGCGGAAGATGCCGTTGAGGAAGTTGAAGATCGTGAGCCGCATTTCAACGAGTGGCTACACAACGAGTATGGCGAGACCGACCCTGATGTGCGCTGTACAATTACCCCATGCGAACCCTGCGAACAAGTTATCAACCCCAATCAGGTGGCTGCGTTGATGTTCGCACTCGAAGAAACCCCTCAAGGCGTGATTGCCATGAGCCAAACCATGGCCGGCACGGTTCATACCTCGAATAATGTGGGCATGATCCGCACCGAGCAAGATGAGATTACCGTGAGCACGCACACCCGCAGTTTCGACGTCGACGAGATGGAACAGACTGGGCTGCAAATCAAGGAAGTCTTTGCCCAGGCGGGTGCAACGACCGAATTGGTCATGTCAGCACCGGCCTGGCAAGAGAACCCCGACAGTGACTTTATCAATCTCACGAGCGATGTGTTCAACGACGTGCTAGGGTGGCGTCCACGCAAGGTGGCGATGCACTTTGTGCTCGAGGCTGGATTTTTCGTGCAGAAGTATCCGGGTATCGAGATGGCATCTATCGGACCGCGCATCGTTGAGCCGCACAGCACGCGTGAGCGCGTTGAGCTGCAAACCATTGACGACATCTGGCGCGTGACCATCGAACTCCTCGCCCGCTTAGCGGCAGTATAACCTCGCTGATGATTATTGAAATCAAGTCTTTAAACGAACCAGGTGTGGAGGTATATGGTTCGTTGACCGAGGCGCAACTGCGTAACCGGTTGGACCCTGAGCGTGGCATCTTTATCGCCGAGAGCCCCAAGGTCATCGCGGTGGCACTGGATGCAGGCTATGAACCTTTGTCGCTGATGTGCGAAAGGCGGCACCTGACCGGTGATGCTGCACCCATCATCGCGCGTTGTGGTGACATCCCTGTTTATACCGGTGAACGCGAGTTGTTGGCAAGTCTTACAGGCTATACGCTAACGCGCGGCGTGCTCTGCGCGATGCGTCGTCCACTACCCCGTCCCATAGAAGAGGTGTGCCGTGAAGCACGACGTGTTGTCGTCATCGACGGAGTGACCGACACCACCAACATCGGAGCCATATTTCGCTCGGCAGCAGCATTAGGCATTGATGCCGTGTTGCTCACGCCTACAGCATGCGACCCACTCAACCGCCGTGCAGTTCGTGTGTCGATGGGCAGCGTATTTCTCGTGCCTTGGACGTGGCTGGAACAGCCCATTCAATCGCTCAATTCATTGGGTTTCAAGACCGTTGCGATGGCATTGACCGACCGTTCAGTCCCCATCGATGATCCCGCCCTGTGCGCCGAACCGCGTTTGGCCATCATCATGGGCACCGAGGGCGACGGTCTAGCCCATAACACCATACACCAGGCCGACTACGTTGCCCGCATTCCCATGCAGCACGGTGTCGACTCGCTCAATGTCGCAGCCGCTGCTGCCGTTGCTTTTTGGCAACTGCGCCCTCAGGGTTAAGCGTTTTTCATTACACACCTTGTAATAATTTGGCCCAAGTCTGCGTCAAATAGGAAAAGTCATTCAACAATATGGATAATTTCATTGAAATTCGAGATGTCGTCAAGCAGTATGACGGACATCTGGCACTAGACCATGTGAGCATGAACGTGCCACAAGGATGCATCTATGGCCTGCTGGGACCCAATGGTGCCGGCAAGACCTCACTAATACGCATTATCAACCGCATTACCCACCAAGACAGTGGTGAGGTGTTGCTCGACGGGCGCACCATCACCGATGACGATGTAGCGCACATCGGCTACCTGCCCGAGGAGCGCGGTCTGTACAAAAAGATGAAGGTTGGCGAACAAATCGTCTACCTCGCCCGCCTCAAGGGCATGGAGAAGGCCACTGCTTACAACGAGATGCAGCAATGGCTTGATCGTTTTGACTTGGGTGAATGGCGCGACAAGAAGCTTGAGGCGCTGAGCAAGGGTATGCAACAAAAGGTTCAGTTTATCGCCACGGTCATCCACCGTCCGCGTCTACTCATCTTCGACGAGCCGTTTTCGGGCTTTGACCCCGTCAATGCTGACCAACTGAAGGTTGAGATTCTGCGACTGAAGCAAGAAGGCAGCACGGTGTTGTTCTCAACACACAACATGGAGAGTGTCGAGGCCATCTGCGAGCGCATCACGCTCATCAATCACTCACGAGTGGTGCTTGAGGGCCTCGTTGACGAGATTCGCCAGCAGCACAAGCAAGGCATCCTCGCCGTCGAGCTGCCCAAGGGTGAAGCACTCGAAGCCAACGACGCGCTCTACACCATCCTGCCTCAGCAACCCGGTGACCATGAGACGCAAGTGCGCCTCAACGCCGGCGTGACCATGCACGATGCAATCGCCTGGCTGAACGACCACCGCAACTTGTGCGGCTTCCACGAGATTCTTCCGTCGATGCACGACATTTTCATCAACACCGTAAAAGACCAGAACCATGAGCAAGCTTAAATTGATTATCGCCCGTGAATATATGTCGATGGTGGGACGCAAGTCGTTCATCATCATGACTATACTTATCCCAATTTTGATGATTGCGTGCATCTTACTGCCCATCGGCATCGGCTACCTTAACCATGAGGGCAGCGAGACCGAGAATGTGGCGGTCATCGACGAGACCGGCCGCTATGCCAGCGCCATCGAGGACACCGACCTGTTCCACTTCGTTCCGCTGAGCGGCGATACGGTCACCGACCCGCACCAGTTCTACACCAACGCTGGCGAAAGTCTGACGGCAATGGTAATTATCCCGCGCGACGTCGACTCGACCCACCAGGTGACCATCTACAGCGACAAGACTGTGAACGCCTCATTAAAGATGCAAATCAATCGTCAGATGAGCGACACGCTCACGCGCGCTCATGTAGCGAGTTATGGCGTGCCTAACCTGCAGAAAATGATTGACGAGTCGAGCGTAGATGTCGACGTTAAAAGCGTGAAATGGGGCGAGGACGGCTCGGAGACCGAGTCAAGCAGTGAGATTGCCATGGGCATCGGCTTTGCCCTCTCTTTCCTTATTTATATGTTCGTGCTGATGTATGGTGCCATGATCATGAACGGCGTCATCGAGGAGAAGACCAACCGCATTGTTGAGGTCATCGTGAGTTCTTGTAAACCATTCCAACTGATGATGGGAAAGATTATCGGTGTTGCGTTGGTGGGTCTGACACAACTTGCTATCTGGACGGTGGTGATGCTCGCCCTAAGCATGGTTGCGGGCAGTTTCATCGGTCTGGCCTCGGGCGACATCTTCTCGATGGGCAATGACCCCGCCGCATTGCAAGCCGCGTTACAAAAGAGCGGCAATGCCGACATGACTCAGATAATCCAAGCCATCCTGGGTGTGAACTATCTGCAGATTTTCACCTGCTTCGTGTTCTACTTCGTAGGCGGTTATTTGCTCTATGCCGCATTGTTCGCCGCCTTCGGTTCGGCAGTTGACCAGGCAGCCGATGCCTCGCAATTCACCACACCCATTATCATCATCATGATTATCGCACTGTATGCTGGTATGGCCTGCATTGAAAATCCCAATGGCCCGATGGCACTGTGGTGTTCGATGATTCCGTTTACTTCGCCCATCGTGATGATGATTCGCTTGCCCTACGATGTCCCATTCTGGCAATTGGCATTAAGCATCTTCTTGCTGTTCGCCACCGCCGCCGCCACCGTATGGATCGCCTCGCGCATCTACCGCACCGGCATCCTGCTCTACGGCAAGAAGACCAGCTACAAGGACATCTTCCGCTGGCTCCGGCATTGATGGAGATAGTGAACTGACCGAGTTCGCTGACCGAAGGTCGGCAATGGTGAAAAATAATGATGTGCGGCACTCATTGAGTTGGGTGCCGCACATCGTGTTATGTCGCTAGATGCTAGAAAACGAGGGCGAAATTGTCGACCCACAGGGTCATGCCAATGGTACCGATGTAGGCTGTGCCGCAACCGCTGCTTGCCATGAGCAGCATGTGGGTGGGTTGCGCGTTGGCGTCGTCCCACTTCTCCTCGGGACATTTGACCATCTTGCCCTTGCTGTTGCGGGCATAGTAGCTCTTCTCACCGTTGATTAGTCCCATATAACTCTGGTAGCCAGCGTGATTGGTGATATCGCCATACCAGATGGGGATGCGGTGGCCATTCACCCAGTTGGTCGAGTTGCCGAAGCGCTGGCGGCCTGTGCCCACACGGGCTGCGTGAAGGTTGCCTTTGCTGTCTTCCCAGCGGCGCTGCAAGATGATGAACACCTCGGCGTAGTCACGGCCAGCAACAGTCTTCTTGGCACTGAAACCTGTGCTCTGCGTGCGGTTGCCCGTAGGAGCATTGAGTTTGTAGTCAAACTGCAGGAACTTGGGGCGTTGCGTGTAGGGGATGCCCATCTCCATCTTGCTGTAGGGATTCTTGGTGCTTGACAATGGCTCAATCATCTTGCCCAGGAATATCGAGCCACTCACCAGCACATCCATGTTGATGATGCCCACCGCCTTAACGTGCTCGAGCGTTGTGGTAAGCTTGGCACACTTTCCGCTGCCATGCGCGTCGGGATAGACAGCGTTACTGGTCTTTACCACGCCCATGACTTTGGCATAGACGTTGCTTGACCCCCAGGGCGATCCGCCCAAGTTGGTATAGGCTTTTGCGCCGTTGATGGTCTGTGTCGGACCAATCTCATAGACATTCTTTGTCTGGCCGCCGATGACGCCGCTCTCCTTAATAACGCGCGTTATCCACTGGTCCATGTTGCCATACTTGATAGGCACCACTTTCTGTGCATGGGTCGCTAGGGTTGTCAGCCCAAACGCCACAGCAATTAAAATCAACTTTTTCATTATCGTCATTTTTATTGTTTTTTAGTTCTGATAGTCCCCTATGGGATTTAGGGGGGGCCTTAGCCTTTCGCAGCCTGACTGAGTAGTCGGTGCCCGATGCGGCAGTAGATGCATTTGCGTGCGTCGCAGTAGGACTTGCGCAACTGGATCAGTGCCTGCGAGGTCAGTGCGTCGTCGCATCGGAGGCCCGCTTGCACAAACGTCGCCACGATGGCGTTCTGCTCGGGTCGCAATGACTCGAGCAATGCGATGGCACGGTCACTCATCTGGTAGTCGTCGGTCAACTCGCCGTAGGCGTAGTAGAGCGGTGCCACCAAGTTGATGAGCACGATGTCGATGCTGGACTTACTTAATGCCGAGGTTGTCATGGCTTGCTCCTTGCCGAAGGAGTAGTGCCGAGACCAATAGCCCGTCAGTTCAACCTGGAACAGCTGGCGCAGTTCTTTCTCGCCATTGCACTCCAAGATGCGGTGCATCAAGTTGAACCCATCGTGTACATAATGCGCCAGCAGTGCTATACGGCGATAGGGAAAGTTCTGCGGTCGGATGCGGAACAGTTTCCATGCTTCACCTTCTAATGGGCGCAGTGAGAACTTGTTGGTAAGGAATGCGTACTCGCGCCGTAATTGTTCGACGTAGGGGTCACCGTTGTCCTTCACGTCTTGCAGCAATCCTGCCTGGCCCAGCAACAGAGCCTCGAGTTGCAGCAGCGAGTCGCTGTGCTTGTGCAATAGGCGCAATGGTGTGCGCCGTGCCAAACGCTCAAGTGCGTCACTGTTGATGCCGAACCCCAGCGTGCGTGCCAACGAAACATAACAGACATCCTCCCAACTTCCGGCATACATGTCGCGCAATTCACGCAAGTGGTCAACCTTGCCATGCAGACGCTCGAAGGCCAATGCCTGCATCCACTCAGTGATAACGAGAGTAGGTATCTGCGATAACTGCGATGCACAAGGTAATTCAGTACGTGCGTTTACTAGGCGGTCGAGGCTTTCGCCAAACCGCGGCGAACACTCAAGTACCACTTGCGGGATGCGCTCGCCGTTGGTACGGTAGACTGGAGCGTCATCATACTGCACTACATGCAGCACCACATTGTCATAGGCGCGGTCGTTGTCGTGGCCGTGGCGGCGCCAATCGGTAGCGCGGACGTGAATCTCGACGTTGCCAACCCACACATTGCCGTCTATTTCGATCTTGGCGTTAAAGAAGTCAGGACCCGCATCGCGGTTGAGCAACCCAGGGTCAAGCACACGCACGCGATGGCCATCGTTGGTGACCATGTCTTCGCTGCGCCACAAGCGGTGCTGCCACACATATTGTAATAGTTGCTCCATTGATAATTGGACTTGATTGGGTTCCCAAAGTTTATCCAGCCTCAGTAAAAACTGACAACTGATTACTGAAAACTGATAATTTTTTTGCGGGGCGAAAGTACACATTTTTCACCACATAGGGGGTAAAAAGGCACCAAAAAATGCCACTATTAAGCGATTTACGACATTTTTCCTCATTTTTTCCAGAAAAAATTTGGTCAGTTCAAAAAGTCGCCGTAACTTTGCACCCGCAAAACAAACGAGGTACCTTAGCTCAGCGGTAGAGCAGTGGACTGAAAATCCGCGTGTCCCTGGTTCGATTCCCGGAGGTACCACGAAAAAGACCTAGCCAAACGGCTAGGTCTTTTGCTTTATACTATGGTATCATGTTCTGAAGCGTGAAGATGCCCTCGCGGCCCTCGTTCATCAGCAGGTCAAGAATGCTGAGGCGTGGCACGAAACCATATCGGTCAGCCCAAACCTGGTAATAGGGCACATCAACAATGGGCAATTCATCGGGTCGCTTCATGTCAATCTTTCCACGCAAGTCAATAACGTCGGTAGCGGAAGCTCCCCTCTTCTTCTGGAGAGGGGGTGGGGGTGAGGCCGTCACGAAGTCAATGGGCAAATCCATGAACTCCACAATGAGTCGCTGCAGCTGCATGTTCAGTTCCAGCAAGTGGGTCTGGTGGCCATCGACAATGATGGCCTCCAAGTCGGGAGCGATATAGTCAAAATAAGGTGTGCGCCCGTAGGCCGAATAAAGCGCCCCCCAATGCAAGCGTCGCCAATTGCCATGCTCACTGATGCGCACCTCACGCATCGGCGTCGCCATATTGTGCGTCTCACCCACCAGTGGCACCGTCAGTTGCTGCACACCGTTCGGTCCCTCGATGGCATAGCGGTGATGGCTGTGGCGTAGCGGCAAGTGTCGTTCCTCAGGGTCCACATAGACCGTCCCCGCAGCCAAGGCAACCGCCCAGTACCGCACACTCCCCGGGCACATGCTCCCGGTAATGAGTGTAGTTCCCCTAGCAGGGGCGTGACTTTCCATTCTCGACTGATTACTGAAAACTCTCTCGGTCCGGGTTCGGAATTCTCAGGATGCGGTTCCAACGGATGCCACCCGTGAACAACGAGTGATCCTTGTCGAACGAGATGAGGATGATATTGGGCGTGCCCACGATGTGGTCCTCAGGTACGAAACCCCAGTAGCGTGAGTCAAGTGAATTGTCACGGTTATCACCCATCATCCAGTAATAGTCCATCTTGAATGTGTACTTGTTGGTCTCCTGACCATTGATGAAGAACTTCCCGTCCTTCACCTCGAGCGTATTACCCTCATAGTTGCGTATGCATCGCTCATATTTTGGCAGGTTCTCGGCGGTCAAATGAATCGTCATACCCTTCTTGGGAATCCACAGTGGACCATAGTTCTCGTGTGTCCAGCCATAGTCATGACCTACGGGATAAGTGATGATACTTTCGCTGGGGTCGGAGACCATGCGCTCCACCACACGAACCCACGGATAAGACTCTAACTGAGCCTTCATCGACTGGGTCAGCGGCAGCAAGTAGTCACTGGTACCGCCTTGCAACATGTGTCGGTCTTCGACGCTGATTCCCAACTCCTCAAACGTCATGTCGTCAATCATGCGGCCATCGGTTGCCACATGGTAGAAATACTGCACATGCTCGGGCTGTGGCAGTGCCTTGCCATCGATATAGACGATGCCGTCACGTATGCTCAGCCAATCACCCGGCAGACCTAGGCAGCGTTTCACATAGTTCTCGCGGCGATCCACAGGACGATAAATCACTTCACCGAAGCGGTCGGGATTCGCCAGGATATTCTCGCGCCCGTACTCCAGACACTGCGTGTAGTAGTCGGGATTCTGGGATTTCAGCGCCACCGTGTCGCCTGCGGGGAAGTTAAACACCACGATATCGCCACGCTCGACCGAGCGAAGGCCTTTCAGACGGTGATAGGCCAACTGCGGCTTGTCGATGTAGCTCTTGCAGTTGAAGAACGGCAATGTGTTCTGCGCCAATGGGAAGTGAAGCGGGGTCTGCGGCACTCGCGGGCCATAGACCGTCTTGTTCACCCACAGGAAGTCACCCGTGAGCAGTGTTTTCTCGAGCGATGAAGACGGAATCTGGTAGTTCTGCCCGACGAATAAAAACAGGAAGTAGACCAGTACCAGCGCATAGACAATGGCATCAATCCAGCTGCACAACGTGCGCAGCGACTTGTTCTTGATGCCCTTCCATCCGCCCCAAGGGATGAACTGCGTCAGGTAAATATCGGCCAGCAGCGGCAGTGCCAGCAGCAGCCACGGGTTGCCCATCCAGTAGACCCATCCCAAGAAAATCGCCGTCACCACGCCGAAGCGCGCCCATCGAGTACCCTTTACACGCGCCAACCGCTCGCCTAGCGAGCCCGTCTGTGGCACATATTCCTCTTGCTTGTTTTTATCTTCGTTCATAGAATTCAGTACAACAAAAAAATATTTTACTTGACAGGGCGGATGGTGATGGCGTAGCCGCCGCCAGCGACCGAACGCAGTTTGAGGGTGGTCTTAGCGTCCACCTTCTTTTTGGTGATGGTGTAGGCCTGCGGGTTGGTGCGGTAGTTTGCATCCTTGGCGTCGGCATAGATGGTTGCCTCATACTTGCGCCCCTTGTCGAGGAAGTCTAATTTGATGACCGAGTTGAAGTCTTGTTTGCCAGCGACGTTGCCCACAAACCAGCAGTCGCTGTTCTTGTCCTTACGGGCAATGGTGACATATTCCATCGGCTCGGCTTCGAGGTAAACCGAACGTTCCCACTCGACGGGCACGTCTTTGATAAATTGGAAGGCATCCATGTGTTTGAGGTAGTTTTCGGGAAGGTCAGCTGCCATTTGCAGCGGGCTATAGAGCGTCACATAGAGCGCGAGCTGTCCGCAGATGGTCGACAAGACCTTCGAATCGTTGTCGGGCGAGAATGTGCTCAAGTCCATCTCAAAGATGCCAGGCGTGTAGTCCATCGGGCCACCCTGAAGGCGTGTGAATGGCAATATGGCGGTGTGGCCGGGCCGGGTGCCGCCAAAGGCCTGGTACTCGGTGCCTCGTGCGCTCTCGTTGCCAATCATGTTGGGCCAGGTGCGGCACAAGCCAGTAGGACGCACTGCCTCGTGGGCATTGACCATGATGTGATGCTTGGCAGCCTCCTGGATGGCGTAAAGATAGTGGTTGACCATCCACTGGCCGTAATGGTGCTCGCCACGCGGAATGATGTCGCCCACATAGCCACTCTTGACCGAATTGTAACCATAGCGGTTCATCAGCTGGTAGGCCTGCTCGAGATGGCGCTCGTAATTGCGTACGCTCGACGAGGTCTCGTGGTGCATCATCAGTCGCATGCCCTTACTGTGCGCGTAGTCGTTCAGTGCCTTGATGTCAAAGTCGGGGTAGGGGGTCACGAAGTCGAACACATAGTCCTTTGAGTTGCCGAACCAGTCCTCCCAGCCTTCGTTCCAACCCTCGATGAGCAGTTGGTCGAAGCCATGCTCGGCTGCAAAGTCGATGTAACGGCGCACATTGGCATTGTTGGCACCATGCTTTCCGTTGGGACGCAGCTTGCTGTAGTCGGTTTCTCCAAGCTTGACGCTGGGTAACTCATCAGTATATGCCCACGAATGGGCACCAGAGATCAGCTCCCACCACACCCCCATATATTTCACGGGTTTGATCCATGAAGTATCCTCAATCTTACAGGGCTCGTTCAGGTTCAGAATCAAGCGTGAGGCCAGAACATCGCGGGCATCGTCGGTGACCATTATAGTGCGCCACGGCGTGTGGCAAGGTGTCTGCATATACCCCTTGTTGCCCTGGGCATCGGGGGTGAGCCACGAACGGAACACCATGCGTTGGTCATCCAGGTCAAGGCTCATGCAGGGATAGTCGACCAGGGCAGCCTCATGCAAGTTGATGTAGATGCCGTCGTCGGTCTTAAGCTGCAATGCCGTCTGCACACCCGTTCGGCTGAACTGCATCTGCGAGGAGTTGCTGCAGATGGAGCCGTCGAACAGGCTGCGTATCTCGCTCAGACGCGAACGCGTGTACTCATACTCTTGCGTGTCGTAGTCACCGCCAATCCACCAGGCTATGTGGTCGCCGGTCATGGCAAATTCTGTGCGCTCCTCGGCGATGACAAAGTAGTTTAGTCCCTTCTGCTGTGGGAACTCATAGCGGAACCCCACACCATCGTCGTAGACGCGGAACCGAACCAACATCTGGCGACCTGACTCGCGCTGTTCAAGCGTGACCGTCATCTCATTATAGTGGTTGCGGATGGTGGTTTCTTCGCCCCACACGGGGTGCCAGGTCTCGTCGAAAGTGGCGTGTTCGCTGTTCGCTACATGGAAACCGCTGCATAACGACACAGGTTGAGGCTTGGCCATTGTCTCCTCAAAGTTGTTGAACTCGCCCGTGCGTTTGCCCACAAGGTCAAATCCCAATAAACTCGGCTTGATGACGGGTTTACCCTTGAAGGCCACGTCATAGTATGCTTTACCTGCCCGTACGTCAAGGCGCACAACCACGTTGCCGTTGGGCGAAGCCTCGGTCAGGCCATTGTCGGCGGCATGCGCTCCCAGCGCAAACATTGCCGCCAATACTGTCATTGTTACGAAATGTTTCATAGTTGGTTCAGTTTTATGGGGGACAAAGGTAGTGCAAATCGAGCGCAATACAAAATAAAAGACGAAGTTTTTAATTTTTATTGCCGAGATGCCGCCTACCTTCGCCGTAGGCAACGGAGTGCAAATCGAGCGCAATACAAAATAAAAGACGAAGTTTTTAATTTTTATTGCCGAGATGCTGTCACAAAATCGCCATTTGTTAGTGCATTTGTCAGTGTGTCGTCCTTGTTTCTCGTTAATGGGAAAAGGTTGTACTGGCTTGTAGTGGTTTGAACTTCTCATAAAGCACTGATACATATTACCTAATCGATTGCGCCGCCATAAAAAAGTGAGTTTTTGTCGTAGTGGTTGTCGTAGTTCTGTAGTAGTGTTTTCCGCGGTATGTGATATATTTGGTGTACCTTTGCGGTAGCAAAAGAAGCGGCGCTGAAACGTCGCGTTTGCAGAGGCCTAAAACTATGATATAAATAAACTTAAGTTTAATCTTTTAATATATCCATTATGAAGAAAATTCTTACTATGGTCTTTGCAGCAATAGCAGTGATGACCATGTCGGGTCAGACCAATCTGGCCCTGAACCAGCCTTCAATTGCCACGTCGGGCACTGCTAGCGCGGGCAACGATGGCAATACGGGTTCTCGCTGGGAGTCGGAGCATGGTGTCGATCCCCAGATGTGGCAAGTGGACTTGGGCGAAGCCCAGAACTTCAACACTATCGCTATTACCTGGGAAGGTGCCTATGGCAAAACGTTTGACATCTTGGGTGGCAACACCGTGGGTGAGGATGGTTTCATCACCGACGGCGTTGTTCTGACCTCGGTTGTGGGACAAACTCTCAATGCTTTCCCCTATGTGCAGAGTTTGACCTTGGTCGAAACCGCTAATTATCGTTATGTTCAGTTCCTAGGCAAGGAACGTGGCACGGGCTACGGTTACAGCTTCTGGGAGTTTGAGGTATTTAATCTCACCGAGGCTCCTGCGCTGACTACCATGACGCTCACTGCCAGTGGCACGCAGGTGGAGATTGGCAAAACAATCAATCTCACATTAGCAGGCTTTGACCAACTGGGTGCTCCCATCGCTACTGGTGATGTGACCTATGTGTTGAGCAATCCATCAGTGGGCACCGTCGAGAATGGCGTGTTTACAGGTGTTGCCGTGGGCGAGACCACCATCAAGGCCGTCAGTGGCGAGGTGGAGTCTAACCCTGTCACCGTCAAGGTGATTGGCGGCCAGAAGATTGACCTGTTCACCGACTGGGAGTATCGCATCTACAACCTGGGTCTTGCAACTAGTACTAGCAAAGTTGGTGCCTTCGATGAGAATGATGGCAGCCTCTGGGATATGTACAAGGAGACTGGTGCCGATGAGACTAGCCGCACCTACGATGTTGGTTTCATTGCCGACCTGCGTGACATCTACGATCTGTCAAGCATCTCAATCCACTTTGAAGGTGCATGCTCCGAGAACTTTACCTTGGCTTTCGCAGGTGAGGATGGCGTCTTCGGTGAAGCAGCCTTTACTGGAGGTGCAACAGGCATCAATAACCATACCGAGATTTTTGACTGCAGCGCCATCAAGGGCGTACGCTATGTCAAGTTCTTAAGCACCAAGGCAGCCACACAGTGGAGTGTCAAGATTTATGACTTCGCTGTTGTAGGTACACGCGTGAATGAAACTCCCCTTACCGACAACGTGGCTCCTGAAATCGCCAGTGCTGCGGCTGATGCCGTTGCTGCCACCGAAACCAGTGTGACGCTGAACATCAACGCAAGCGACAACTCGTCGAAGTATCTGGCATTCAGCATCAATAACGTCATCTATACGCCAGGAACCCCGCAGTTACGTGGTGATATCCCTATAGTCATCGAAGGCTTGAACGGTGGAACGCAATATGAATTCAACGTGGTCGCCATCGATGCCTTCAACAATCGTTCGGAGGCAGCAACCGTGACCGCTCAGACCACTGGTGAAGTGTTTGTGCTCACCGCTGCTCCAATGCCTACGCACGATGCAGCTGATGTCGTGTCGATTTACAGTGACGCTTATGAGCCCGCTACAGCTCATTGGATTGGAGGTTGGGGACAAACTACCCAGACTTCTCACGAGACCGTCGACGGTGATGAATTGTATGTGTTCACCAACTTCAACTACTTGGGCTTTGAGTACAACGCTGTTGACCTGAGCGAGATGGAGTATGTGCACCTTGATGTTCTGCCCATGCAGGAGATGCGTCTGGGAATCACCCCGATTCTGCAACCTGGTGGTGGAGCAGCTGGCACCGAACAACCTACTTCAGTGGGCGAACTCACTCCGCGTCAGTGGAACAGCATTGACCTGCCGTTGAGCACATTCAACACCATGGACTTCACGAGCGCTCTGAGCCACCAGTTCAAGTTTGACACCAATGGCGGAACCTCAGCTGAGAAGCTCTACATTGACAACCTGTACTTTTGGAAGAATGCTTCTGAAGCACCCATTCCTGGTGATCTCAATGGCGACAAGAAGGTTGATGTGAGCGATGTCAACATTGTCATCAACATGATGCTCGGCAAGAGCCCAGTCACTCCTGAGGCCGACATGAATGGTGACACCAAGGTCGATGTGAGCGACGTGAACGCAATCATCAATATCATGCTGGGCAAAACAGCATCTTAAAGCCTATACAATAATTCACATAAACAAAAAACAACTCTAAGTCTACAAGTGTGGGGCGACCGCAAGGCCGCCCCACTTTTTTAGATGTATGTCAACAATCACTTAAACAATAAAGGCACGAACTGGGTGAGGTAACGACGCCAGTTACGCCACTCGTGGCCACCGGTACTCTCAACATAAGTGTAGGGATGACCGGCACGGTCGAGCAACGCGCGATAGTCTTTGTTCGACTTGTACAGGAAATCGTCACTGCCAATGCCAATCCAGTAGAGTTTCAAATCCTTGTTGAACTGCGTGGCAAGTTTTTGTTCCAGGTTGTCATAGATGGGCGAGTGCACGTCACGACCTGGACGGATAGCGGCGGAGAACAGTCCCACATAGCCAAAGTCCTTGGGTTGGTTGGCACTGATGTAGAGCGAGTGGAAACCGCCCATCGACAGGCCGGCAATGGCACGCCCCGACTGCTTGCGGATGGTGCGGTAGTGCTTGTCGACATAGTCCATGATGTCGCTGAATGACGATTCAAACGAGCCTTCCATCCACTGTTGGTGGGCAAACGTGGGTGTCACCAGGCCGCGCTGGTCACTGCCTGGAGCTGCATGCTCATCGACATTGCCGTTGGGCATGACCACAATCATGGGCACTGCCAAGCCCCACGCGATGAGATTGTCCAACACCTGTGCGGTCTGACCCTGGTGCAGCCATGCTGTCTCGTCGCCGCCCGAGCCGTGAAGCAGATAGAACACGGGATAATGCGTCTTGCCTTGGTCATAGCCTGGCGGAGTATAGACCATCATGCGACGCTTCTTGCCCACCTTGGGCGAGTCGTACCACACGGCGCTGACATTGCCATGTGGCACATCCAGTGCCTGGTAGTAGCGGCTCTGCGCACCATCAACATAGAACATGTTTTTTGTCGTAGCCACATCGCGCATGATGTACACATTGTCGGGGTCGAGCGTCTTTACCCCGTCAACCACATAGTTATAGAGGTACAAGTCAGCCACCAGCGGCTGGGAAGTGTACCGCCATACCCCTGCGGTGTCGCGCTCCATGACCACAGGCTCACCGTAGTCAAGCTGTAGCTCCACCTTTTGTGCCTGCGGAGCCTTGATGGCAAAACTCACCGTATTGTCGCCATGCACTTGTGGCGAGCCCTTGGCGCCACCGAACAACTCTTGTTGGGCACTCATCGTGAGCACCATCATCGTGGCTAAAGCCACATTCATTATCCACCGTCTCATATCAAATCAGATTGTTTATTTTGTGTGCAAAATTAGTGCATGTTGAGCGAAAATGCAAATTTGTTTGCGATTTTCCAAGACGCAGCCTAATTTATCCAAAAATAGTAATAATCTGACAAAGACACTGCACTATTCGCCAAAAATCACTACTTTTGTACCCATCATGTTACTTCAACAATTGAAACTGACTTGTGATGCACCGAGTATTCGCGTTGTGCAGACCCAGCGGGGCGAGGTGGATGGCCGAAACCCTTACTCGCAATGGAACCTGTGCGACTACACAGGCGATGATGCTTTGCGAGTGCTCAACGCACGCCTCACCTTCTGCCAGCACATGGGCATTGACTTGGACCAGTTGGTGATGCCTCGGCAAAGCCACACGACCAACGTGGCGGTGATTGGTCAAGACTTTTTGGATGCCGACATCGACCAGCAAGAGCGGTCGCTCAACGATATTGATGCTCTGGTGACGGCATTGCCGGGCATCTGCATTGGTGTGAACACCGCCGATTGTGTACCCATAGCTTTGGCTGACCCCACCACGGGCATCATCGCTATTGCCCACGCCGGTTGGCGCGGTACTGTGGGGCGCATCGCACAACGCACCGTTGAAACGATGCGCCGTTTGGGTGCTACACCTGCCGATATCCATGCCACTATGGGAACCAGCATCTGCGCCGACTGCTTCGAGGTGGGCGACGAAGTGCCGCAAGCCTTCGAGCAGGCCGGCTTTGATATGAAAGACATCCTGCATCGCAATGCCACGACTGGCAAAGCACACATAGACTTGTGGCGCGCCAACCGACAAGTCCTCTTTGCCGCCGGAATCCCAGCTGACCACATCACCCTACCCGCCGTCTGCAGCCGTTGCAGCAGCGACCGCTACTTCTCCGCCCGCCGCCTAGGAATCCACAGCGGCCGCACCTTCACCGCCATCATCAGACAAAAAACAGGTTAAGCGAAAAAATCCCAACAAAAAACTGACAACTGATAACTGAAAACTGAAAACTATTTATTATCTTTGCAGCCGATTTCCGCAATGGAGTGATGCTCGAGTGGCTGAAGAGGCACGCCTGGAAAGCGTGTGTGCGCCAAAAGCGTACCCCGAGTTCGAATCTCGGTCACTCCGCAAAAAGTCCCGTTAGGGACATTTTAAGGCGGGATCCGAGATGAGAACTCCGAGTTCGTTATCGACCCAGTCGCTTTCGAAGCGCAGCGGAGAAAGAATCTCGGTCACTCCGCACTGTTAGGGCGGTTGCAGCCGATGCTCGCAACTGCCTTTTTTGACAAATAAACGATTATAGCTATGTATCACAGAGAATGTACCAACGAATGGATTTCGCAGTTGGCCCCCAATGAGGTGTTTGTGTTCGGCAGTAACTTGGCGGGGATGCACGGTGGTGGTGCTGCACGAGTCGCCTGTGAGCGCTTTGGCGCAGTGTTGGGGCAAGGTGTGGGCCTGCAGGGCCAGAGCTATGCTATCCCGACAATGCAGGGTGGCGTGGAGACCATAAAACCCTATGTGGACGAGTTCATCGACTTCGCCAAAGCTCATCCCGAGTTGAAGTTCTTGGTCACACCTATCGGTTGTGGCATTGCCGGATTCGCTGAGACGGAGATTGCCCCGTTGTTCGCAGCAGCTATCGATGTGGAAAACATCATCCTGCCGCGCTCGTTTGTCAATGTCATTGAGAAATAATAATCGAGATGAAACACATTTTTCTATATCCCCTCATCGTGCTCGGATTGCTGGCTGGTTGCACAGGAAACGCCAATCAACAAGAGCAGCAAGGCCGTGCCGACACTTTCTACTCATCGCAGTATAGCGGCAATGACCGCGACCACAACCAGCGCAGCGACACTCGCCGTGAGAACAACACCGGTGAGTATCGCTCGACGGGTAACGCTGCGTTGCTCGAGGTGAAGTTGCCAGCGCGGCTCGATAATCAGACCATCCATTACAAGGCCATCACGGTCTACTACAACAAGTACTACCATGTACCCAACTGCGTGGCGTACGAGTTGACCAACACGCAAGTCTCAATGGCCGATGCACCCGATGCCCAGAAACGTGACAACTACCAGTTCAACCGCGACCCGCAGGCGACCGGTTGCCCCGAATGGTGGGAGTACAAAGATACGGGCTACGACCGTGGCCACATGGCGCCCGCCATGGATATGCGATGGGACAAGACCGCCATGGAGCAGTGCTTCATGATGACCAATATCTGCCCGCAGGACCACGAACTGAACGACGGCGAGTGGCGACACATGGAGGAGGCAATCCACACTTGGGCGCGTACGGCACGCCGATTGGTCATCTTCACCGGCCCCGTGCTCGAGGGCAATATGAAGAAAATGGGCAAGAAGAACAACATCGCCGTACCCAACCAGTTCTACAAGGTTGTCTATGCGCCTGAGCAAGACCGCGCCATTGCCTTCCTGTTCCGCAATGAGATGGCTTCCAACTCATGGACCAACTATGCCGTCACCATCGACCAGGTTGAGCGCTTGACCGGCATTGACTTCCTTGCCTCGCTGCCCGACGACAGTGAGACCGTCGTCGAGAGCAAGCAGAACATCAAGGACTGGCCCCGCTACTATCCTCGCCGCTGACCATCGGCTTTGTTCTCGCAATGATTTATAGCGACACATATCAGGATACCATCTGTGCTGTGGCGACGCCACAGGGGATGGGAGGCATTGCAGTGGTTCGCGTCAGCGGACCACAAGCCATCGATATTGTGGCACACCGTTGGCAGGGCTCACCGCTACAAGACATGACGAGTCACACGGCCCATTTGGGACGGGTTATTGATAGTCAAGGTCGCCTGCTCGATGAGGTGGTCCTCACCCTCTACCGTGGGCCGCACTCATTCACGGGCGAGGACGTAATCGAGATTTCGTGCCACGGCTCGGTGTGGATTCAGCAGCAGTTATTAGCAACGCTCATCGATGCGGGATGCCGCATGGCAACGGGTGGCGAGTTCACACGACGTGCAGTGGCATCTAGGCGCATGGACCTGTCGCAGGCCGAGGCGGTGGCCGATATCATTGCCGCACAGTCACAGGCGTCGGCGCGCGTGGCGTTGAACCAGATGCGCGGCGGCCTGAGCCGTGAGCTGGATGCGTTGCGTGAGCGACTGCTGCACTTCGTGGCGCTGATGGAACTGGAATTGGACTTCAGTGAGGAGGATGTGGAGTTTGCCGACCGCACGAAGGTGACTGCATTGGCACAGGAAATTGAGCAGATTATTGGCGGCCTCGCTGACTCGTTTCAGGCGGGCAATGCCATCAAAGGTGGTGTGCCGGTGGCGATTGTCGGGCAGACAAACGCCGGCAAGTCGACCCTGCTCAACGCCCTGTTGCACGACGACCGCGCCTTGGTGAGCGACATTCATGGTACCACACGCGATGTCATTGAGGACACCATCACCATGGGTGGCACCTTGTTCCGACTCATTGACACTGCGGGTATCCGCCACAGCGACGATGTCATTGAGACGATGGGCATTGAACGATCATTCCGCAAACTCGATGAGGCACAAATCGTGCTATGGGTTATCGATGGCACGGCGCCATTGGCCGACATTGAGAAGTTTAGCCAACAAATTCTGCCCCATTGCCAGGAGAAACATCTGCTTGCCGTGGTCAACAAGACCGACTTGGCCGATGTACAGCCTGTTGAGGCATTGCTGGGTCGATTGATGCCATCTCATGCCGATGTTATCGCCATCAGCGCCCGTGACGAGAAAGACGTGCAACGGTTACAGCAACGCATCATCGAGGCGGCCGCACTGCCGCAGGTCGACGATGACACCGTCATTGTCACCAACGCCCGCCATTATGAGGCGCTGACCCACGCCCATCAAGCCATTTCCCGCGCCCTTAACGGACTGCAAAGCGGACTTACTGGCGACCTCATCAGTCAAGATATCCGCGAATGCCTCTACTACCTGGGCACCATCACCGGACAAATCACCACCGACGACATCCTTGGCGAAATCTTCGCCCACTTCTGCATCGGAAAGTAGATTCTGCAGCGTCAAACAGATAAAACAAAATTAGAAATATGGAAAACGGAATGAGATTCTGTCAGAGTTGCGGAATGCCACTGACTGACGATGTACTTGGCACAAATGCTGATGGTAGTAAGAACGAAGATTATTGCATGTACTGCTATAGCAACGGTAAGTTTTTGCAGGAATGCACGATGGACGAGATGATTGAACATTGTGCCCAGTTCATAGGTGCAGTGAACGAGGGCTTGCCCAATCCGATTACAAAAGAGGAGTATATCGGACAGATGAAGATGTACTTTCCACAACTGAAGCGTTGGCGTAAGGCACTTACAGTTAGCGATGATGAAGCCATGAAGGTCAATCCTGCTTTGGCAGGGGTTAAAGAACTTATCGCGCAGATGTGCGACTCGTTACCCATTGCCTATATCTCATCGGTAGATAACGAGGGTTATCCTTGCACCAAGGCCATGTTGGCACCTCCTAAACGTGAGGGCATCAAGACGTTCTATTTCTCCACAAACACCTTCTCGCTGCGAGTGGCTCACTACAAGGCTAATCCCAAGGCCAGCATCTATTTCTGCGATGAAAAAGGTTTCAAAGGTATGATGCTTCGTGGCACAATGGAAGTTTTGACAGATGCCAAGAGCAAGGAGATGATTTGGCGTGAGGGAGACGAGCAATACTACCCTGAGGGCGTGACCGATCCCAACTATTGCGTTCTGAAGTTCACAGCTACCGATGGCCGTTTCTATAGCGATTTTTATCCACGTAGTTTCGTTCTTTAAAGTATTATTCCTATAACCAGAAATAGACTCGAAAAGACATCCAGTCACCTGATTATCAATATGGTACGATGGTGCAGATAGAACAATGAAAAGATTAAGACTCGGAGCAATTCTCCACTTTATCATAGCTATTGGCCATCTCGGCTGTCTCTTTGCTTTAGATAAGGCCTTCGACGCTTACGGCATCAAAGACGTGATGCATAATATGGTGTTTGGTCACGATTGGATACTTTATGCCCTGACCATCTGCCTCGCTTTAGCCTTCGCCTTAGCTGGGCTCTATGCCCTCTCGGCCACAGGTGACATCCGAAGGCTCCCGTTGACTCGAACAGCCATTATTGTTATCATTGTGCTCTACAGCCTACGTGCTTTGGTGGGAGGTTGGGCATGTGTGGAGAATTTCAATTGGCTGCAATTTATTTCATCCGTCATTCCGGCCTTTATCGCGTGGTGCTATTATCCTGGTTTAAAAAATTATCGTCATGGAAATATCAAATTGGTTTAAGGGTTTCGAGAAAGGTATAGCACGGCTCTCTCCAGAGGAGCGGTCTGCATTCTTCTCGGAATGTGGGAAAAACTGTGTAAATGGCGGCACACTTTCTGTTTACAAGAAACTCTATGAGGATGCCAAAGGGGACATGGATGTGTTCTTTCAGATAGCTAATGATTTGCCAGGAGTAAAAGGTGAGGTTGTTGAGAAAGGTCATGTTTATCGACTTATCTTCTTAAAATGCACCTGCGAGTTGTGTAAAAAGGGATATGTCACTACGCC
>JAFZAK010000012.1 GCA_017557285.1 Muribaculaceae bacterium
CGATGCCTTGGTTGTCGAGCACGGCAAACGCGGGATTCAACTCCGCAATGGATCCTGAGATATAGTCGTACACAAGATTAGACTTTAGACCTTAGACTTTAGATTTTGGTGGTGTTAACGGATTCGTTCGCTGTCGCTGAGAATCTTGCGATCTGCCTTTATGCGGCCATTGGCCCATAGGGTGAAGAAGAGTGCCACAAATGGCAATATTACCCAAAGCGAGACCACAGCAATCGCTTGACCACGCTGCATGAACCACAGGACACCTATGGCAATGATCAATGCCACGATAAGCAAGATGTCTATTTTGCACAAGCGCTGCTGCAACTTGAGGTCGCGATACTTGAATATAGTGATCAGGAGCATCACCACGATAAGACAATCGAGGGTAAGCAACAAGTAGTTAGACACGCCGCTGTCGCCACAGCCCAGTGCGCTGAGTGTGAGATTGCCTTGGTCAGTTACTAGCCCCATCACGGGCATGAAAGTGAAGACGGCCATCGCAATAGCCGCAAGAAACAGAAAGACAGATTGCCAACGTTGGAGTACCATTTTTTAAATTACGATTTTAGTATTAAGAGAATTGCTTCATTATGATGATGCAAAGGTAGTAATTTTTTTTGTACCTTTGCAAAAAATTTCTACAAAAGACAAATTATGGCAGACTCACCATTACTGCAACGGCTTGAGGGACTGGATGCACGATTTGAGGAAATCGGAACACTCATCACCGATCCCAGCGTGATAGCCGACCAACGCCGCTATGTCAAGTTGACTAAAGAATACAAGAGCCTGGAAACACTCCTCCAAGCCACAAACCACTATCGCAAGTTGCTCACTGACCTTGAGCAGGCCAAGGAACTGCTTTCCCAAGAAAGTGACGAAGACCTGCGTGCGATGGCCCGCGAGGAAATCGAGGCCAATAGTGCCGAGCTGCCCAAGGTTGAGGAGCAAATCAAGCTCTTACTCATTCCCGAGGACCCCGAGGACAGCAAGAATGTCGTACTTGAAATCCGCGGCGGAACGGGTGGTGACGAAGCTGCTTTGTTTGCTGGCGACTTGGCGCGCATGTACACTCGCTATTGCGAAACTCGCGGCTGGAATGTTCAGGTATCCAGTTTCAGCGAGGGCGCCTCGGGCGGTTACAAAGAAATTATCTTCAGCATCACAGGCGACAATGTCTATGGTACGCTCAAGTATGAGTCGGGTGTTCATCGCGTACAGCGCGTGCCCGTGACCGAGACACAGGGTCGTGTCCACACCTCGGCAGCCAGTGTAGCTGTACTGCCCGAGGCCGAGCCATTCGATGTGCATATCAACGAAGGCGAGATCAAGTGGGACACCTTCCGCAGCAGTGGTGCCGGCGGTCAGAATGTGAACAAGGTGAACTCAGGCGTCCGTCTGCGCTACATGTGGACCAACCCGGTGACCAACGAGCAACAGGAAATCCTCATCGAATGTACCGAAACACGTGACCAGCCAAAGAACAAGGAACGAGCCCTTGCCCGCCTGCGTACCTTTATTTATGACCATGAGCATCAGAAGTATGTTGATGACATTGCCAGTCGTCGCAAGACCTTGGTATCAACAGGTGACCGCTCGGCCAAGATTCGCACCTACAACTTTCCGCAGGGTCGCATCACCGACCACCGTATCGGCTATACCATCTATAACCTTCCGGCATTTATGGATGGTGACATTCAGGACTGCATTGACCATCTTATCGTCGCAGAGAACGCCGAGAAGCTCAAGGAGGCAGCACTTTAATCAATCCACTTAACTACATACACAATGACTCGTCAAGAATTATATGAAAACATGCTGCGTAAGCGCAGTTTTCTTTGTGTGGGTCTTGACCCAGATCCTGCCAAGATGCCCGCTTCGCTTCATGGTGACCTATTGGCATTCAACCGCGCCATCATCGATGCCACTGCCGATTATGCTATCGCTTTTAAGCCCAACTTAGCATTTTATGAGGCCCATGGTCCCGAAGGCTATCAAGCTTTTGAACAGACTGTGCGGTACATCCGCGAGCACTACCCCGACCAGTTTATCATTGCTGATGCCAAGCGTGGCGATATTGGTAACACCAGTAAGGCCTATGCACGCAGTTTCTTTGAGACGCTCGATGTTGACGCACTGACTGTCGCTCCTTACATGGGCGAGGACAGTGTTTCGCCTTTCTTAGGCTATGAAGGCAAGTGGGTGATTGTATTGGCTCTGACCAGCAACAAGGGCTCTCTGGACTTCCAGATGATTCGGGACAACGAGGGCACCCCGCTCTATGAGCATGTGTTGCGCACGGCACAGCAGTGGGGCACAGCCGACAACATGATGTTTGTCGCTGGTGCCACCCGCGGCGAGATGTTGCAAGATGTGCGTCGTATCGTCCCCGAACACTTCTTGCTTGTGCCTGGCGTGGGTGCGCAAGGCGGTTCGCTTGCCGAAGTGGCACGCTATGCAATGAACGCGCAGTGCGGACTCATTGTCAATTCGTCGCGCGGCATCATCCACGCCAGCCAAGGCGATGACTTTGCCCAAGTGGCTCGCCAAAAGGCAGCTGCCATGCAGTCCGAGATGGATCAATTGCTGGGATAATACGAATAAACGAGACTATTCCTATGAAGAAGATTTCCATTTATACGCTGACTTCAAAGCTTCATGATGAACAAGCCATCGCTATTGCGACCCAGGAGTTCCTGTCGTCGCTGTGTATAGACTATGAGCTTAAAGGTGCAGACTTTACAGACTATGGGTCTTCTCCTTTGAACCTAATATACGTTCGCACGGGCGGCACCGAAGGACTCTTCAAGTCGTTGCTGCCCCAACTCCAGGCGCGTTCGCCCCACCCCATCTATCTGCTCACTTCGGGCAAGAGCAACTCGTTGGCGGCGTCGATGGAGATTCTCTCCTATCTGCGTCAGCAAGGCTTGAGAGGCGAGATTCTTCATGGCTCTTCCACGCATATCAATCTGCGACTTTCCGCCCTCCAACAAGTCGTAACTGCACGGAGGCGTCTGCGAGGCCAGCGGTTGGGAGTGATAGGCCAGCCCTCTGACTGGCTCATTTCAAGCTATGCCGATGCGCAAGTTATTCGTGAAAAACTAGGCGTTGAATTGGTGGACATCGACATTCAAGAAGTGCTTGAAGAATTTAATAGCATCAGCCAAAATGACAGCACGTTAGAAATCAGTCCTTCAAACACTCCTTCTGCGCAAGTAGCGTCCGCTTTGCCTGATGCCATGCGACTATATCATGCCTTGCGCAAAGTAATAGAACGCCATGATTTAGCTGGATTTACCATCCGTTGTTTCGACTTGCTTACAGCCATTCATAACACGGGTTGTCTGGCACTGGCCAAATTAAATACCGAAGGTATCGTCGCTGGGTGTGAAGGAGATGTTCCTGCTGCTCTGTCGATGCTGATATGCCAAGCGTTGCTTGACATTACGGGCTTCCAAGCCAATCCATCGTCCATTGAACCTGACATGGGCATGATTACGCTGGCGCATTGCACCATACCACTGAACTTAGTGTCTAGCTACGAACTTGACACACACTATGAGTCGGGCATCGGTGTGGGCATCCGTGGAAAAATCTTCGAGGGTGACGCCACGATATTTAAGGTCAGCGGCGACCTCTCGCGCTATTTCATTTCCGAAGGTACAATGGCCATCAACAAGCCCAATCCTAGTCTGTGCCGTACTCAAGTCAACTTCTCGTTTGATGACACCGACCTTATTCAGGGTTACTTCCTGTCCTCGCCCATCGGCAATCATCATATCGTCTTGCCGGGCTATCACCAATCACTGCTCGAAGAATTCATGCATTCCATGTAAGGATACTCTATGAAAAAGCCCCTGCCATCAGATGATGACGGGGGCGCAAGCTGTGAAAAAGGATGAATGAAAAATGCTGATGCCTCCCTCCTCGCGGTGGGAGGCGTTTTCAGCTTTGGGTTTAATCTTCGGGCGTATGCTCGAGAATCAACGTCTTGGTGGGCTGGTCAATCAGTTCGGGAGGACCGAAGTACTGAATGGGACCGGGATAGACATAGCTAGTCTCCTTGGCCCAAATGGCGCGGTTGTTAGAGTACTCCAAGAAGGGGCGATCTTTCATGTCTACCAACGCCTTGCGAATTACCGGCTTATCGGCACCATTACGACGCTCGATGTTCATCATCATGGTGATGGGGATACCACCACAAATCCATTCTGAAGACGGCTTGATGAGGTCGCGCACCGACGACATGTAACCCGTTGCACCACAGTTGATGAGCTGTGCAGCATTGAATCCCAATGCATAGCAGTAGTCGGCATCGAAGTTTGACGGAGCTGCACAACGTCCCTCATATCCGAAGAAGTGGTGCATGGCCTTGAACGTAATATAGTCCGGGTCGCTCTTCTGCTTGCCCTTATTGATTTGTTTGAGTTTCTTCTTGACCAACGTGCTGAGCAGTTTCTCGGTCTCGATGAGCGAAACTTGCACGTTTCCGTGCGGGTCACGGTCAAGCATGAGCTGGCGTCCCAGTGTCTTGGGCAGCGAGTCAAGGGTAGCTAGGTTCTCTGGCTCAAGATGCTCGCGAATGAACACCACCTGTGCGTCGGGATCCAGAGTCGATACCTCTGGTTTGAACTTTGCCATGATCTCGTTAAGTTGCTCGATAAGCGCCTTGCACGAAGGAATGAACTCAATCAAACCCTCGGGGACGAGAATGGTACCGAAGTTCAGGCCACGCTTAGCGCGCTTGACCACGATGTTTGTGATGCTGGTGACGATGTCGCTCAGCTCAAGACAGTACTCCTCGACCTCCTCACTGATAAGGCACAGGTTTGGCTTGGTCTGCAGTGCGCACTCCAGTGCGATGTGCGATGCCGAGCGTCCCATCAACTTGATGAAATGCCAATATTTTCTTGCCGAGAAGCAGTCGCGCTCCACGTTTCCGATGAGCTCGCTATAGACCTTGGTAGCTGTATCAAAACCGAACGAAGCCTCAATAAACTCATTCTTGAGGTCGCCGTCGATGGTCTTGGGGCATCCAATAACCTGTACGTTGGCACCATTTGCCTTATAGTACTCAGCCATGATGGCTGCATTGGTATTACTGTCATCACCACCGATGATGACCACCGCCTTGAGGTTAAGTTTTCGGATGATTTCCAATCCCTTCTCAAACTGCTCCTCCTTGTCGAGTTTGGTACGTCCTGAGCCAATCATATCAAATCCACCCGTATTGCGATACTGGTCGATGATGTCGGATGTAAGCTCCATATAGTCGTGCTTGACAAGTCCATCAGGCCCCATAAGGAACCCGAAGAGTCGGCTTTCGGGATGGATTTTCTTGATGCCGTCGAATATACCGCTGATGACGTTATGTCCACCGGGAGCCTGTCCACCTGAGAGAATTACACCCACATTGATGGGCTTGGCTTGTCCTTTCTTAGGATTCTCGTCAGGTACAAAGGTAATCTGCGGCAAGCCGTAGGTTGTGGGGAAAAGCTCCTGGATTTGCTCTTGATCGGCGACCGACTCGGTGGGCTCACCCACTACCATCTTCACGTCGCCGCGCAAAGCGGTTGGCAACTTGGGTTGATAAGAAGCGCGTAACTTTTGAAGAACACTAATCGTACTCATATTAGTCTGTAAATATAGTTTTGTTCCCTTTATTTCTAATCAGGCCACAAAATTACAAAAGAAAGGGCGAAAAAATAGTCTTTGTGATTCATTTTTCAGCCCTCTTTGTATTTTTTAACCATCTTGCATTCATAATTTGCTCTTGTCTCCAGCGATGACAATGCGCAATTTGTCAAGATTTAGGTATCGCTGCGCCACCTGTTGCAACTGAACAGGTATCGCATGTAATATTGTGTCAATCTGGCGATTATAATAATCTGGATAAACACCATAAAGCCAGGTCGATGAAACATAGCTCGCTAAGTTGAAGGGTGTGTCAAGTGTCTTGACCTGATCACTGAGCATGAATTGTCTCACCAGATTCAATTCATCGAGCGAGATGGGTTCGTCACACAAGCGATTCATCTCATGTTTTACCTCCTCAATTACCTTCCACGTGTAGCGCACATCACACTCTGTGCTCACGCCGATGTATCCGTCCTCGGCACGTCCCGAGAGGAAGGCGTTGATGCCGTAGGTATATCCCTTTTCCTCGCGAATGTTACTCATCAGACGACTGCCGAAGTAGCCTCCCAGCACTGTGCAAAGTAGTCTGAGCAACAAATAGTCGGGATGGGTACGTCCGATGGCTTGGATGGTCATCGCCAC
>JAFZAK010000134.1 GCA_017557285.1 Muribaculaceae bacterium
CATCGTTTCCAGCGAGGTGGTCAACGACATCCGCGCCAATTGGGAGCCCAACTGGACCCGCCGTGGTATGTGGGACAAGTCCTACTACGAAGCGCGAGTACCCGAGGTTCCGGCTCTGCTCATGGAGCTGCTCTCGCACCAGAATTTCGCCGACATGAAATATGGTCTCGATCCGGGCTTCCGCTTCGATGTGAGCCGCGCCATCTACAAGGGCATACTCAAATTTATCGCAAAGCGTGACCACCGCGACTATGTTGTGCAGCCCTTGGCCGTAAACTCTTTTGAAATCAGTGAGGCATCCTCGCCTGGCACCTTCCTGCTCACTTGGAAACCCACCCACGACAATCTGTCGCAGGGAGCCGACCCAACGCAGTATGTCGTGCTTGAGCAGGTGGGCCGTGACGCGGGCTTCAAGGAGGTCGCCGTGACGCCCGACCTGCAGTATCTGGCACGCGTAAACGATAACAAGATTCATTCCTACAAGATTATTGCCATGAACGATGGCGGCCGCAGTTTCCCCAGCGAGACCCTGTCGCTAGGCATCGCCCCAAACAGCAAGGGCACTGTGATGGTGGTCAACGGTTTCACTCGCGTGAGTGGACCCGACTGGTTCGAGGGAGAGAAATATGCCGGATTCTACGACGAGAAGGACCACGGCGTACCCTATATGCAGCAAATCAACTACCTGGGTTCGCAACATGAGTTCCGCCGTCATCTTGATTGGCGCGATGACGATGCGCCGGGCTTTGGCGCCTGCCGCAGCAATCATGAGACCGAGGTCATCGCGGGTAACACGTTTGACTATCCCGCCATCCATGGTGAGGCAATCATGGCCGCTGGTTACTCGTTTGTCTCGAGCAGCGTGCAAGCCGTCGAGGAGCGTCCTTCAGCGCTCTATGGCTACAAGGTGCTTGACCTCATTTTGGGCAAGCAGAAGGAGATACTGACGGGCCGTGGCGCGAAGCCTTCGCGCTTTAAGGCTTTCACCCCAGCGCTGATGAATGTCGTGAGTTCGTTCACCCAGCAGGGTGGATCGGTACTGGTCAGTGGCGCTTATGTGGGCACCGACATTTGGGACAAAGACAGTGTCAACCAGGTCGAGACCAATTTTGCCAAGAATGTGCTGGGTTTCCAGTGGGTCGACCGCTCCGCCACGCTGCGGGGTGAGGTGTACACCGTGCCCACACCTGGCAATCTCATGACCGATGGTGACACTTTCCAGTTCTGCAACCAGCTCAACGACAAACTCTATGCCGTCGAGTCACCCGATGCCATCAAGGCCAGCGACGACCGAGGCTACACCTTCATGCGCTACAGCGAGAACAACATCCCCGCTGGCATCGTCAGTGACCGCTATGGTTACCGCACCGTCGTCATGGGCTTCCCCTTCGAGGTCATGACCGACAAGGCGCAGCGCAACCACCTCATGCAGACTGTGCTGAACTTCTTTAATAAATAGGGTCATCTAAAGTCTAACGTCTAAAGTCTAAAATCTAAATAATATGAAAAGAATTGATTGCTTTATTCCGTTTGTCAATGCCGAGCAGGCAGGGCAGACTATCGCGAACCTGAAGGCCGAAGGCCTGGTGAACAACATCTATCTGCTGGCTGGCGAGAATGCCGAGGCTGGTGTTGAAGGTTGCCATGTCCTCAAGGTGAAGAACCTGACCAGCAGCGAGACCATGCGCGTCATCGCCGGACATGTGCAGAGCGACTATGCTATGCTCTACACCAAGCACGACACCCTCAAGTTTGCCCCCTTCGCCGTTGAGCGTTTTGTCAAACTCGCCGACGACAGTGGCGCAGGCATGCTCTATGCCGACCACTACAATGTCACCGAGAAGGGTGCCGCCAAGGCTCCGGTGATAGACTACCAGTTTGGTTCGTTGCGCGATGACTTCGATTTCGGCTCGGTGTTGCTGTTCTGCGGCTGCTGCCTGAAGAAGGCTGCCGAGGCGATGAAGGCTGACTATGAGCATGCCGGACTTTATGACCTGCGTCTGAAACTGTCGCAGTTTGCCGACATCTGCCACATCAACGAGTTCCTCTACAGCGATGTCGAGCTCGACACCCGCAAGAGCGGCGAGAAAATCTTCGACTATGTCGACCCGCGCAACCGTGGCCGACAGATTGAGATGGAGGCTGCCTGCACCGAGCACCTCAAGGAAATTGGTGGCTACCTCGCTCCCGAGGTCGATGGCAAGCCCAACTTCAAGCACATCGAGTTTGACCAGGGCAACTTTGAGGTTGAGGCAACGGTGATGATTCCTGTCCGCAACCGCATCCGCACCATCCGCGACGCTATCGACAGCGTCCTGCGCCAGAAGACCAATTTCAAGTTCAACCTCATGGTGGTGGACAACTTCTCGACCGACGGCACCCGCGAGGCCATCGCCGAGTATGATGACCCGCGTCTGATTCACATCATCGCTGACTTCTATGACATGGGCATCGGTGGTTACTGGAACCTGGCAGCGCACCACGAGAAGGCGGGCAAGTTCATTGTCCAACTCGACAGTGACGACATGTACAAAGACGAGGACACGCTGCAGACGATGGTCAACGCGTTCTATGAGCAGAATGTGGCGATGGTCGTGGGCACATACCTGATGACCGACATCAACTGCAACCCCATTCCTCCCGGTGTGATCGACCACAAGGAGTGGACTCCTGAGAATGGCCGCAACAATGCCCTGCGCATCAACGGTCTGGGTGCTCCTCGCGCGTTCTATACTCCGGTGCTGCGTGCCGTGAAGATTCCCAACACCAGCTATGGTGAGGACTACGCCTTGGGATTGAACATCTCTCGCACCTACCAGATTGGTCGAGTCTATGAGCCTGTTTATATGTGCCGTCGTTGGGACGACAACAGCGATGCTAGCCTCGATGTCGAGAAGATGAACCGCAACAACCTCTACAAGGACCGCATCCGCACCTGGGAACTCCAGGCCCGCATCAAACTTAACAAGTAATGATGAATTAAGATGTCCCTGAGTGAACAAGTCGACGAACTGCTTGAGCGTCAACTGAGCTCATGGCAGTTGGTGCGCGACAACTATGCCGCGCTACAGGACTTGCCCATGCGCAGCGTCTCGTTGGCTCACTCCGAGGTCATCTTGCAGTGCAACCCCGCGCGCCGCCGTTCGAGCGGCGCACGGGTGGACGCTGCCTCGCTGGCGGCACGCCCATGTTTCTTGTGCCGCGAGCATCAGCCCGCCGAGCAGGAGATGGTGGAGTGGGGTGGAGCCTACAAAGTTCAGGTCAATCCCTATCCCATCTTCCCAGCTCATCTGACCATCGCTTCGCTTGAGCATGTGCCGCAGCGATTGGAGCCGCGCCGCATCGACCAGATGCTGCAATTGGCGAATGAACTGCCCGAATGGGTATTGTTCTATAATGGTCCGCAGTGTGGTGCCTCGGCGCCCGATCATATGCACTTTCAGGCAGGCTGCAAGGGATTTCTGCCGTTGTGCGACGAGGTGGTTGACCCCGCTCTTTGGCCCGACGATGAGTTGATTGAGGCCTCTAGCGATGGCTTCATCGGCTTCACCCAGCGCCTTGACCGGCCTTTGTTCTTCATCCGCACGGAGAGCCGCCCCTTGGCGAGTTTTTACATGGCGCGATTGCAGGTAGCGATGATGTTGGCGGTGGGCAGTGTAGACGAACCCATGCAGAACGTGCTCTGTTGGCACGAGGGGGACTACTACAACATGGTGGTGTTCCCGCGCCGTAAACATAGGCCCGACTGCTATGGTGAGGGTGAAGGGCAGTTCTTGCTCAGCCCCGCCTCGGTCGATATGGGCGGTGTCTGGGCCATCGCAGCACAGCGCGACTATGACACCCTCACGGCAGAGCATCTGCAAGCCATCATCAACGAACTATGTGCCGACAATGCCACCATCGTCCGCATCATTGACCACTTCCACAACACTTGAAACGAATTAACTACCGAACGAATATGGATAAACAACAACCAACCGTGAGTGTCGGCATCATGAGCGCCGACCAGAGCATACGAGCAACCCTGAACGGGAAATTCATGATTTGGGGTGTTCTGAACGGACAGACTTACCGACAAGACCGCTGGGAGTCGTCGGGCGACATCCTTGTCTGCGTAGATTCCGAAGGCAAGGTGAAGTTTGACATCGACGGCATCCAGCCTGGGTGCTGGGACGAACTCTACTTTGACCCCATGCAAGACGACTGCTCCTTCACCCTGCACGATGTGATCATCGGCGTGAGTTTCCATTGGCGCCGCAAGGAGGACCAGACGTTTAAAGGAACACTCAAGTTCATTTGCGAGGGCGGAAAACTCACCGCTATCGATGTTGTGCCGGTCGAGGACTACCTTACGAGCGTCATCTCGAGCGAGATGAGCGCAAAGGCATCGCTCGAACTCCTCAAGGCCCATGCCGTGATTTCGCGCAGTTGGCTGTTGGCGCAAATCCAACACAAACCAGCCGAAAAGGCTACCAACGACTCGGTGATGAGCGACCTGCAGCCCGACCTGGGCAATGCTGATGGTGAAGAGACCATCAAGTGGTGGGACCGCGACGACCATGTCAACTACGACGTGTGCGCCGATGACCATTGCCAGCGCTATCAAGGCATCACCCGCGCTTCAACGCCCACTGTTGAGCAGGCCATCAAGGCCACCTGGGGCGAGGTGCTCATGCATGGCGGACAACTGTGTGACGCACGCTTCAGCAAGTCGTGCGGAGGTGTGATGGAGGAGTTCGAGAACTGCTGGCAGGACGAGCATCACGACTACCTGGAGGCACGCCGTGACGGTGAGGACGAGAACGATTTCCCCAACCTCACTCGCGAAGCCACCGCTGAGGAGTGGATTCTCACCAGCCCCAAGGCGTTCTGTAACACGCACGACCCCGAAATACTGAGCCAGGTGCTCAACGACTATGACCAGGAGACCACCGACTTTTACCGCTGGCGCGTCGAGTATACGCAAGAGCAATTGGCCGACCTCATCAAGCGTCGCACCGGCGTGGACTATGGTCGCATCCGCGACCTGCAGCCAGTGGCGCGAGGCACCAGCGGCCGACTCTATAAGATGAAAATCGTGGGTGAGAAGTGTACCCGCGTCATCGGCAAGGAACTTGCCATTCGTTACGCCTTGAGCGAGACCGCCCTTTACAGCTCGGCATTCGTGGTCGAACGTCACGACATCGGTGCCGACGGCTATCCTGCCAAGTTCGTCCTGCGTGGCGCCGGCTGGGGGCATGGTGTCGGCCTTTGCCAGATTGGTGCCGCCGTCATGGGCGCCAAGGGCTATAACTACAAACAAATACTGCTCCACTACTTCGTCGGAGCCAACATCGAGAAAAAATATTAACTATAGAAATCTCAAATGTCATTAACAATATGAATACTGATGTTCCTTTGAAAGAGAAATCGCCTTGGTGGTGGGTCCCAACTCTATACTTTGCTGAAGGCGTACCTTATTTTGTCGTCAATAACATCTCGGTAATGATGTTCACCAAGATGGGCGTACCCAATGGCGATATGTCGTTCTTTACCACTTTGCTTTATTTCCCGTGGTTTTTGAAAGGCATTTGGAGCCCAATAGTAGATGTTGTCAAGACCAAACGCTGGTGGATTATTGCCATGCAGGTTCTGATGACTGCTATGATGGTTCTTCTCACACTGACCTTGCCCAAGCCGGAAAATGCGGTGATTAGCGGAGGACACACGCCCATAAGCATGTTTACCATCACGCTCATTCTGTTTATAATCGCTGCTTTTGCCAGCGCTACACACGACATTGCCGCCGATGGCTACTATATGTTGGCGCACAGTCCCAGCAGTCAGGCAGCATTCATCGGAATCCGTAGTGTGTTCTATCGTGTTGCGTCGGTCTTTGGTCAGGGAGTGCTGGTGTTCATTGCTGGTATGATTGAGAAGGACACTGGCAACATTCCTATGTCGTGGCAAATCACGTTAGGTGTGTCGGCTGCTATCTTCTTCCTCATCACTTTATATCACACGTTTAAACTGCCACACTCATCTGACGATAAGCCGCGCATCGACAGTGCCACAAGTACACTGAGTGACAACATGCGTGAGTTGGGAAACTCGTTCAAGACATTTGTCCAGAAACCAGGTGTGTTGCTGGCTATTGCTTTCATGCTGCTCTATCGCTTGCCTGAAGGTTTCCTCATCAAACTATGTCAGCCCTTCTTGGTCCACTCAATTGAAGATGGTGGTCTAGGATTGCCTACCGAACTGGTGGGTACTGTCTATGGCGTGTTCGGTGTGATAGCGCTGTTATTGGGTGGTATCTTGGGAGGCATCTATTCGTCGCGTGTGGGCCTAAAGAAGTCGTTGTGGCTCATGGCTGCCTGTATGACTTTACCTTG
This sequence comes from Muribaculaceae bacterium, assembly GCA_017557285.1. Lineage (GTDB taxonomy): Bacteria > Bacteroidota > Bacteroidia > Bacteroidales > Muribaculaceae > Sodaliphilus. Next base: position 6,375 of record JAFZAK010000134.1, read on the forward strand.
TCTCACATTCGTCTATTTGGCGATTGCTCAACCCGCAAATGTTGTTATTATCACTATCGCACTTTGCATTGAGCAGTTCGGTTACGGGTTTGGTTTCACTGCCTATATGCTTTATATGATGTATTTTAGCGAAGGTGAATTCAAAACATCACATTATGCTATCTGCACCGCCTTTATGGCATTAAGCATGATGTTGCCTGGCTTCGTGGCTGGATACATCCAGGAAGCAATCGGTTATGTCAACTTCTTCTGGATGGTCATGGCTTGCTGCTTTGCAACACTGATAGTGACCTATTTTGTCGACAAGAAGATTGACCCAGAATATGGTCGTAAATAACCACAAAAAATGAGACTACTATGAAAAAGATATTTTTGACATTACTCGCATGTGTGATGACGGCCCTGACGCTCAGTGCCGTGGTCAAGCCCGGCATCGAGGTGCTGCGCGACGGTGGCTTCAAGCAGCTGCAAGGCAAACGCGTGGGACTGGTGACCAATCCCAGCGGCATCGACAACAACCTCAAGAGCACGGTCGACATCCTGCATGAGGCACCGGGCGTGCAGCTGGTGGCACTTTTCGGTCCAGAGCATGGCGTGCGCGGAAACGCTCATGCCGGCGATGCTGTGGGCGATGCCGTTGACCCCGAGACTGGCATCAAAATGTACTCGCTCTATGGCAAGACCCACAAACCCACCGCCGAGATGCTCAAGGACATCGACGTGCTGGTTTATGACATTCAGGACATCGGCTGTCGCAGTTATACGTTCTATGCCACCATGGGTGTGTGCATGGAGGCCTGTGCCGAGAACAACAAGGAGTTCATGGTGCTTGACCGTCCAAATCCGCTGGGTGGCAACAAAGTGGAAGGCAATCTCGTCGAGGAGGGTTATTTCTCGTTCGTGAGCAAATATGCCATCCCCTACCTCTACGGCCTCACCCCGGGCGAACTGGCGTGCCTCCTCAACGAAGAAGGGCACATCAAGGGCCATGCCAAACTCACCGTCATCCCTATGGAGGGCTGGACTCGCAACATGAAGTTCCGCGACACGGGCATGCCTTGGGTGGCTCCCTCACCGCAGATTCCAGCACCTGAGAACGCCTTCTTCTATCCCGTGAGCGGCATCTTGGGCGAACTCTACATCTTCAACACAGGCATTGGCTATACGCTGCCTTTCGAGTGTTTCGCCGCCTCGTGGATCGATGCAGATGCGTTGGCTCGTAATATGAATGCCCTCAACCTGCCGGGTATGAAGTTCCGCCCCATCAACTACAAACCGTTCTTTGCATTGAGCGTTGCTGTTGACAAGACGTTGCAAGAGGTGCATGGCGTCCAGATCTATATCACCGACCCAGACAAGGCCAACTTGGTGCTCACCCAGTTCTACTTTTTGCAAGTCATCCACGAGATGTATCCCGACAAGGAACTCTTCGAGCAAAACGCCAAGCGTTACAACATGTTTGACAAGGTCTGCGGTACCAAGACAATCCGCGAGCGTTTCTGCAAGCACTATAGGGTGGCCGACATCATCCACTTCTTCAACAAGGACGCGGAGGCTTTCAAGCACCTTTCTGCAAGGTATTATCTCTACCGCGAGGGCAGCGACCTAGGATTGGTCGATTTGCCTTGACACTAATCAACACTTGCTATGGACGCGAGATATCAAGCATTTGTCAAGCAGGTCAAGCAGTTTATCCCTGCCGATCACATTTACACCGACGACCTGCGCCGATTGGCGTGGGGCACTGATGCCGGGTTCTACCGCCATGTGCCCCAGGTGGTGGTGCGCAGCCGCGACGAGCAGGAGGTGAGTCGCTTGCTGGCCATAGCTCGCGAGATGGGTCTGCCCGTCACCTTCCGGGCCGCGGGCACTAGCCTGAGCGGACAGACGGTGACCGACTCAATCCTCATCGTCGCCGGCAAGAACTGGGAGCGCTACTCCATCGCGCCCGATGCGTCGATCATCACCATGCAACCCGGTTTGGTAGGGCACAAGGTGGACGAAATCTTGGCGCCGCTGGGACGCACTTTCACCCCCGACCCAGCCTCAAAGAACTCGGCGATGGTGGGTGGCATTGTCATCAACAATGCCTCGGGCATGAGTTGCGGCACGCATGCCAACAGCGACCGCGTCATGCGCTCGATGCGCATTGTCCTCACCGATGGCACCATCCTCGACACGGGCGATGAGCGCAGCCGAGAGCAGTTCCGCCAGACGCACCCCGAGTTTGTCGCAGCCATTGAGCGCTTGCGTGACAAGGTGCTCGCCGACACCGAACTCGCCGAGCGCATCCGTCGCAAGTATGCCATCAAGAACGTCACGGGTCTGAACATCGCGCCCTTTGTGCGCTTCACCGACCCCTTCGATATCATCACCCACCTGATGGTGGGCAGCGAGGGCACACTCGCCTTCGCCAGCGAGTTCACCATGGCGACTGGACACCTGTCGCCGTTCCGCGCCAGCGCGATGCTCTATTTCCAGGAGATGCGCAAGGCATGCGAGGCGGTGGTGGCGATGAAGCAAGGACCGGTACACTGCGCCGAGTTGCTCGACCGAAAGTCGCTGGCGAGCGTCGACGACAACACGGGCGAGAACCTCACCGCCGTGCTGGTGCAGACCTTCGCCGACTCGCAGGACGAACTAGACGCCAATATCGCCGAAATCAACCGCATCCTTGAGCCGTTCACCCTCTATGTGCCGGCGCGCTTCACCAGCGACCCGGCAGAGTATGGCAAGTATTGGGCGATTCGTTCGGGCATCTTCCCCAGTGTGGGCGGAACCCGGCCGCTGGGCACCACGGTCATCATCGAGGATGTGGCGTTCCACATCGAGGACCTGCCCGAGGCGACTGTCGACCTGGCAAATATGCTCAACGAGCACGGCTACGACGACAGCTGCATCTATGGTCACGCACTCGAGGGCAACTACCACTTCATCATCTCGCAGTCGTTCGACACGCCCGAGGAGGTGGCGCGTTACCGCAACCTCATGGACCAGGTGGTCCGCCTCGTTGTCGACAAGTACGACGGCTCGCTCAAGGCCGAGCACGGCACGGGACGCAACATGGCGCCGTTTGTGCGCAAGGAGTGGGGCGACAAGGCCTACGAAATCATGCACGAGGTCAAGCGCATCTTCGACCCCGAGGGAATCCTCAACCCGGGTGTCATCTTCAACGACGACCCCGACTGCTTCATCAAGGACGTCAAGCCCATGCCGCTGACCAACGACCATGTGGACCGCTGCATCGAGTGCGGTTTCTGCGAGGTGAACTGCGTGAGCTACGGCTTCACGCTGTCGAGTCGCCAGCGCATCATCGTGCAGCGCGAGATAGCGCGGCTGCGTGCCACGGGCGAGGATCCCGAGCGCTTGGCACGGCTTGAGAAGCAATATAGTTATTACGGCGAGCAGACCTGTGCCGCCGACGGCCTGTGCAGCACGTCATGCCCGATGAAGATCAATGTGGGCGACCTGACTCACGACTTGCGCGGACAGGCGCATGGCAAAGGCTCGATGACCCATTTCGTGGGAGTATTCGCTGCCAACCACTTCGCCGGCATCAAGGCGGGCCTGAAGTCGCTGCTCTATGTCGCCGATGCCGCGCACACGGTGCTGGGCGACAAGGGTGTAACCACCATGGGCAAGGCGTTTCACACCGTCGGTATCCCTCTGTGGACACCCGCCATGCCCAAGCCCAAGAAAAGTGGCCTGTGCCAAAAAGATGGCCTGGCTTCCGACCGAAAGGTCGTCTACTTCCCCAGTTGCCTGAACCAGACGATGGGACGCAGCAAGGGCGTGGAGCGCGACCTCGTCGACACCGTCGTGGCGTTCCTGCGTCGGGCGGGCTGGGAGGTCATCTTCCCCAAGGGCATGAAGCGGTTGTGCTGCGGCATGATCTGGGAGAGCAAGGGCATGCCCGATGTGGCCGACCGAAAGACCGCCGACCTGGAGGCAGCGTTGCTCGAGGCCTCCGAGGGAGGACGCTGGCCTGTGGTTTGTGACCAAAGCCCCTGCTTGCACCGCATGCGTGAGCACATGAAGCAGGTCAAGCCGTTGGAACTCATGGAGTTCATCCACGACCATGTCGCCGACTCGCTCACGTTCCATCCCACCGACGAGCCCGTCGCGTTGCACCTCACGTGCAGCACACGCCTCATGGGCATCGACGGCAAGGTGCTCGACCTGGCGCGCCGCTGTTCCACCGCCGTGGTCGTCCCCGATGGGGTAGGGTGCTGCGCCTTTGCCGGTGACAAGGGCTTCACGCATCCCGAACTCAACGCCTATGCCCTGCGCAACCTGCGCAAGGCGATTGAGGCGTCGGGCGCGCGCCGAGGCTTCAGCAACAGCCGCACCTGTGAGATAGGCCTCACCACCCACAGCGGCATCCCTTACCAGTCACTCATCTACCTCATCGACGAGGCCACAAGATAAGTAATAGCATGTCATGTACTCCGAGACGCAGTCTCGGACAACAATAAAGGCAATGAAAAAGAAAGACAACAAACGACTTCTCGCAGTCGACATTTTGCGAGGCATCACCATCGCGGGCATGTTGCTGGTCAACAACCCCGGCACATGGAGCTACCAGTACGCCCCGCTGGCGCACGCCGAGTGGACTGGGCTCACGCCCACCGACCTGGTGTTCCCCTTCTTCGTGTTCGTCATGGGTGTGGCGATGTTCTTCTCGCTGCGCAAGTTTGACTTCCGCCCCAGCGGCGCTCTCATCTGGAAGATCTGCCGACGCACCATCATCCTCTTCCTCATCGGATGGGCGGTGCAATGGTTCGGCATGTGGTTGCGTGGCCTCTACAACCCCGAGAGCCAGTTCTTTGCCGACATGTTCGGCAAGTTGCGCATCTTGGGTGTGTTCCAGCGTCTGGCCTTGGTCTACTTCTTCGGCTCGATGATTGCCATCCTGTTCAAGACCAAATGGATTCCCTGGATCATCGGCCTCATCCTGGTGGCCTACGCCATCATCCTGGGCACGGGCCACGGCTATGATTTCTCGCTCGACAACATCGTCAGCCGCATCGACCTCTCGGTGCTGGGCGAGGACCATATGTATCATGAGCACGCCTTTGGCGAGAAGCTCGCGCTCGACCCCGAGGGCATCTTGAGCACGCTGCCATGTATCGCGCATGTGCTCATCGGCTTCCTGGTGGGCAAGGTGCTGGTCGACATCCGCGACAACCACCTCCGCATGGGCAAGGTGCTGCTCTGGGGCAGCGTGATGTTGCTCATCGGATGGCTGGCGCAGTATGGCATCCCCTGCTGCAAGAAGGTGTGGACCAGTTCCTATGTACTCATCACCTGTGGCATGGCGGCCTGCATCCTGGGCATGCTCATCCACGTCATCGACATCCGTGGCAAGAAGCGCTGGTGCAGGTTCTTCCAGACCTTTGGCGTCAACCCGCTGTTCTGCTATCTCGTGGGCACCTTGCTGAGCATCATCTTCGGTGCCGTGCGCTTCGGGCAGAACGCCGACGGGGACTACATCACCGTCCACACGCTCATCCATGACGGGTGCAAGGCGGTCACCACCTCGCCCGAGGCGGCATCTTGTCTCTACGCCATCGTCTTCGTCCTCATCACTTGGTGCTTCGGCTACATCCTCTACAAGAAGAAAATCTACATCAAGATATAGTTTAAGACTGGCAAGTCTAGGTACTCCGAGACACCGTCTCGGACCCCTACTTAACTACTGCAACTACCGTAACTACATTAACTACAAAATATAAAGATATGATTTTAATTGCTGACTGCGGGTCAACCAAGATTGACTGGTGCCTGCTAAACGGAAAAGAGAAAGTCGCGCAAATCTTCACGACAGGTATGAACGCCCTCATGCTCACGCAGGAGGAGATGACCGAGCGCATCCACAACGAGCTCATGCCCCACTTGGCTGGCTATACTGTGGACGAGATCTTCTACTATGGCGCTGGCATCATCAACGACGAGATCAAGGGCCATGTGGTAAACGCCTTGAAGGCAAATTTGCCCTCTGTGCAGCGCATCGAGGTCGACAGCGACCTGCTGGCTGCTGCTCGCGCGCTGTGCCAGCACAAGCCGGGTGTGGCTTGCATCCTGGGCACAGGGTCGAACTCGTGCTACTACGACGGCGAGCGCGTCGTCGACAATGTGTCGCCACTGGGATACATCCTGGGTGACGAGGGCAGCGGTGCCGTGCTGGGCAAACGTCTGGTGGGCGATGTGCTCAAGAAACAACTGCCCGAGGACATCTGCGAGGAGTTCCTCAAGGAGTACAACTTGGACCGCACCAAGATTATCACTGCCGTCTATCGCCAGCCGGCGGCAAACCGCTTCCTGGCGCAGTTCGGACCCTTCCTGTCCAAGCACATCGATGAGCCGGGCATCCACGACCTGGTGCTGAGCTCGTTCACCGATTTCTTTGTGCGCAATGTGGCCAGTTACAAGGACTATCAGAACCTGCCTTGCAACTTCGTCGGTTCGGTGGCCCATGTCTTTGAGCCTGTCCTCCGCGAGGCTGCCAGCGAGCTGGGCATCACCATCGGCACCATCATCAAGAACCCCATGGAGGGCCTTGTCAAGTATCACTCATGTTAATGTAATTGAGAACCTTTAGCAACTGAAAGAAATTCTTAATTCTTAATTCATAATTCTTAATTAGACAAGAATATGTTTGTGAAAATCAGCGAGCAACCCTCGCTATATAATGACCTGGAGAAGAAGTCGGTGCACGAACTGCTCACCGAGATCAACCAGGAAGACCACAAGGTGGCCGACGCGGTGCAGAAGGCAATACCGCAGATCGAGGAACTGGTGACACGCATCGTGCCGCGCATGCGGCAGGGTGGTCGCATCTTCTATATGGGTGCAGGCACCTCGGGACGTCTGGGTGTGCTCGACGCCAGCGAGATACCGCCCACCTTCGGCATGGACCCGGGATGGATCATCGGACTCATCGCCGGTGGTGATGTCGCGCTGCGCAACGCCGTCGAGAACGCCGAGGACGACACCCAGCAGGGATGGAAAGACCTCCAGCAGTATAACATCAACGACAAGGACACCGTCATCGGCATCGCCGCCTCGGGCACCACGCCCTATGTCATCGGAGCGTTGCGCGACGCGCGCGCCCATGGCTGTCTCACCGCGGCCATCACCAGCAACCCCGACGCCCCCATCAGCGAGGCTGCCGAGATTGCTATCGAGATGATTGTCGGACCGGAGTATGTCACCGGCAGTTCGCGCATGAAGAGCGGCACCGGCCAGAAGCTCATCTGCAACATGATCTCCACCAGCGTGATGATTCAGATGGGGCGTGTCAAGGGCAACAAGATGGTGAACATGCAGCTCACCAACCAGAAGCTCATCGACCGCGGCACCCGTTGGCTGGTCGAGTCGCTCGGCCTCCCCTACGACGACGCCAAGCGTCTCCTCCTCCTCCACGGCTCAGTCAAAAAAGCCGAAGACGCCTACCGTAAGAATTAAGTAAACCTCCCCTCCCCTTTCTGAAAGGGGAGGGGGTAGGGGTGGGGTTTAGACCAGCAATAAAAACAGTTTGATTCATGCGATACAAGTCCACAAGCGCAAATCTAACAGACCAAAAGGAGCGTCGAAAACAGTTGCGCAATAATTCTACTCCAGCCGAAATCAAATTGTGGAACGAATTAAAGGGGCGCAAAGCTGACGGCTTAAAATTCCGTCGCCAACAAGGAATTGGCCCATATATTTTGGATTTTTATTGCCCCGATCTGCGACTTTGTGTTGAATTGGATGGAGAGTCTCATGACATGAAGAATGATTACGATAATCATCGAACTCTGTTTCTTAAAAGCCAAGGAATTAGGGTTATTCGGTTTCCAAATGAACATGTGATGAGTCATGTGGTCTCGGTTGTAACAGAAATTTTGAGAGTTGCAGAAGATATTCAGTGCACAAACCCCACCCCTCACCCCTCCCCTTTATGAAAGGGGAGGGGAAGAATTGGATGGATGCGGAACTTGAATTCTTAATTCTTAATTCTTAATTCATAATTCTTAATGAATAATGAATAATGTAGCAAAACAGCACTCCCCCCTCTTGTAGGGACGCGGCTCTAGCCACGTCCGCACCAGAGATTGCCCTGCGGGCAAGAAATTGTTTAAAAATTAGATCAAAAAATTATTGGCCTCCGGCCAGAAATTTATTAATAATTTCCGCCCGCAGGGCGCAAAATTTTTAAAATAATTATTTAAAAATTTGCTGCGCTGCGCTTGCCCTTCGGGCTCCCGTTCGGTCGCGAGCACTTCGTGGTTCTCGCGCAGCGATAAAAGGAAGCGGCGGGGGCGTGTGTGAGCCATCAGGCGAGAGTAACGAAAAATACTGAAAAATGAAAAAAAAACTCCTACTATTATGTATTGAGTTGGTGGTGGTTGCTGTCGCCGCTCTGGCGCAGGCTAACCAGGATGTGTACTATGCCCGGCGGGTGACCTTGTTCGACCAGCTCCCCGTCGGCAAGAAGGACATAATCATGCTCGGCAACAGCCTCACCGACGGCGCCGAGTGGAACGAGCTGATGCGCAATAGTCACGTCAAGAACCGCGGCATCGTGGGCGACATCGTACAGGGGCTTTACGAACGCATGGAACCCATTCTGAAGGGCCAACCGAAGAAGATATTCATCATGAGCGGAGTCAATGACGTGTCGCACGACGTGTCGGGCGACAGCATCGCGCGCGCCATGGAGAAGCTGATTGTGCTCATCAAGACCCGCAGTCCGCGCACCAAGATCTACCTGCAGTCCATGCTGCCGTTCAACAACGACGTACGGCTCTGGAAGTACCTCAAGGACCGCGAACAGGTCGTGGTCGACGGCAACCGCGCTCTCAAGGAGGTGGCGCGTCGCCAGGGTGTGACATGGATTGACCTGTACCCCCTCTTCGTCGACGACAACGGCCGTCTAAAGGCTGAGTACACCAACGACGGCCTGCACCTCATGGGCCCCGCCTACCTCATCTGGCGCGACGCCATTAAGAAATATTTCTGAGACCGCGCTCCGCGCTGGTAGACCGTGTTACTGGTAGATCGTTTTCACTGGTAGACCGCTCTGCTGGTAGGGATGCGCTATCGCGCAGAACCACGAAGTGCTCGCGACCGAACGGGAGCCCGAAGGGCAAGCGCAGCGCAGCAAATTAAAGAAAATTTAAATTAAAAATCTAAGGCCTCCGGCCAGAAATTTTTAAAATAATTTTATTTTAATTTCTCGCCGCAGGCGATAAAAGGTAGCGACGCGCTATCGCGCGGAAATCTAACAAAATCGAATTCAAAATCTAACAAAAAATAATTGAAAGATTTTTGTACTAGATTATGTAAGATTTCCGCCCTTTAGGGCGCAAAATTTTCTCAATAATTTATAATAATTTCTCGCGAAGCGATAAAAACCAGCGACGCGAGCTATTCATTATTCATTATTCATTAGTTTAATCACATCACTGGGCTGGTGGATGATGGTGCCGGCCAGGGACTCGACCAACTCCTTCTCGGGGCGGAACCCCCAGGTCACACCCACCGAATCCACACAGGCGCGGCGCGCGGTCTCCATGTCCACGCCCGAGTCACCCACATAAAGCACCTCGCGTTTCGGCGTCCGCGCCTTGGCGAGGATGGCAAACACCACCGAGGGGTCAGGCTTCACGTTGACCCCTTCTTTTTGTCCCTCGATGGCGACGAAGTCGATGTCGCCAAAGTAGTGGTTGATAATCTTCTGCACTGCGGCGTCATATTTGTTGCTCGCCACTGCCATCTGCACCCCCTGGTCACGCAGGTCGCGCAGCAGCTCGGGCATACCGGGGTAGGGCTTCGTGCAGTCGCAGCAGTGCTCGTCGTAGTACTCCCTGAAGTCCTTCAGCAGTCGGTCGATGGTCGCGTCGTCGCGGTGCTCCTCGGGCAGTACGCGCGTGATGAGGCGGCGCACCCCGTTGCCCACAAAGAACGGGTACGACGCCAACGTGTGGGTGGCGAAGCCGTTCTTCTCCAACGCATAGTTCGCTGCATGTCCCAGGTCCTCGATCGTGTTCAGCAGCGTCCCGTCCAGGTCAAATATCACAAGTCGTTTCATAGAATCTATTCTAATTAAGAATTAAGAATTAAGAATTAAGA
>JAFZAK010000135.1 GCA_017557285.1 Muribaculaceae bacterium
ATGGCGACATCGCCAGGACGGTTGACCTCGATGATGAGGCGCAGCGGTCGGGTGATGTTGCCCTCGCCGTAGCGGTCGTTGGCCCAGTGCAGAAACTCGTCGGGTACGATGACCGTGTTCAAGCGGTTGCTGAATCCTACGATGCGGCCAGGCATCACCTCGTTGCGGCCATTGCCGGTGAAAGTGAACGACAAGGGAATCATACCCACCTGACCCTCGCTGATGCGCGGTAGGCCCTGCGTGGCGGCGAAGCCGAAGTTATAGAGCGACAGGTAATCGCGCGAGACGATGACAGGCACCTCGGGGCGTGACGGGTCGAACGACCAGTCGGCATCAGACACATCGATAAAGTCGGAGGGAATGGACTCAAAAAAGAACTGCGTGCGCATGGCGCGGCCACTGTTGCCTAGCCCGACGGTGGCATTGATGGCAAACTCGCTGCTGCTGAAGCGGCCCACTGCACGGCACCAGGGCTGCGCCTCGATGTCGGCGATGTCTTGGTCGCTGAACTCGCTCGTGCCGCCCATCATTGCGCCGGCACTGGTGACGTTGCGTGTGATGACCAGGTAATCTTTGCGAATGAAAGACTCCTCGTCGTCAAAGACGGGCTGAACGTCACGGAAGAACTGCACCGCCAGGATGACGATGGTGAGTCCCACCAGGTTTGCCAGCGAGAACCCTATCAATTGTGACGCACTAATGTGAGTCTTTAATAGTTTCCACAACATACCTATAAACTCTTAACTATAAACTCTCCTTGCAGGTGGTTGCCCACGCTGGTGGCGACAATGCTGGTGCCTTGACGGTTTGCCTCGGCCATAATCATGTCAGCCACGATGCGGTTGTTGGTGTCGTCCAAGTGGCTCACAGGCTCGTCAAGCAGGATGAATTCGGCGGGTTGGCACAGCGTTCGGATAATCGCCACGCGCTGCTGCTGACCAATCGAGAGCTTGGCAACAGTACTGTCAATCTTGTCGGGGATGCCCAGCGCCTCAAACCAGTCGCGTATCTCTTTCTCGGTCTTGTGACCCGTGAGACGATTCTTCAATTGGACATTCTCCAGGGCAGTGAGTTCGGGAAACAGCCGCAAATCCTGCGGCAGGTAGGCGATGTGCCGTTGCCGAACGTCGCACCACTCGGGGATAGTGAGTGTGCGGATGTCGCGACCGTCAAACCGCATCGTCCCCGTGTAATCCACGCGGTAGCCGTAGAGGTAGGCGCACAACGATGACTTGCCCGTGCCGCTCTCGGCGACAATGAGGTAGTGCTTGCCGCGTTCAAACGCCAAGTCACATTGCCACACATCGCTAGGCACTGGCTCACGACCAGCAAACACCTTCGGCAAGGTGTTGTTCAGTTCAATCTTTTCCATAAACTGTGCGGAGATAGAATACAGCCAAACTGCCGATTATTCATTATTCATTATGAATTAATCATTGTCGGCCGAACTCTTGTTTGTCTTCTTGTCCTTTTGTTGACTTGAGTGGGCATTGGCGCGGGTGCGAGTAGGCAGGTTCTGAGTCTGGCTCTGCTGCTTTTGCTGTTTCAGCTTGTCTTGCTGTTCCTGCTTTTTCTTCTGCTGTTCAGACTGCTGCTTCTGCTGTTGCTGTTGAGCCTTTTGGGCACGATCCTTGCGCTCTTGCTGCTTCTGCTGCTCGGCCTTCTTTTGCTGCTCAGCTTGCTGCTGCTGCTTTTTCTGCTGCTCGGTCTGCTGTTTCTTTTGTTGTTCAGCTTTCTTTTGCTGCTCAGCCTTTTGGTCTGCAGCTCGTTTTTGTAGCTCTTTCTCTTTGGCCGCCTGCTCTTGTTTCTGCTTCTTTTCTTTCTCTTTTTGCTTCTGCTCCTTCTCCTTCTGCTTGCGCTCCTGCTCAGCCTTCTTCTGGGCCTCTTCTTGAGCTAGTTTCTGGGCGCGCTCGCGAGCCTTCTGCTCCTTCTCCTGCTTCTTCTTCAGCTCTTTTTCTTGCTGCTTCGACATGGCGGGAGCCTCCTTCACCTTCACGCCACTGGGCTTCTCCTGGTTCTCGACCAGGTCGGTGTTGGTTCGCTTCTTCTGACCGATGCGCTGGCTGCGGATCATGATGTCGCTCAACGAACGGCCCTTGTTGAAGCAACTCAAGTCGACGTTGGTCGAGATGCCGCGGATGCGGCCGCGCTCGCTGAACTGCCACATCACCCAGTCGTTGCCACTCTTGAGTGTCGGCTGGCTGGCGCTATAACGTGCTATGAACAAGGGGTAAATGTTGAACGACCGCCCTAGAATGTTGTCGTAAAACGAACTGCTGGTGTAGATGAGCGGGCGGCATCCATAGTGCTCCTCGACGAGGTCGGCGAACAGCTTCACCGAGTCGCGCAACTGCTGATTGGTCCAGCCCTGACGCACCTCCACGTCGATAACGGGCAACAAGTCCTGCTCATTCTTCTTCACCACGCGCTTGAAGTTATCAAACTGGTCGCGGATGCGGCTGCCGGTGCGCAGGAAGTGGTAGCTGCCCACCTTGATGCCGTGCTTGTGCGCGTTCTCCAGGTTATAGCGGTAGAGGTTGCTCACATAGGTGGCACCCTCGGTGGCTTTGATATAGACATACTTGATGTTCTTGTCCTTGGCGACCTCAGGCCAGTCGATGCGCTTCTGGTGGTCGCTGATGTCGATGCCGTCGTAATGGCGGGTCTCGGGACGGGGTTCATCGACCTTTTCTTTATCCTGATCTTTTTCTTTATCCTTCTCCTTGTCCTTGTCATCGTCATCTGGGACAACTTGCACACTGGTCAGAGATGCGGCGGCGACCGCATGAGCAGGCTTGCCAATGGTAAATGCCATGGCAAAAATCAGAATGATTATCAGTAAGTGAATATGTCGGTGCATGAACAGATGCTTCGGTTAGGCCGACAAAGTTACGACATTTATTGTAAACAACCGACTCACTCCACTCAAAAAACCGCTCTTTTATCACTTTTTAGGTTTTGACGTTTACGCAAAGTTGTGTAATTTTGCCGAAAATATTTGAATAAAACGATGATTGAAGTAGGAATGAGACACCTCAGCGCGCTCACAGTTGATGACACGGTGACCGCTGTTGCCATGGGGTCGGGCGACATGCCTGTGCTAGCCACACCTGCGATGTTGGCATTGATGGAGAATGCAGCCATGCTGGCAGTTGCCAGTGAATTGCCCGAGGGCGCTACGACCGTGGGAGGACAAATCAATGCATCGCATCTGCGACCCACACGCATAGGCGAACGCGTCACCGCACTCGCCGAGGTCACCCGTGTTGAGGGCAAGAAGATTGAGTTTGCAGTGGCGGCCTATTGCGATGACACACTCATCGGCGAGGGCACACACTTGCGCTTTGTCGTCGACCGCGAGCAGTTCCTCGCCCGCCTCAACGCCTAATTCGTAACCCTTTAGTTTTTCTTAGGTAAATTTCTATCGCTTAAAATACCGGCCGATAACAGGAACCCCGGCTAGCATGTGCTCCATGTGCTCTCGCTTGTAGACCACGCCGCAGAACAGCAGCAGCATTACCGTTCTCACGGCCGTGTTGGCCCAGTTGTTTCCCAGGTCAATCATCATCGAAACGGCACTGAGCACTGCAGCGATTACTGTGTACAGCGCCATATCGCGGAGCGGGAATTGCGGCATCAACTCGGGATACCAGAAACGACCCACGACATAGCTCAGCACCATCGCCGAACCGTAGGCAGCCACACCCGCCCAAGCGCAAGCCATATAGCTATACTGCGGAATGAACAACCAGTTGACCAGCAGAAGCATCGCGCAGCCAATGCCTGAGAAAACGGCACCCCACAAGGTGAGTCGCACAGCGCTCTTCTCGCCTTCTTCATCGATACCCTCGAGCTTGTACCAGAACGACAGATTGAAATAAATGCCCATCATGATTTCGGCAGCCATGACAATGGGTACCACGCGCAGGCCCACCCAGTAGTCGGGTGCGATGATATACTTGATCACATCGATGCCAGCCAGCACGGCAAGGTAGGCCATCAGTGTGAAGATGAGGAAATACTTCATGGCATCGGCCTGCATGACTTTTTTCTTGGCCATATCCTTGGTGCCGCGGTCGGCACCGAACACAAATGGCTCGTAGGCATAACGGAATGCTTGCGTGATGAGCGCCATGATCATTGCAATCTTGATGGCGGCGCCATAGATGCCCAGTTGTGATGCGCCGTCAGCGCCAGGATAAAACTTGGGGAAGACAATCTGTGACGCGCTTTGGTTGATGATGCCCATTACGCTCAGGATGAGGATGGGCCAACTGTAGGCCAGCATGCGACGCAACAGCGACCAGTCCCATCGCCAAGGAACGGCGGTGAGCTCCTTGTACATGCACACCATGATAATTGAGGTGCACACCAGGTTGAGGTAGAACACATAGCCCACGCCAACAGTGGGGCTGTAGATGGTGCCGACAGCGTCGGGCCAACGCTTGTACAGTTCGGGCAGAGCCACGAAGTAGAGCAGGTTCAAACCAATGTTCAGGAAGATGAACAACAGCTTCAGAGTGGCGAACTTGATGGGCCGTTTCTTGTAGCGCAGATAGGCGAAGATGATAGCTTGGAACGCGTCGAGCGCAACCACGATGGCCATGGTGATGATATAGCTCGGGTGCTGAACATAGGCCATGCCCATCCACGGCGCAATCCAGCCAATGCAACCCACCACAAGCAACACGAACACCAGCGAGGTGAATCCCACGGTAATGAGTGTGGTGCTATAGACGCGGTCGGGGTTTTCGCCCTTCTTGTTGGCGTAGTAGAAGAAGGTGGTCTCCATGCCGTAGGTCAGCAAGGCGAGCAGGAGTGCCGTGTAGGCATAAGCATTGGTCACAATGCCATAGTCGCCACTCGCCGCCGACATCTTGGCGGTGTACAACGGCACGAGTAGGTAGTTGAGAAAGCGTCCGACGATGCTGCTCAACCCATAAATCATGGTGTCTTTCGCGAGTGATTTTAGATTTGCCATGTTGGTTAAAATTCATAATTTATAATGCATAATGCATAACCTTTAGCAAAAAAGACAGCTATTAGGGCTTCCCCCCTTCAGGGGGGATTGAGGGGGACCACAAGCTTCCTTGCTGGCTCAGCGGGTTGCGCCCCAGGTGGGTATAAGCCAATTGGGTCACCTCGCGCCCACGGGGGGTGCGCTTGATGAAACCTTCCTTGATAAGGAAGGGCTCATAGACCTCCTCGACGGTGCCAGGATCCTCACTCAGCGCAGTGGCGATGGTGGTGATGCCCACCGGTCCGCCACCAAACTTGTCGATGATGGTAGTCAAAATCTTGTTGTCGATTTCGTCCAGACCATACTTGTCGATGTTCAGTGCCTCGAGTGCGTAGCGGGCGATGTCGGTGTCAATCTTGCCACTGCCCTTGACTTGCGCAAAGTCGCGCACGCGACGCAGCAGCGAGTTGGCGATACGCGGCGTGCCGCGGCTGCGCATGGCGATCTCTTTGGCAGCCTCATCGGTGATGGGCACATTCAGCAGGCGCGCCGAACGCTTGACGATGCCTTCGAGAACCTCGTGACCATAGTATTCAAGATGGCAGTTGATGCCGAAGCGGGCACGAAGGGGTGAGGTAAGCAGACCGCTGCGTGTCGTGGCGCCAATCAGCGTGAACGGCGCCAGCGTCAACTGCACCGAGCGGGCTCCGGGACCCTTGTCGATCATAATGTCGATGCGGTAGTCTTCCATCGCCGAGTAGAGATACTCCTCGACAATGGGGCTCAAGCGGTGGATCTCGTCGATAAACAGCACATCGTTCTCGTCGAGCGAGGTGAGCAGACCCGCCAGGTCGCCGGGCTTGTCGAGCACAGGACCGCTGGTGACTTTAAATGCCACGCCCAACTCGTTGGCGATAATGTTGCTCAGTGTCGTCTTGCCCAGGCCCGGAGGGCCATGGAACAGGATGTGGTCCAACGCCTCGCCGCGCTGGCGGGCAGCCTGCACAAAGACCCGCAGGTTGTCGATAATCTTCTCCTGACCAGCAAAGTCGCTGAAACGCATGGGCCTGAGCGCACGCTCAAAGTCCTGGTCCGACCGCAACCGTTCATTGCGTATGTCAAATTCTTCAGCCATCTCTTCTACATAGAAATAATGTGCAAAGGTACGAAATATAATTAAGAATTAAGAACCTTTTTCAATTAAGAATTAAGAATTAAGATTTTTTCGGCCATGTTTCTTTTTTGTTGTAAAGAAGTAAGACAACGGATAGTGAGGACGATAAAGCAATAATCAAAAATAATGCTTCGGAAATTTGCAAATTTGCTTAGTATTGGCTATTTTTGCGGTGTGAATATAATTTTATCAATATGAAAACTTCTCGATTAGCATTTTTAGGAGTGATATCGTGCCTGATTGGAGTGATGCAGGCACAGACCTTAGAACCCAATCTAAAGTGGGGAAAACCTACTGAAGCAGAACTGAATATGACCACCTATGCACCTGACCCGGAAGCAGAGGCGGTGGTGTTGTGTAGCCAAACGGCGATTCGATACGACTTGGTGGCTGGTTCCTTCAAGTATTATCGCAGCGTCAAAGAACGCATCAAAGTGCTTCAAGAAAAAGGGAAGGATCGAGTAAATGGCATGATTCTTTACCAGTATAATGGTCACAGAACGGGGCACTGCGAAGAGTTGACCAAGCTCAAAGCGACCGCATATAATATGGTGGATGGTAAATTGGTAAAGACCAAGATGAGCAGTGACATGATTAACCACGAGGATGTGAACAAGTCAATGCGCCTGACCAAGTACACCGTGCCTCAAGTTATGGTAGGCACCGTGATTGAGGTAGAGTTTGAAATTACCAGTGATTTTTTCTACCATGTTGATGACTGGGAGGCGCAATCCACCATTCCAGTCTATTATACCTCGTTTGAAATCAACGTGCCCGAATACTTCAAGTTTAACGTCGATGAACGAGGCAGCTATCGTCTGGAGCGCAAAATAGAAGACACGAACATGAACCTGTCGTCAGGCGGCGAAGTGCTACATTGTCAAGGACAACTATATAAGTTTGTCGGGCGTGAACTGCCTGCACTACGTGACCGCAAGATGCTCTTTGCACCGCAGTCCTATGGTCAGCGGGTGAGTATGGAGTTGCGCAGTATCCAAATCCCTGGCCGTTTTTACAAGAACTACAGTTCTAGTTGGGAAGATGTTGATAAGTATTTAATTGACGACGAAAGTTTCGGGAAACGACTGGGGCACAACCCGCTAAAAACTGAGATGCAGGAGGCTGGCGTGTCTAACATTGCTGACACCAAAGAGCGCGCTATGGCCATCTTTAAGCTACTTAAGGACAAGGTCAAGTGGAACGAGCGATATGACCTGTTTGGTGAAAGTGCAAGCAAGGTGCTTAAGGAACGCTCCGGAAGCAATGCCAGCATCAACTTTGTCCTTATTAATATGCTCAAGGACGCTGGCATTGAGGCCTATCCTGCCGTAATGCGCTCACGTGACCGAGGCTTCCTCACTGTAACGCGCCCTAGTTCGAAAGAACTAAACACGTTTGTAGTTGCCATCAAGACGGGTGACTCGTTTGCTTTCCTTGATGCCTCCATCGAGGACGGATGGATAAATGTTTTACCCGACCGTTTGTTAGTTGATCGCGCACGCATCATAAGCAAAGAGAAGACCACCGAATGGGTCGACTTGACTGGGCTCGCGATAGCTAAAACTCAAAGCGTTGTCATGGCTGAGCTACAACCCGACGGTACGCTGCAAGCCGAGATCCAGTCGCGTTTCAGTGGCTCGGAGGCCGCCGACCAGCGTCATGAATTCCGCATGGCAACAGATAGTGCCACTTTTGTCTCTGAGTTGGCTCGCGACCTGAATTGCGAGATTGAGGAACTCACATTAACTGACCACTTGGGGTTGGGGCCAGACATGAGTCGTAAGATGCGTGTGACCAAGCAGTGCGATACAGCCGGAGATATGATTTATGTCAATCCATGGATTCTCACCGTCTTAAAAGAGAATCCTCTTACCGAAGAGCATCGTGTCTTGCCTGTCGAGTTTCCCCACATCTCGTCTGAGAGCTTAAGCACGCAAATACGATTACCTGAGGGATATATAGTCGACGAACTGCCCAAAACTCTATCAATGAAGAGTGAGGATGGCGCCCTTAGTTGCCTGATTGCTTCGACATTCGATAACTACATCCTGTCATCAAGATGCCAGATACAAGTCAGCAGAATTTTCTTCACGCCCGATGAATATCTTGTCGTGAAGAATTTTCTAGACGAGGTTTGCAAGAGACTGGAAGATGTCATCGTCATCAAGAAAGCGCCATGAGAACACTAGTTGCTACCATATTGATATTGGCCTGCTGTATGCCACTGGCATCACAGACGGTGGATGCTGTCGTCAAAGAGTCGACTACAACCATCGACTGTAAGGATATGCGCCACACGCGGATCACTAAACATCGTGTCTACTTGCTGAACCATGAGCGGGTCAGCGACTTGGCCGATTTTTCTATATCATGCAGCAAGTATGAGAAACTGACCGAATTTTCGGGTCAGGTATTAGATGCACAGGGCAAAGTAATGCGAAAATTTAAGAAAGGCGACCTCAAGCGCACCGACTTAAGTGCAAACTTTGCCGATGACTACTACACATTGTCGCTCGATTATGTGCCGCCGGCTTATCCTATCACCATAGAGTTTAACTGGGTCGAGGAAGCCAATAACGGCTGCTTTGGTTTCCCACCATTCGCCCCTGTTGTTGCTTATAACACCCAGGTAGACCACGCTAGTTATGTGCTCATAGCACCAGCTGAGATGGCATGCCGCTACATGTGCCGGAACACAACGGTTCAGGTGACACAAAGCACTTTGGACGACGGACGCATCCGCTATGAGGCACACTTCGACAATCTGCCCGCCATAGACAGTGAACCTTACGACCCGCCAGCACGCGAGGTTGTTCCGATGATACAATGGGCCCCCAGCCATTTTGAGTTCCATGGCGTGCCAGGCGACATGTCGTCGTGGCAGGCCCTTGGGACTTGGTGCCAACAGTTGCGCAACGGGCGTCAAGAATTGTCGCCTGAGTTCAAGGCACAACTGCATGCCATGACCGATGCTTGCGCCACCGACCGCGACAAGGTCGAAGCGATCTATCAGTACCTAGCGCAAACCACGCGCTATGTGAGCATACAACTGGGCATCGGTGGGTGGCAACCTTTTGCCGCAAGCGACGTGTGCCGAACGGGGTTTGGTGACTGCAAGGGATTATCTAACTACCTTTGCGCCATGTTGCATGAGGTGGGTGTGCCTGCCAACTATGTAGTCATCTACCACGGCCGTCCTCGATTGTACACCGATTTTCCCAGCAACCAGTTCAACCATGCGATTGCTCAGGTACCATTGCCTGGCGACACCTTGTGGCTGGAATGCACGGCGGCAGCCCATGTGCCGTTGGGACACGTTCATGATGGCATCGCAGGCAACGACGCCTTGCTTTGTGACGACCATGGCGGGCATTTAGTCAAACTGCCCATCTATTCACCCGAACAGAATGTGTCACGTTCTATGGCTCACATTGTGCTGCAACCCGATGGCAGTGCTAACCTCGACATCAACATGCACTATGAGCGACGGCAATACGAGGACATGATGCCATTGACCATAAAGACCGAGCAACAGCGGCGCGATGGCATGTTGGAACGCATCAATGTCAATGGCGCTGTGTTAGACTCGTTCGATTTTTCCGAGCACAAGGAGCCATATACTACCCCGTACATCGATGTGAACATGAAGGTCAATAGCCGTAAACTGGCCAATATCACTGGCTCGCGAATGTTTGTGCCGGTTGGTTTCTTCCACAAAGTGACCGTACCACGCGCCTTACAGTCTCGTGTGCAACCAATTGATATCGATTACGGCTATTTGGATGTTGATACTGTTGTGGTAACATTCCCTGAAGGCTATGAGATTGAGGCTTTGCCACAGCCCATTACCGAAGTCACGCCGTTGGGCGAGGTCTACCAAACTTTCGAGCAGGGTGACGGCTTTGTTACGGTCGTTACACGTCACTTGATGCGAAACGGACGTTATCCGGCCAACGATTACGAGACCTTGCGCCACCTTAAAACTGCAACGAAGAAAGCCTACGACCAACGCATCGTCTTCAAACGAAAATCTAACTAATATTGTCCTTTAAAGATTGTCAGAATGCGGCCAGGCAATAATTCTCGATTCTCAATTCTCAATTCTCAATTTATTAAGGATGACACTGATTGACTCCATACTGTTACTGATTTTGCTGGGCGCGCTCGTCATTGGGTGGCGGAAAGGTCTGGTAAAGCAAACCGCTTCGCTGGTGAGTTGGGGGCTAGGCATCGCCGTATGTTTGTTCTTTGGCGACGAGATTACCCGACTCTTTCTGGCAATTAACCCCGATGCCGCCAACTGGCCTCTCTCCAGCATCACCGTAAAGGCAGTGGCACTCGCCATTTTCTTCCTGTTGGTAACCCTCACCCTGCGCATTCTCAGTTATATCACCCGCAAGGTCATCAAAGCGGCCAACTTGGGGTGTCTTGACCGCGTGGGCGGTGCGGCGCTGTTCCTGTTTAAGTGGCTCATGGTGCTGAGCATCTTGCTCAACCTGCTCTATGCCTACAACCCCGATGCCGAGACCTTTGGCACACGACATGCCCTGAACAACAAACCCTATGAGTTCACTCTCGACCTCATGCCTCGCGTGTTGGGCGCTGACAACCTCCCCAGCGACTCCCTTCTGCTCTATCGCATGGAAACCGACAGCATAACCCATTAAAAACCACACAGCAGAAAAATTCTTAATTGCCAAAGGTTCTTAATTGCCAAAGGTCTGCTTGATAGCTTGCCCCGGCTTCGCCGACCCGCAAGCGCAGCCTTTGGCGAGCTAAAGGTTCTTAATTCTTAATTATAAATTATTAATTCTTAATTAAAAAGTATTACCTTTGCAACTTGTTTCGCAACCGTTGACTTACATGAACGAAGAGGACAAGAAAAATCAACCCAACGAGATACTCCACGAGGCCGCAAACGAGGAATACAAGTACGGCTTCGTGACTGATATTGAGACCTCGGTAATTCCCAAGGGTCTTAACGAGGACATCGTGCGGCAAATCTCGGCACTTAAGCATGAGCCCGAATGGCTGCTCGAGTTCCGCCTGAAGGCATTTGCCCATTGGAAGACGCTCAAACAGCCAACTTGGGGCCACGTCAACCTGCCCGAGATTGACTACCAAGCCATCAGCTACTATGCTGCCCCCAAGCAGAAGACCGACAAGCCCGGAGAGATTGATCCCGAATTGCAGCGCACCTTCGACAAACTCGGCATCCCCTTGGAGGAACGCATGGCGCTGAGCGGCATGGCTGTCGACGCCATCGTCGACAGTGTGAGTGTGCGCACTACCTATAGCGAGCGGCTCGCCGAACTGGGCATCATCTTCTGCTCGATTGGAGAGGCCGTGCGTGACTATCCCGACCTGGTACGCAAGTACTTGGGCAGTGTCGTGCCTTATACCGACAATTTCTATGCCGCGCTCAACAGTGCCGTGTTCAGTGACGGCTCGTTCGTCTACATTCCTAAGGGCGTGCGATGCCCGATGGAACTCTCAAGTTACTTCCGCATCAACGCGGCGCAGACGGGTCAGTTCGAGCGCACACTCATCGTGGCCGATGACGATGCTTACGTGTCCTATCTGGAGGGCTGCACCGCTCCCATGCGAGATGAGAACCAACTGCATGCCGCCATCGTCGAGATTATTGTCGAGGATCGCGCGGAAGTCAAGTACAGCACCGTGCAGAACTGGTACCCTGGCGACAAGGACGGCAAAGGCGGCATCTACAACCTCGTTACCAAGCGCGGACTGTGCCGCGGTGACAACAGCAAACTCTCGTGGACGCAGGTCGAGACGGGCAGCGCCATCACATGGAAGTATCCCAGCTGCATACTCAAGGGCGAGGGCTCGGTGGGAGAATTCTACAGTGTGGCGTTGACACGCAACTACCAGATGGCCGATACAGGCACCAAGATGATTCATTTGGGTAAGAACAGCCGCAGTACCATCGTGAGCAAGGGCATCAGTGCGGGACATAGCGAGAATAGCTATCGTGGTCTGGTGCGTGTTGCGCCCAAGGCCACCGGCTGCCGTAACTACACCCAGTGCGACTCGTTGTTGCTGAGCGACACGAGCGGTGCCCATACCTTCCCCGTCATCGAGGTGGGCAATGACTCGAGCATCGTCGAGCACGAAGCGACCACCAGCAAGATTAACGAGGACCAGATTTTCTACTGCAACCAGCGGGGCATCAGCACTGAGGATGCCGTTGGACTCATCGTCAACGGCTACGCCAAGGAGGTGATGTCCAAGCTCCCGATGGAGTTTGCCGTCGAGGCTCAGAAACTACTCTCCGTCTCCCTCGAAGGGTCAATTGGATAGGCCCCCCTCAGTCCCCCCTAAAGAGGGGGATGCTCAGTGAGAATGAAATAATTCTCAATTCTTAATTCTTAATTCTCAATTTTTAACAAAAGGTGTTAGTAATCAAGGATTTACATGCCTCGGTCGAAGGCAAGGAGATATTGAAGGGCGTGAACCTGACTGTGCGCCCGGGTGAAATACATGCCATTATGGGTCCGAACGGCAGCGGCAAGAGCACGCTCAGTTCGGTGCTTACGGGGCATCCCGCGTTCACCGTCACGAGCGGTGAGGTGGAGTTTTATGGCAAGGATCTGTTGGCGCTTTCGCCCGAAGACCGTGCTCACGAGGGCTTGTTCCTCAGTTTCCAGTATCCCGTGGAGATTCCGGGTGTGTCGATGGTCAATTTCATGCGCGCGGCCGTCAACGAGAAACGCAAGTATCATGGTCAGGAACCGCTCAGTGCCAGCGACTTCCTCAAACTCATGCGTGAGAAGCGCGCCATCGTGCAACTGGACAACAAGCTCGCCAGCCGGGCCGTTAACGAAGGATTCAGCGGTGGCGAGAAAAAGCGTAATGAAATCTTCCAGATGGCGATGCTTGAGCCCCGACTGAGCATCCTTGATGAGACCGACAGCGGCCTCGACATCGATGCGCTACGCATTGTCGCCAGCGGTGTCAACCAGCTCAAGAGCAAGGACAATGCTACCATTGTCATCACCCACTATCAGCGTCTGCTCGACTATATCAAGCCCGACTTTGTCCACATCCTCTACAAGGGCCGCATCGTTATGAGCGCCGGCCCCGAGCTCGCCCTCGAACTCGAAGAAAAAGGCTATGATTGGATTAAAGAAATAGTACAGTAGTTCTTGTAGTTCAGTAGTTCTGCCATCACCTTTTGTGGGTGTTCAATTGGCACGCTATGTTCTGATTTTCGGGCCGCGTCATAAAGGGTGACGGCTGAACTACAGTTACTACGGTTACTACAGAACTACATTAGAAACTTGAATTATGCATTATGAATTGCTTAACTCAATATCTAGAGCTGTATGATCAGCACTTTGACACCATCGAGGCGCATGCCCCGGCGGTGCTCAACAAACTGCGTCAGCAGGCGCGCCAGGCACTGGAGAACGCCGTCTTGCCACGCAAGGGTGCGGAGGACTACGAGGCGACCGACCTCAATGCCGTCTTCTCACTGGACTACGGCTTGAACATTAGTCGGCTTGATTTCGACATCGACCCGGCAGAGGCGTTCCACTGCGATGTGCCCAATATGAGCACATGCATGTACTATACCTACAACGACATCTTCCATCGCAGCAAAACTGCCCGAAAAATCGAGGGCGGCGTAGTGGTCGAGTCGCTTGCCGAGGCAGCAGTCAACCACCCGGAACTGCTTGAACAGTATTATGGCCAGTTGGCATCGCTCAATGACCCCACGGTCGCGCTGAACACTTTGCTGGCACAGGACGGCATTCTGGTCTATGTGCCCGCGGGTCTCAGTGCCGAGAAGACCATTCAGCTAGTCAATATCCTCAACTACACCCGACCGATGATGGTGGTGCGCCGCATCCTTGTCGTGCTGGGCGAGAACGCCCATGCCCGTATGCTCGTGTGCGACCACACGCAGAGTAGTGGCGTGGACTGCCTTGCCTCACAGGTCGTCGAGGTGTTTGCAGGAGAGAACTCCACCTTCGACTATTACGACCTAGAGGAAAGTGGGCCACAGACCCACCGCGTGTCGAGCATCTATGTCCGCCAGCAGGCGGGTAGCAATGTACTGGTCGACGGCATCACGCTAACCAACGGTTTCACCCGCAACGATTACCTTGTCACGGTTGATGGTGAGCATGCCGAGACTCAATTGTTGGGCATGACCATCGCCAGTGGAACGCAACATGTCGACACCCATACTTTCATTGACCACCGCGCTCCACGCTGCCATAGCAACGAGATGTTCAAATATGTCCTCTCGGAGAATGCCGTTGGTGCCTTTGCCGGAAAAATTCTGGTACAGCTCGACTGCCCGCGTGTCGAAGCTTATCAGGGTAACCGAAACATCGTCGCTGCCAACACGGCAAAGATGTACACCAAGCCCCAACTTGAGATTTACACCGATGACGTGAAGTGCTCGCATGGCACCACCATAGGCCAACTCGATGACGAAGCGCTGTTCTATATGCGCACGCGTGGCATCAGTCTTGATGAGGCTCGAAATCTGCTCATGCAGGCGTTCATGAGTGATGTTATTGATGCCGTGCGGCTTGACACCCTGCGTGACCGCTTGCGTTACCTAGTCGAAAAACGCTTCAACGGCACTCTCACCAACTGTGGCAACTGCAGCGCCTGCAGCGGAGCCCCCCTAACTCCCCCCTAAAAAATAATTCTCAATTCTCAATTCTCCATTCTCAATTAAAGAATAAGTGTTAGACTTAAACAAAATACGCAGCGAATATCCCATCCTGGGGCGCACAGTCGAGGGGCGACCATTGGTCTATCTGGACAATGCAGCCACATCGCTCACACCTGACCGCGTGGTAAGGGTCATCAACGAAATGTACCATTGTCACAAGGCCAATGTACATCGTGGCGTGCACACCCTTTCGCAAGAGGCTACCGACCTCGTCGAGGCGACGCGCGAAAAGGTGCGACAGCACATCAACGCCCAGAGCATCGAAGAAATCGTCTTCACACGTGGCACTACTGAAAGCATCAACTTGGTGGCGTCGTCGTTGGGCGACATGTTGCAGCATGGCGATGAGATCATCCTCACCGTCATGGAGCACCACAGCAACATCGTGCCTTGGCAGCTCATCGGACGTCGCAAGCGCGTCCGCATCCGTGCCGTTCCCATCAGCGATGACGGTCAATTGGACCTTGAGGCTTACGAGGATATGTTCACCGAGAACACCCGCTTTGTCGCACTCGCCCATGTGAGCAACGTGCTGGGAACGGTCAACCCTGTGAAGCAGATGATTGACATCGCCCACCGCCATGACGTGCCCGTGCTCATTGATGGCGCACAGGCCGCACCACATCTGTCTCTTGACATGCAGGCATTGGATTGTGACTTCTACGCCATGTCGAGCCACAAGATGTACGGACCTACAGGCGTAGGCGTGCTCTATGGAAAGCGCAAGTGGCTCGAGAAACTGCCTCCCTATCAGGGTGGTGGTGAGATGATTGGCCAAGTGTCGTTCGACAACACCACCTTTGCCGACCTGCCCTTCAAGTTTGAGGCAGGCACACCCGACTATGTGGGCATCGCAGCCCTGTCCCAGGCTATTGACTACATCAATGAACTGGGTATCGAAAACATTGCCGCCCATGAGCAACAACTGCTCCAAGCCTTGACACAGGGTCTACTTGAGATTGATGGCACCCGCATCTATGGCACAGCTCGCGACAAAGGCGCCGTTGTGTCATTCCTCGTGCGTGACATCAACAGCTATGACATGGGGTTGCTGCTAGACAAACTGGGATTCGCTGTGCGCACAGGCCATCACTGCGCTCAGCCGCTGATGGCGCGTTATGGTGTCACCGGTATGGTGCGCGCCTCACTTGCCGTATACAACACACTTGACGAAATCAACGCTTTCGTCGCAGCCGTCCGCCGTGTCGCGTCCATGTTCTGATGCAGCCACACACATCAAGCGACCGTGCCAATCTTGATTCAAGGTTGGCACGGTTGTTGCTATTTTAAATCATTGTTCGGAATGCCATTACCAACAGGCCAATGGCTAATTGCTAACCGCTAACTGCTAGAACGATATGGAAACACAACAACTACAATATGGCGTGGTGAGTTGGAGTAGCCCCAGCATGCCATTACCCCATGAAATAGAGACTGTCAAGCACCACCTGGCGCGCGTCATGCCCCAGATGGTGGATATGGAGTGGCAGTTCGATGATAAGGCTGACACTATGTCACTAACGGCTCGACGCATCAACTTGCCCAATATGGGACAAGAGGCATTCGCAACCTTGAGGTTCGATTCGGTCCTTGACATATCACCCCGCTTGCTCGCGCGATGGAGCAAGGCGGCAACCGATGTGATGGACCTCACACCGGGTGACGTGGTGATTGATGCTGACGTTTTTCAGAATGAAGAATGTCGCGAGATGGCAGCCGAGTCGTGTCCGTCCCCGGCACCTAAAAGTAGCGTTAGGAAGCCCAAGCGCAGCATGCGAGATATCTTCAGCAGAACGGCTGGTTCGGTGCTCAATGAGATGATGATACTGAGGGATGAGTCTGCCAGCCCTCCCACGCTTGAAAAGCAAGAAGACGAGCAGATTGCAGCACTTGACCTGGAGCAGCAACGCGCCATCGATGAGATTCAAGCTGCTATCATCCGCTATGTCACCACCTATCATGCCGACCCCAAAGAATTGCTGCTGAAACTGCAGGGACTCATTATCATTGATAACAAACCCAGTCCGCTAGTGGTAAATCGGGACATGGAGATTGTCTTGTCGCACTACGACGAGATTGTTGTCAAAATGCCCGCTTTGATCAAGGCGGTCTACATCCTGTTCCTCTTGCACCCCGAGGGCATTGTATTGAAGAGTTTTAGCAACTACCGAGATCAGTTGGAAGAAATCTACAGCATCGTCATGCCCAGCCGCGACGAGCAACTGGCGCGTGATAGTATCGACAATCTGTGCGATCCGTTGTCAAACACCCTCAACGAGTACCTTGCCAAAATAAAGCAGTCGTTCAGGCGCTACATCCGTGATGACCAACTCTTGGGACAATATAGCGTCACCGGCCGCCGTGGTAACCCCTATGGTATCGCCCTCGACCGCGACTTAGTCACTCTCCCCGCTATCTTCGCTTAGGGTTAAGGTGACTATCTGAAAAACCTTAACCCCTAACCCATTAATCACTCAGGCCGAAGCATTGCTTGATGGCAGTGCGGATGTCCTGGGCGTGGCGGCTGTTGGTCTTGAGGATGTTCAGAACGGTCTTGATATAGTCATCCTTCTTATTCAGACCACATAGCGAGGCGACGTTACTCTCGCCCAGAATCTGCTTTTGGTTGAACACCCGCAATACACCGGCATAGTCGCCCTGTTGGTACATGATGTGGAACTCACGGCAGAAGTCCTCATACATCGTGCGCGGGTCAATCTCGTTGACCAGGTCAATCATATGTTCCTCCAGCGCATTAATGTTGCGGAATTTCATGTCGATGCGCACCTCCACTTGGTGCTTGACACGGTGCCGCACATGTTGCAGCGCCTGCGCCTTGATTTCGTGGTCAAATAGATTCATCACAGTGCGCTTCACCTTGTTAAACACATCGGCATCATTGCGGCGTCGGTAGCGTGCCACAGCACGTATCACGCCCTCAAGCATCAGGATGTTCTCAATCTCGGCAACTTCCGGCACTAAGATATTCTTCTTGCGCAGGTAGGCAACTTCCTCCTCACTGCGGCGGTCGCGGTCGACGATGCCCATACTGTCCAGTTGGTGGAATGCCTTCAGGTCGTTGAATGACCGTACACTCTCGATGACCTTGTCGCAGCTGCCTAGGGGTTTGACGGTGAATTCGGGGAAGATGAGCGGATAGAGCTTTGAGTCAATGCTGTGGGTGTCATCGCCCTCGACAAAGAGTACGGGTTTGCGGCTGCCCAAGATGTCGAAGTAGAGCGCGTCGCCCAACTGCTGGCTCGACTGCATCACCTCATAATCCCAAGCCAACTTCTCGGGGTCAAATGCCTTGACCCAAACGCACTGGTTGTCGACACGGCTTGACGCGAAGTCCACGTCGTGCGTGTTGTAGATGAATGTGCAGTCGGGGCGCATCTCCTCAATGACGTTCCACAAGGTCTTCATGATGCTGTGATGGATGAACGTCTCGGGGTCATCGACGATGATTACTGCGTCGGGCATGGCATAGAGCACCGCACCGATGTGGAACAGCACCGCTTTCTCGCCGTCACTCAACCGCAGCATGTTGTACTTGTCATCATGTCCCTCGGTGGTGAACATCAGCTTGCCGTTCTCGCGCAGAACCTTGTTCTTCGGGAACACCGACTGCCACATCTTCACCACCTTGTCCAGACGCGTCTTAGGGAACTCCATCTGCTCGCCCATCAACTGGTGCGCCTTGTAGTTCATCAACTCGCGGAACTCATCAATGAGCATGATGTACGTGAGTTTGTCAAACTCGGTGTTCGCCGAGTTCTTCACCTGGTGCGAGGTGGCATTCAGGTGGTTGAACATGGCATCAATGGAGCCAGGTAGCGGCTCCTCATCGGTCTGCATCGGGAACAAGGCGCGCAGCGCCGAGATGCGGTAGGCCTTGTCGCCACACTCCTTGATGAGCTGGTTGCAGAAACGCGACTTGCCCGAACCATTGGCACCAATAATCGTTATCTGGCGCGTGTCACGCAATATCGGCGCCTGCTTGTTGTCTATCCGTTTTGGTAGTAAAAGATCCATGTTATCAAATGCACAATGCATAGTGCACAATGCACAATTAGTAGTTACTGTTTACGGTTGATGTTGTCAAAAGTTGTTTTAACTATCGACATTAGAATTCTTATTATCTCTCGACAATCATTAAGCATGCTATCTGCTTGCGATTGTGTAATAATCTCACTTTCTTCAAATAATTCAAGCCAATACTCGCTCTCGTTCGCTTCTTTCAAAGCAATATTCATTTTGGTCCCGAAATCAGCATTACTCTGGGCTCGAACTGCCTCTTTGACATTAGCACCGATACTCGTGCCTGCGCGCAGTAATTGACGAGTTAGGTCATATAAGTGTCTTTCCTTGTTTACGTGCTCATATAACTTGATACAACGTAAAGCAAATGCCTTACTTTTTGCAACGATTATATTGTCATAATCTGATTTCATAGGCGAAAATCATTGTGCATTGTGCATTGTGCATTATGCATTGCGTCAAAGACGTTCAAGTATCCACGGCATGGGCTCGAGTACTTGCATCTTCATATGAGTGTCCAACGTCTTGAGGAAGGCGGCAGCGACATCTACCTCATCGAAGCCCTTGACAACGACAAAATATTTCCGGTCAGGACCGCCGAAAAGAAGGTAGCTGGGGAAGCCCTCCTCCTGGCGCAGCCGGTCGCGCATTGTCAAGGCATTGTACTGCTGCTTGAAACTAGCTACAATCACGTTGTAGGGTTTCGCCACCGATGCACTGTCCAGCGTCACGTTGGTATACATGCGCAGCAACCGAACTGAGTCGCCGTTGATGACCGTAGTATACTTGCGCGCTTCGGCCTGAATCTTGTCGAAGGCCTCTTTGCCTATGCCCTCTTGATGCTTCTCCATCGCCTTGTCGTAGGCAGCCTTATAATTCGCCTCAGTGCTGTGGCAGCCAGTCAACACCGCAACCGCCGCCACCAGCAATAATATGATGTAATGTCTCATCGTTGTCAATCTTTACTGCAGGCAAAGGTAGTGCAAATCGAGCGAAATACAAAATGAAAGACGCATTTTTTAGATAAATTTGGCTGCACCTCAGCAATTTATTGCATTCGGTTTTCACAAATCTTAATTTTGCATTATTGCACAACCATGAAAAATGGAATAAGTGGCCAAAAAGTGAGTCAAAAAAATGGAATAAGTGGGCAAAAACAGAGTCAAAAAAATGGAATAAGTGGATTTTTCCTTGTTTAAATCAAAGAAAATATATAACTTTGCACCGAAATTAAACCCATAGGATTATGCTTGAACGTAAATTCACCGGCTATTTAGAGCACTTTCTGACGAATGAACCTAATAAGATTCTACTGGTTAATGGAGCTCGTCAGATAGGAAAGTCTTATCTTATCCGCTATGTTGGTCAGAAACTATTCACGCATTTTGTCGAGATTAATCTGAAAGAAGACAAAGAGGGTGAGCAAGTTTTTGCTGACATTCACACAACTGCTGATTTGTATATGAGACTTAGCAATTACTCTTCTGAACCATTGGGTAACAAGTCTGATACCTTAATTTTTCTAGATGAGATTCAGAGCTATCCGCATTTGATGACAATGCTAAAGTTCCTCAATCAAGAGTCACGATACAGGTTTATAGCAAGCGGTTCACAATTGGGTGTGGCTCTGTCTGAAACGCCTTCAGTGCCTATCGGAAGTGTGACTATCAAGCAAATGTATCCTCTAGACTTCGAGGAGTTCCTTTGGGCAACAGGAATTAGCAAGGAATGGATTGAAAGCATTAAACAAAAGTACCTTGCTGAAGAAGCTTTGGACGAAAGTACGCATAATATTTTATTGAAGCGATTCCAGTACTACCTGCTTATCGGTGGCTTGCCTGAAGCGGTCAACTTGTACCTAGATGACCGAAACATGATGCGTGTTAGGCAAACACACCGCGATATTCACGACCTTTATCGCATTGACGCATCACAGTATGATGTGGAACATAAACTAATGATCCGCAGGATATATGATCTCTTACCAAGTAATCTAGAAAACAAAAAGAAGCGGATCGTTTATAAAGATATCGAAGGCAAGAAAGGGAAAAAGTTCACAGACTATGCCGATGAGTTCGAGTATCTTACCAATTCAGGCATTGCATTAGAGGTTGCTGCCATCAGTAACCCTCATTTTCCTTTGGTAGAGTCCGAGCAGAAGCGTCTAGTGAAACTATATCTAAACGATGTGGGGCTACTGACTCACTTGCTCTATGGCCTGAACGTGAATGCGGTGCTGCAGGACCTCAAAAGCATAAACCTTGGCACTGTATATGAGTCAGTTGTGGGACAAGAACTTGCTGCGCACGGCTTCAAGTTGTTTTATTACGACAATAAACAAAAAGGTGAGGTGGACTTCCTCATCGATGACTACTCCCAATTGGAAGTGTTGCCAATTGAAATTAAGTCGGGAAAGGACTATACCGAGCACAGTGCGCTCACGAAATTTCTTGAGACGCCCGACTACGGCATCAGTCGTGCGATCGTCTTTTCGAACGAGCGCAAAGTGTTCAAGAAAAAAGGTGTTTCCTATCTGCCCATCTATTACAGTATGTTCCTCCAAAACGATGACAGCAGTGAGAAGGTAATACTGCCAGAACTTGAATCTATCTGAAAAACAGGAAGTAAGCCCACAATATACATGACACAAAATGCGCCACTCGTCGAAAATGAGCGGCGCATTTCGTTGAGGTATATGCCAGGGCATTGTTCCCATCAAAAATTTGACTTCCCCCTCTTTAGGGGGTACTATGGGGGGCTTGCCCGTCATCAAGTTCGATGACTTGTGCGTGGGTGACGTTGCCGTTGTCGAGGGTCAGGGTAATGAGTGTCCGCACCTTTTGCCAGCCTTGGCGGCCTGCTGCGCCGGGATTGATGACCAACACGCCCAGCGAACGGTCAGGGATGACCTTGAGAATATGGCTGTGACCGCAGACAAACACCTTGGGGCGCGACAGTTCCAGCCGCGAGCGGATGCCGGGAGCATAGTGGCCAGGATAGCCGCCGATATGCGTCAGCACAACCTTGACTCCATCGGTCTCAAAAATCTCCATCTCCTTGAACCGCCGGCGCAACGTCTGCCCATCGGCGTTACCCCAAACCGCGCGGAAAACTGGGGCAATTTGTTCCAAACGGTCGGCAAGGTCATCATTGCCGATGTCGCCCGCATGCCAAATCTCATCGCAGTCGGCAAAATACTGGGCAAATCGGTCGTCCCAGTAACTATGCGTATCACTGATTATCCCAATCTTCTTCATAAGCGAATGTTCAAGGCAACAAGATTAGTCATTTTAGTCGAAAAACGGAAAAAGTACCTTAGTGCGGCAAGTGGTAATGTCACTCATTGTCCTCTTCTTCCGTATCATCTTTATGGATTTGCACTTGATGACTACTCTTTTCAGCCACAGCACGCATTTTATAAAACTCTACAAATGGACGAACGGTATTGTCTTCGTTAACTCGGTCAACATATCGTAAAAAGAAATCATCCAGCTCAGACTCTTGCGAATCTTTGTCAAGTGCTTCGTATTCAGCCAACAAGTCAGAATAGGATTTACAGAGTTTTTTGAAGTTTTTTGGGTTGATGACGATGACTTTCTGGTTGGCTGGATCAATCATCGAGAAACAACACTCTTGGTTCTTGATGTTAGGTTTTGTTTCCAGTGCAGTCATCGCTACAGCGCCAATGATGCCACCCAAACCAGCACCAAGCCCTACGGCCCACCTACGTTTCCTGGCATCTGTGACCCGTTTGTCCCAATCAATGAAATACACCAACTTGGGAGTGATGTTCATCAGCAGACAATTACCTCCCTCATTAAACTGCTTGGCGCCGCACTTCTTGAATAGATAGTCGCTCATGACCCAAAGACTGCTGTCGCGTTTGATGGCTACAGCACCTTTTCGTGCAGATTTCCATTGTTTACTATTAGCTTTCTCAAAATCGAAGTGGTAGGCAGCTACATCAACTTGGCGGAGCGTCACAATCGAATCGGGCAGTTCGATGCCCTTGTCTTCGAACACTTCCATCCATGTGTGATAGACCTTCATCGTCTGAGACTGTAAAGTCAACGAGATGAGTGATAGGATAGTTATTACAGAAATACCTCTCATTGTTAGTGGAAATGACAATTATATGTGTCTTCTAATGTATCAATTGTGCATTGTGCATTATGAATTGTGCATTCACTTAATTCCAGTCGATGGCGGTGTCGAGTTTGCGCAGGTAGTAGGCGCGAAGGTCGTCCCAGCGGCAGTAGGGACCCTCGACAGTCTCGACGGGCAGCGTCGCCTCATGCTCGTTAAGCAACACCTTGACCAGGATGCCCTTCTGGCCATGCATCGGCTCGTAGAACACCATCTGGATGTTGCAGGCCTTGGGGAAGATGTTGTAATCTTGCCAGTACAGGTGCAAGTTGTCCAGGTCAGTGGTCGACAGATTCACGTTGTCCAATTCCATCATACAGGCTAGCGGCAACAGACAGGTCTCGTGGCCGAAGCGCAGGTCAGCACCGCGGCGTCCCTCGGCGATGGCACGGTCGGCACTCTCCACCATGTTGCGCAACAAGGCCCTCTCAATAAACGGCATACGATTGCCATTCAGCGGCGAGTTCGCCCAATGCGTGTACCAGTAGATGTTTCGCAGACGCCACAACTCAAAAATCTCGTCGTTGGTGAAATAGTGATATATCGACCAACCATCAAATACATGATGCCCTTGCAGAGAGCCGGCGATGTTAAACACGCTGCGCATGAATGCCACCTCGCCACCATCCTTGAAATTCATTCCTACTGTGTCGGTAAACACCATGTTCATGAACCGTGTGGGGTCTATTTTGGCCAGGTACAGGCTATCGGTGATGATGTCCACGTCCTTGCGGATGTGATTTGCCAGCGTATCCTCGCCATAGCCCCATCCCATGTACCACATGTCGTGGTAACTGGCATCGGTAGTGATGCGCATTTGCGGATTGGCAGCACGAAGGATCATTGTCTCATTCTGCATCGACAGGATGCAACGTAGCACCACCGTCGAACGTGCGTCAATCCATGAGTTGTCATGGAACACCGTAGGAAAATTGTCCACCATGCGTTGTGCAATGCCCTGATGCTGCTCGGCACCGATGTCGCTCAGGTCACCGGCGCGGTCCTCAGCATAGAGCCATATGCGCTGCAGGTCCTTGAGCATCCGTTCGCCAACGATAGTGAGTTGGTTGTTCTTCTGTGCTCGCTCCAACACGCGGATAGAACGGGTATAACCACTGGCACTTGTCAGCCACCGACTGCCGTGGCGCCCGTAATGCTCGATGAGGAACGGACGGTAGCCTGCAGGGGCATTGGTCAGAATGGGAACAGGCTGGTCGCCTGGGATGGGGTAGGCATAGTGATTACTGCCACAGCGATCATAGTTGGCAATGATGTCAACTTGCGGATTCGCGGCCCAAGCGATGCCCAAACACGCCATGCCGCAAAGAATGGATATGATAATTCGTCTCATTATTGTCTTCTTTTGTAAACTTAACTACTAATCAATTACGGGAGAAATGTAGGGCTGCCGTGAAAGCTTATCCATATAGTAGTCCCGCACATCGTTCCAATGGTAGTAGGGTGCCATATCGGTCTTGATGGGCAGCGTTGCCTCACGCTCGTTAAGCAGAACTTTCACCAGGATATCACCCTCGCCTTCGTCGGGTTTGTAGTAAATCATCTGCAGGTTGCAAGCCATCGGGAAGATTTTGTAGCTTTGCCAGTGCTGGTCTAGCGTCGAAAGGTCTTCGGTGTGGTAGTCGGCACCATTGATGCCCATTAGGCACACCAGCGGCAGCACGACACTCTCGTGTCCAAACCGCAGACTTGCCTGGTTGCGACCCTCCAGGATGGCCTGGTCGGCGTCTTCGATAAAGCTCCGCAGCAGGTTGCCCTCCATGAAGTCAACACGGCACTGAGTCAATGGGGTCTCGCCCGAGTAGATATACCATCGCAGGTTGTTATAGCGCCACACATTGGTGGCCTCGTCCAACGAGTAAAGGTCGTAGAGGTCGGTCTTTTCCCACTGGTGATGGCTCTGCATGTTGCCCACAACGTCAAACAGGTCAATCATCAAATCCTGGCCCTGAATGCTGTCGCGGGCAAATTTCTTGTCGCTGAAAAGGCGTGAGAGGAATTTCTCAGGCTTGATTAGCTTGGCCTTCATCGGGTCAAATTGTGGGTAGGCGGCCTTGCGCAGCGGTTTCACTATGGGGTCGTCATAGTTCATGTAGTACATCTCGGCTTGGCTAGCATCGGTGGTGATGCGTAGACGTGGGTTCAGGCTCTTGAGCACGTCCACTTCGTTCTGCATTGATAGGATGCAGCGAATCACGACGGTCGACCGGGCGCGCACCGAGGCATCGCCGGCAAACACGGCGGGGAAATTCTCATACATGCGTCGTGCGATGCCCTGATGCTGCTCGGCACCGATGTCGCTCAGTTCGCCATCGCGTCCCTGGGCGCTTGCCCGTAGTTCGCGCAGAATGGCAAGTACCTCCTTGCCACGTTGGGTGAGTTTGCCATAGCGCTCGCCCTTTTCCAGCTGTTCAACGGGGAAGTTGTACAGGTGACTGCCTATCAGCCAGCGGCTGCCATGACGGCCGTAGTGGTTGATGAAGAACGGCCGATAGCCTTCAGGATCGGCGGTCAACTCGGACAGGTCCTTGTCAGGATAAGCCCAGTAGTTGCCAGCGCTGCGCCGAATGTCCTGCTTGAAGTCATCCTTAACGCCAGCGCTCATAGCCAGTGCAGCCAATGCCACAATCAGTAGTAAAATGTTCTTTCTCATTATTGTGTTGATTAGTTTAATTACAAAGAGTTAAAGTGCTAGCGAACTAAAGCCGACAGCGAGGGTGATGGCAACGAAGACCCACATCACGTAGTGGCGCTTGGGTTGGTTGCTCAGCGTGAACGAGTGCGCAATCTGGATGGCGAGGCACAGGTTGAGCAACGGCAGGAACACAAGCATGTCGCGGTAGTCAACGCACATAGCCACAACACTCAGCAAGGTCACAATGATGAAAAATGCGTTGTAGACACGGAACTGAAGTCGGTAGTTGAGGATGGTCATCAGGTTCATTACTGTGAGCACAACCGCCAATACAGCCACCATGGCTGCCCAAGTGATGAGCAAACGCATTTGTGACAGATCCAGCGTATCCCACACAGCATTGATTTCTAATGGCTTAAAGTCGGTCAGAGGGTTGACAATGCC
Organism: Muribaculaceae bacterium; assembly: GCA_017557285.1. GTDB lineage: Bacteria > Bacteroidota > Bacteroidia > Bacteroidales > Muribaculaceae > Sodaliphilus. The sequence continues at coordinate 26,132 of JAFZAK010000135.1, forward strand.
CAATCCAATGACAATCCAGAACGGTGTGACAAGACCCAACAACATCGCCAGAAAGCCACGAAAGTCCATCGCACGCATATACATGAAACCCAGGGCAAATGCCGGGATGAGAATCACAAATGCCCACTGCCACAGGCATGCCGCTGCCAGAATGGCCATTGTCAAAAAAATACGACCCTGCGAGTGCAGGTCCTCGTAACTGGCGAACAATGTCAACACTTCCAGCACAAGGATGAGGCACAACGCTGTGCCCGTATTAAACACGCAGCTAGTGACTGGAACGGCAAGCTCCAGTAAAAAGAATGCCGAGACGAAAATACAGGTCATTGAGCGCACAAAGCTGAACACCTTGTTGATGAGCAGCATCAACGCGCCGATACCCACCAAACATGCCACATTGAGCAGAGCCGAAGGCAGACCTGGCTCAACCAGCACGGTAGGCATCTCGAAGAAGATGCCGTTGCCTGCATCTGATTCAGGGGCCTGGCCAGCAGCCAGCATAGCGACGAGGGCCAATAAGATGCCTGTGAGCGTCATGAACGTACGCCCATTCAAGAAATCAATATATTGTTCGTCTCTAATCAATTTAAGAATTATGACCTTAATTGTGCATTAAATCAAACCCAATATCTCGGCGGTAGTAATTGCCATCGAAGTGGATGCGCTGCACGCTTTGGAACGAACGCTCAAGAGCCTCGGCTTGTGTCGTGCCATAACTGGTCACGGCCAGCACGCGCCCGCCATTGGTCACAAGATTGCCCTCGCTGTCCAGTGACGTACCCGCTTGAAACACGATACTGTCGGTAACGCTATCAAGTCCTGTGATGACCTTACCCTTGGGGTAACTTCCGGGATAGCCACCACTCACCATCATCACTGTCACAGCATAGTGTGGGTCAATGGTGACCTCCACATCGTCGATATGTCCTGTTGCAGCTGCTTCCAGCAGGTCGATCAAATCGCTCTGCAAGCGTGGCATCACGCTCTCGGTTTCGGGGTCGCCCATGCGCACGTTGTACTCAATCACCAGCGGGTCACCGCCCACATTGATTAGACCAAAGAAGATGAATCCGCAGTAGGGTAGGGCTTCAGCTTGGAGTCCTGCGATGGTCGGTTCGATGATGCGAGTGCGCACTTTTTCCATGAAGGCTTCATCTGCAAAACTTACGGGCGAAACCGAACCCATGCCACCCGTGTTCAGGCCCGTGTCGCCCTCACCTATGCGTTTGTAGTCCTTCGCGACAGGCAACAAACGGTAGCCCTTGCCGTCGGTTACGACAAACACCGAGCATTCGATGCCCTTAAGGAACTGTTCGATGACCACAGTCGCGCTCGACTTGCCAAATTTGCCGTCAAGCATTGCGCTGAGTTCGCGCTTGGCCTCGTCCAGATCATCGATGATGAGCACTCCCTTGCCAGCAGCGAGGCCGTCAGCTTTGAGTACGTAGGGTGGTTGCTGCTGTTCCAGAAAGCGCAGCCCCTCGGTCAAGTTATCATGCGTGACGCTCAGATACTGCGCCGTGGGGATGCCATGGCGCTGCATGAAACCCTTGGCGAAGTCTTTGCTGCCTTCCAGTTGTGCTCCAGCGGCGCTGGGACCTACCATGAGGATGTGGCACAGTTGCTCGTCGCCCTTGAAGTAGTCGACAATGCCCGCCACTAGCGGGTCCTCGCTGCCCACCACCACCATATCGATGGCATTGGCCAACGCAAACTCGCCTACAGCTGCAAAGTCCATCGGCTTGATAGGCACCAAAGTGCCATACTGCGCCATACCTGCATTACCGGGCGCGATGAATAACTTGCCCAATCGTGGGCTTTGGCTCAATTTCCAGGCGATGGCGCACTCACGCCCACCTGATCCTAGCAATAAGATATTCAAATGAATTAAGAATTTAGAGTTAAGAATTAAGTCTGCTATTGCTGATTGAGTATTTCGTTGGTTGACCGCTCCGCTGATTGGATAACTGATTCTCCCCCCTCTCCCTCCGGAGAGGGGATGGGGGTGAGGCCGATTACTCAAGCTCTTTCCGCTTCCAGCTCTTGCGGCGGCCGTGGATGATGGGCACTTCCTTGTCTTCGCTCAGCGTGGGACCTTGACCCGGTGTGAAGCGGGGTGAGCGCCGCTCACCGTCACCACGGCGCTGACGGTCTTCACGTCTTGGGCGGTCTTCGCGGCGAGGGCGATGTTCATCACGGCGGGCACCTGGACGGTCGTCACGGCGTGGGCGGCGGTCATGCGGTCGCTCACCGTCACCTCGATGATGGCGCTCGTCGCGGCGCATCTGTCGCGGACGCCGCTCACCGCTGTCCTCGTCGGCGAAGGTCTCCTTGAACTCGCGACGCACCAGTTTGCGCTTGTCCTCGCTGGCGCGGAAGCCCTCGTTGCGGATATGCTCGCCACGGCTGCGCATCTCGTCGTAAGTGCCATCGAAGATGACATACTCGCGCAACTCACAGTCAAGAGCGCCGTTGAGCAGTGGGTAATGTACTGAGGGGCGCAGACCGATGCGGTCAAATTGGTCGTTGTCGTAGGCAATAATCCATGCGTGGTAGCCACGGAACACGTGTTTGAGCTTGGTCCCAATCATGCCATAGAATGCTTCTGCATCCTCTAGACGCAGACGCTGGTCGTAGGGTGGGTTGGTGATGAGGTAGCCGCCAGCAGGGATGTCTTCAATGTCGGCAAAGTCTCGACGCTCGAGTTCGATATATTTTGCTACACCAGCTGCCTTGACATTGGCGCGGCTGACAGCGATGGCTTTGGCATCGATGTCCGACCCGTAAATCTTGTGCTCGAACTCCCGCTCTTGACTGTCATCGTTGTAGATGCTGTCAAATAGGTCGTCATCATAGTCCTCCCAGCGTTGGAAGGCAAACTCCTGACGGAATACTCCAGGGTTAATGTTGCAGGCGATGAGCGCGGCCTCGACCAAGAACGTGCCAGAGCCGCACATCGGGTCCACCAGGTCGCACTGGCCGTCCCAACCGCTCAAGCGAATGATACCGGCGGCAAGCACCTCGTTGATGGGTGCATCGGTCTGCGCCTCGCGCCAGCCACGCTTATATAGCGGTTCGCCGCTTGAGTCGAGCGACAACGTCACTTCGTTGCCGTTGATGTGCACATCGAGGCGAATATCGGGATTGGTCACGCGGATGCTGGGCCGGCGGCCCACACGGTCTATGAAGTAATCGGCAATGGCATCTTTCACACGGTAGGTTACAAAGCGTGAGTGGCGGAACTCCTCGCCGTTGGTAGTAGAGTCGATGGCGAAGGTTTGGTCCACGCGCAACACTTTGCTCCAGTCAAAGCGCTTGACTTGCTCGTAAAGGTCGTCGGCGTCGCTCGAACGGAATTTGTAGAAGGGTTTCAACACTCTCAAGGCGGTTCGTAGGCAGAAGTTGGCACGGTACATCAACTCCTTGTCGCCTTCAAACGACACCATTCTCACGCCCTCGATTACATTCTCGGCGCCCAGCGAGCGCAACTCGTCGGCAAGAACGCCTTCCAGCCCCTGGAAGGTCTTCGCCACCATTTCAAATCTTTCTGTCATCACGTCTATAGGTTGTTTTTCGTCTGCAAAGGTAGTGCAAGTCGAGCGAAAAACCAAATTTATTTGGGTTTTTCCGAGATGCCGCCAAATTTTGCCAAGAAATGGTTGCGAAGCAGAATTCTTAATTCTTAATCCTTAATTCTAAATTAAAAATTGTACCTTTGCACCCATATTATTCATCTACAACAAAACAGACATAATGGAAAAGATTCAAGCAGGTAAATTCGTACAGCTTGCCTATGAGATTTTTGTCAGTAATGACCAGGGCGATACGTCGGTGTTTAAGTTCGCAAAAGACCGACCCGACTCGTTTGTTTTCGGCATGGAGCAAGGTATGTTACCCACATTCATGAAGGGCATCGAGGGACTAACCATTGGTGACAAGTTTGACTTTACACTGGAGGCTGGGGATGCCTTCGGCGACAAGGACCCGAATATGATTGGCCCCATCTCGCGTGACAAATTCATGGTCGATGGGAAATTTGACGACGAGAACATCTATGAGGGTGCACGTTTGACCATGCGCACCCAGGAGGGGTATTATATGGACGGCCGCGTCATCGAGTTGACCGACGATGCCGTCGTGCTCGACTTCAACCATCCGTTGGCAGGTGAGCGCGTGCGTTATGCGGGTGAGGTCATCGCTGTACGCGACGCCACTCCCGAAGAGCTCAACCCCGCGCCCCATGGCTGTGGTTGCGGCTGCGACAGCTGCGGACATGATCATGACCACGGCTGCGACTGTGGCTGCGAAGGCTGCAACTAAAAGCACCCTACTTTAACTACTTAACTACCTGTAACTACTTAACTACTAAATCGATAATGAGAACTAGACTATTCATGATGGTGCTGGCCGCCCTCGTATGCTTGGGTGTGGCGGCACGCACCACAGCGGGCATCACCTATCCTGGTGACCCCACGGCAACCAAGTGCTACACCTTGAGCAATGGACTCAAGGTGTTCCTCAGTGAGAACCATCAGAGCCCCCGCATCAGTGCACACATCGCCGTGCGCACAGGCTCGCGTAACGACCCTGCCGAGACCACTGGTCTGGCACACTACCTTGAGCACCTGATGTTCAAGGGCACAAAGCAGTTCGGAACCAGCAACTATGAGGCCGAGATTCCACTGCTCAACGAGATTGAAACGCGCTACGAGGAGTACCGTAAGGTCACTGACCCTGAGCGTCGCCGTGTGCTTTACCACGAGATTGACAGTGTGTCGCAGCTTGCCGCACAGTACAACATCCCCAACGAGTACGACAAACTCATGGCGGGCATTGGTGGCATAGGCACCAACGCTTACACCAGCACTGACGTCACTTGCTACACCGAGGATATCCCTGCCAATGAGGTGGACCGCTGGGCACGCATCCAGGCCGACCGCTTCCAGAATATGGTTATCCGTGGTTTCCACACTGAGTTGGAGGCTGTGTATGAGGAGTATAACATCGGTATCGCTAATGATCAATGGAAGCTCTTTGAGGCTCTGAACGCCAAGATGTTCCCCACACATCCCTATGGCACGCAGACCACCATCGGTACACAGGATCACTTGAAGAACCCCTCAATCACTAACATCAAGAACTATTTCAACAACTATTATTGCCCCAACAATGTGGCTATCTGTATGGCGGGCGACTTCAATAGTGACGAGGTCATCGCCATCCTCGAGAAGCACTTCGGTAGTTGGAAGCCCAATAAGAACCTCACCCGACCCGAGTTTGCCCCGCTGGCACCCATCGCTGCGCCCATCGACACCAACATCGTGGGACAGGAAGCCGAGTTTGTGGTACTGGGCTGGCGCTTTGACGGTGGAGCTTCGCTGCAAAACGACACAATTGAAGTTATTGCCGACATGCTCAGTAACGGCAGCGCAGGTCTGATGGACCTGAACCTGAACCAGCCGCACAAGGTGATGGAGAGCGGTGCCTATACCGATGCCATGACCGACTACTCGATGCTGATGGCCATGGGATATCCCGTTGAGGGACAGACGCTGGAGCAAGTGCGCGAACTCATTCTCGGCGAGATGGACAAACTGCGCCGGGGTGACTTTGACGATGACCTCCTCGTCAGCGTGGTCAACAACACCAAGTTGCGCTACCTGCGCGGGTTGGATAAAAACGCAGCACGCACACGCCAGCTGGTAAACGCCTTCATCAATCATGTCGATTGGGCGCAGGAGGTTGGCAAACTTAATCGCATGTCGGGTATGACCAAGCAGCAGATTGTTGATTTCGCCCGCCGTCACCTCAATGACAATTTCGTGTGCGTCTACAAACGCATGGGCGAGGATACCACCGCCAAGAAGATTGATAAACCCGCCATCACGCCCATTCCCACCAACCGTGACAAGCAGAGCGACTTTGTCAAGACCATCCTCGGAGAGACGGTGCAACCCATCCAGCCGCAGTTTGTTGACTACAAGACCGAGATGACTGTTGCCAAGACGGGCAAGGGGCTGCCACTGCTCTACAAGCAAAACACGCAGGACGACCTATTCTCGTTGACGTTCAAGTATGACTTTGGCAAGAACGCCGACAACCGCTATGACATCGCCGCCGACTACATGGACTATCTGGGCACCAAGAAATTGACCCCCACACAGTTCAAGCAGCGCATGTATAAGCTCGCTTGCAAAATCTCGTTCAGCGTCAGCGATGACCAGACCAATATCACCCTGTCGGGCCTTAATGAGAACATGCCCGAGGCACTCTCACTGCTCGAGGATCTGGTGCAGAACGCACAGGTTGACGAGGAGGCCTATCGCAACATGGTGGAGGTTCTCATCAAGGCTCGCAACGACGCCAAGACTAACCAGAATGAGTGCTTCGAACGCTTGAATGAGTATGGCACCTTCGGCCCTCGCAACTCCTACACCGACATCATGAGTGCCGAGCAACTACGCAGCACTAAGCCCGCCGAGCTGGTGGCGTTGATTAAGGGCTTGTTGGGTATGCAGCACACTGTGATGTACTATGGTCCGCTAAGCCAGAAGGAGTTTACCGCAACCATCGACCGTAACCACCGTACAGCCAAGAAGTTGGCAGCTGTTCCCAAGGGCAATGACTACATGGAGGAGGTCACTCCGATGACCGAGATTCTGCTGGCACCCTACGAGGCAAAGAACATCTATATGTTGCAGTACCACAACGAGAACCGCCAGTGGACTCCTGAACATGCAGCAATCATCAACCTGTTCAATGAGTACTTCGGTGGTGGCATGAACGGCATCGTCTTCCAGGAACTTCGCGAGGCACGCGGACTGGCTTATTCGGCTGCTGCCTACTACCGCCAGCCTGGCCAAAAGCACCACCCAGAGACTGCCATCACCTACATCGTCACTCAGAACGATAAGATGATGGATTGTGTCGCCGAGTTCAACAAGATTGTGAATGAGATACCGCAAAGCGAGGCTGCCTTCCAGCTCGCCAAGGACGCGATGCTCAAGAAGTTGGCAAGCCAGCGCACCGTCCGTGGTAACGTGCTGTGGAGCTATGTGTATGCGCAGCGCAAGGGAGTGGACTACGATGTCAACTCGTTGGTCTATAAGACACTACCCAGCTTGACCCTGCAAGATGTTGTAAACTTCGAGAAGTCGAACATGGCTAGCAAGCCCTATCGTTATCTCATCCTCGGTGACGAGAAGGAGCTTGACATCCCAGCTCTTGAGAAAATCGGCCCCATCCGCCGACTCACTCTTGAGGACATCTTCGGATACTAATCTTCACTAAACACGACAGGCTCCCTCTTTGAACAAAAGGGGGAGCCTGTCGTGTTGAAAGGAGTCAGATTTAAATAATCTGCTCACGCTCAGCAATTCTTGAACAAGTTCAAATTGCGTTCACTTAATCGCAGATTTCTATCTTCTCGCCTAGGAACTTGGGCTGCTTGCCTGTAAAAAGGTCCAGGTATAGCTTGACACGTGCTAGGCGTTCACGGCATTGTACCTTGAGCCACGGCCCACGGTGCGCCACATCGCGTGCGTTATAGGCGATGGCGTTGATGCCGTAATGTTGTGCTTGTACCAACGCACGCTCGTTGTGGAATTTCTGGGAGATAATGGTGAAGCTGTCTTGCCCGAAGATCTCCTTGGCACGCACCACCGAGTCAAGGGTGCGGAAACCCGCATAGTCTAGCACAATGCGGTCGGCAGGCACACCATGTAGCACTAGCGAGTCGCGCATCATCGTCGGCTCGTCGTAGCGCTTCGAGTGGTTGTCGCCGCTCACCAGGATATAGTCCACCCTGCCGGCATGAAATAGCTCAGCAGCGGCATTGATACGGAAAGTGTAGTAGAAATTGTGTGTCCCTCGTGGCGTAATGGAACTCGTGCCCAGCAACAGCCCCACACGATTGTGCGGGATGTCTTTCACATTGTCGTAGGTTTTTCCGTGCGCCGTCACGCGCACTGCGATATCGCATACCGCAATCAATGCCAGGCAAATCACGCCCAGCCACAAAATGCCTTTAAAAATCTTCTTTTTCATGTCAGTAGTAGGTTTTGTGTGTGTTTATTATAATGTGCAAAGGTAATCATTTTCTCGAAGCATCGCACGCAATTGTACAGAATTTGAGAGTTTTTTTAAAAAAAACGAATGAAAAATAGACCGCCTGGCCCACGAGCCAGGCGGTCTATTATGATGCATGATACATTAATGCATTAGCGAACAACCTTCATGGTCTCGACGGTGCCGTCAGTGCGGGTGATGACCATGATGTTGATGCCGCTGAACGGCTTGTCGCTAGTCATACCGCTGAGGTTGACGTACTTCACGTTTGCAACGTTCTCGGCGTCAATGCCCTCGATTGCGGTGATGACACCACCATCGCCCGGACGGTTCAGCGTCAGACGCAGCTTCGAGGTGCCGGTTGGCTTGGGCAGGTAGCAACGATGAGCGGGCAGCGTGCCAGCCTCTGCCAGCAAGAACACGTCGTTGAACAGCACATAGTTCTCGTAGGCAGCCAAAGTCATCGGATTGACTGAACCAACGAGTGCGCTGGTGTAGGTCGTGCCGTCAGGTTCACACTCTGGAGTCGTAATGTCTACCATGTCATTCGGGCAGTAGAGCAACACACCCACCTTTGCAGGGATGTAGTTAATCTTTGTCACAGGCACCTCTTCGCCCAATGCATAATCGGCATCAACCGTGTAAACCTCGACACCTTCAGGAGCAGTCAGGTTGTAGTTGCCGAAGTAGGTTGCCCAGTGACGGTCGGCGTCAGAGTCAAACAATACGCCATGCAGGATGGCTTCAAGAACAGCATTGATGGTGACATTACCCTCAGGCATCGTAAATGTGAAGGTGCCGTCGGCGTTCTCAGTGACCTCTACAGTAGGAGTGACCGTAATGCCCACGCCCACAAAGTCTGCGGGATTGGCAGGAGTGACCGAAACGGTAATCTCAGTGCCAGCGGCAGCCTCAGTGATGTTGGCGGGTGTAACGATTGTCACACCTTCGCCAACAGTGATTTCATACTTCACATCGGAGAACGTAGCAGCGATGGTGACATCATAGTCAGGCATCGTGAACGAGTAGCTGCCGTTGCTTCCAGTGACTTCGACATCGAACGAAGTTCCACTGACCTTATAGGTAACGGTGACACCCTCGATGGTCTTGCCATCAGGAGCAGTCACGGTAAAGGTAACCTCTGTATCCTTGTAAGCCTGTGGGACCGAAGCAGTGATGTTGTTCTCCTGACCCTCAGCGATGTTAATCAGGTGCTTGTATTTGATACCATAAACCGTTGCAGCCGTCAAATCAGCGTCAACCACGATTTTCCAAGTGCCATCACGGAAGATGCGCATGTTGCAGTTGTTGCCAGTCTTGCCAATAGCGACAGACTGTTCCAGACGTGCCTCGGTCCAAGTGTAATACTTGTTGGGGTCAGAATCGCTGAAGCCAGCATCCCACTGATAAGCGCCAAACCAATCATTTGGATCATTGTCATGGAACTTGAACTCGGTGCCCTCTGCAAGGTTGATGGTCAGTTCCCAATGATAACCCGTTGTGGTAGTAACTTTCTCGAATTCAATGTTAGGAGTATCTCCTTGACCCCAGTTGTTGAACGAGCCTGTCAGGTACAGCTTCGGCGTCATGGTGTAGGTCACGGTAGCAGTCACGTCACTTGCAGGCATGGTGAACTCATAGACCGTTGTCTCGCCTTCCTTGAGGGTCGGGATGATTTCGTTCTCACCATAAGTTACCTTGAGCGATGCCAGTTCATAGCCTTCACCAGGAGCGACAGTCAGCTCGACAGTGCTGCCAGCAGCAGCGGCTGTGGGATCGGCAAGAAGTGTACCCTCACCAACGACAGCAGTCGTGACATTGTACTTCCAGTCGCCTGTCACAGTCACGGTCGTCAAGTCGGCATTGACGGTAATCGTCCAAGTACCGGCCTGCTTGATAATGAATGGGTTGTGTGAACTAATGGGCAGTGGCTGACCAATATTGGTGGCATTGATCCAATATTCGCCATCCTGGGTTTCACTTCCATAATAATGATCGTCCTGATCGTAGAATGTGAAATGAAGCTCTGTCTCACTTGTCATCTCAATCACCCAAGAGCCGTCAGCTTGTTGAGTCATAGCAGTTTTAGGCCACTCAGATGGTCCACCTTCGACATGAGTGGCGATGTATAGCTGCGGAATCTTGGTGAAGGTTGCGGTAACTTCCACATCATAGTCAGGCATGGTGAATGTGTTGCCCTCCAAGTTGACCGTAGTCTCGTTATAGGTGATGGTGAAGTGATCAAGCTGATAGCCTTCAGAAGGAGCTGCCGTTAAGGTAATCTCATCGGTATATGCCGCTGAGTTAGGTCCTGAGATTGTGCCACCTGTTGTCGGTTGGACATAAGTGAGTTGGTGCACCTGTTTCGCAATGCTAAAGTTCAAGGTGACAGTGCCGGTGTATTTACCTTTACCTTGAACAGTAACACTAGCGGTACCGGTACCCTCGTCGATATTGTTAGCATAGCCTGTCACTTCGAAGTCATTGCTGGTCAGACCACTTGCCTCGGTCGGGATTGGAGTGGGTGTAACAGCCTGGCCAGTCCAGGCATAAGCACCCATGGTCTGGAACATCTCGGCGGTGAGTGGAATACACTCTTGGAATGCTGCGCTAACAAGGGCTCCGTAAGGATACTCAGGCATTGTAAAGGTATATTCGCCTGGAGCCGTCGCTAAAGAAACGGCATCGCCAGTGACTTCAAGATTATCACCCACATTTAGTTTTGCTCCGCCGCCAGCTGGTCCAGTCACCTCAACAGTGATGTTCCCCTTTTCGGCATAGTAGCCATTAGCAGGAGTGAGCGTGATGGTTACTGTCGCGTTGGGATTAGCAGTGGTCGGGTTAACCGCAACCGAGCCATTTAGTATACCACTAGCTACTGCCACACCACGTGGCTCACCGGTGACAGTCAACTTATGGCTTGACGAAATGAATTTGAAATGCAACGTGCCTGCGCAAGGTACATAGGTGTCACCTCCACTGCCCTCAATCATGGTGATTTCGCCATTCTCATCTGAAACAGCGATAGTACCCGCATCCGAGCCCCACCATTTGCCGTCATAGTCGTTGTAAAGCTTGAAGTTAAAACCAGTAGTGGCGGTGACATCACCCTCAAAGATTCCAGTGGAGGTCTCAGTCATCGTGACACCCAAGCCCCATTCGTTGCTCTCGTCTATGTCAAAGCCGCCTCTGATATGAAAGGCTGCATTGGCCACAAATGCTGTGGTTAGCATCAGGGTCAACAATGTGAAGACCCTGAAAAGTTGTTTTGTGAATAGTTTCTTCATAGATTTTTTTGGTTTTATTGGTTATAAAAAGTGTTTTTGCCTAATACGGTAAAATCACGACAAAAATACAAAGTATTTTTTAAAAGAACAAACTTTTTCCACAAAAACTGCATTTCACGTGGTAAATTTCCACGTGAAGGCGCTTCTTGTTACTCTAACAATTAGAACAATTAATTATTGGGGATGCTGGTGGCTTTGACGCGGAAGAAGTTGACATCGGGGTCGGGGTCAAGCAGGCGGTACTCGGGGTGGTTGCTCCAGGAGGCAGGACGGTCATCAAGCTCCATGTCCTCGTTCGTGTCATTGGCGATGTATGGCGCGACCATCTCTTGCCAAGCTTGAATGCGTTCCATCGCTGCGACATAGTGCATCAGGTTGCCATCTTCATCAACCAATTCGCGCAGGTAACTTATATACTTGGCGCGGAAGTCGTCATATTCAAGCAAGCGGCGGATGAGGGGGTTCTCGTAACGGCCCCAGTTCAGTGGGTCTTGTCGCCCAGCATCGCTCTGCGCAGCCGTATTGGTGCAGGTGCCCAATGTGTTGTCGTAGTCGTAGGGAATGAAATAGAACTTGTAGTCCAACAAATCCTCGGTCGTGAAGTAAAGGTAATAGTTGTTTCCGCTGTTCCAATAATCGTCCCACATGCCCACAGCGACATTCACGGCGTAGGTGCGCAGCAACAGGTTGACGTCGCACACTTCTTGTATCCATTGGTAGAAGCTTTCGCGTCCCTTGCCATTGAGCTTGAGTTGGAAGTCAATGAGTTGTGTCTTGGCGGCCTCAAATCGCTTGGTGTTGGTCTGCAGTGTGTAGGTGTGCTTGTCGTCACTATCGTCATCGATGGCATAGTCGCCGTTGTAAGGGTCGGTAAGAGAGGCGGGGCGTCCGTTGTGCTCGCATTTCCACAGGTTGCCGTCGTGGGTGCCATAGTGCAGCGAGTCGTCGCGCTGTTTGAGATAGTTCTCGTCGACAGGTTCAATCATCTCATAGACACCATAGTAGGCCTCTTGTTCGTCGCCGACGACCCGTATCCACAGGCGGCAGTAATGGCTGCGCGATGCCGTCCACACCCCGGCTTGACGGAACAAGTTGTAGCAAAACACCTCGCGCACGTAATCGACATCTTCCTTGAACCATTTGAGGTAGAACTTGCGTACACCCTGGATGGTGTGCTCCTCGTCCTTGTAATACTTGCGCAGGTTGATGCCCATGTGGAAGTGGTGCCAGTCGGTCCAGCCGGCCACATGCATTTCTCCTCGTTCACCCTCAGGCCTACGGCGTGAAGTGTTACCCTTCAGGCGCAGACCGATGTCGTGGACGGTCGTGGTGTCGCCCTGCTGAATGAACGTGAACTGGTCGGCCTTGATATACTGCTTGGTGTAACTGTTCTGGTCGTAAAGTTGTAGCAGTCGATTCCACTCGTCAAACGAAACGGTGATGTGGATCTCGGGCAACTGGGTGGGGTCCCACACATAGTCATAGCCCGTGGGTTTGCTTGGTGGTGCCACCTTGCCCAGCATGATGTTGATGACGATATTCACGTCACTGATGTCAACCACCCCGTCACCTGTAACATCCGCAGGACTCCCCTCTCCCTCTGGAGAGGGGCTGGGGGTGAGGCTTTTTCCAAGCATCACATTAATCACCGCATTGACATCACTGATGTCGACTTGACCGTCGCCGGTCACGTCGCCCACCGTCACCGCCCATCCCATGGCGGCGACCAGCAAAGTCATCATCAAGATAATTAGGCGTTTCATTTAAAAAGGGGAATGCCAGAGCAGTGATTAAGCATTGTGCATTATGCATTAAATAGAAACCTCCCCGCAAAGGTCACAATTGAGGTAGTGCTTGACTTTGGCGGGTTCAAGCCCCATGCCGAAGAGGTACATCAGCTTGGTGATGGCGGCCTCGCTGGTGATGTCGTGTCCGCTGACGGCACCCGCCGTTGTGAGGCAGTTGCCGGTCTCATAAAGCGTGCCACGCACGCCGCCATTGACACACTGCGTGACGTTGAGGATGACCACCCCACGTTCACATGCCTGGTGAATCTCGTCGGTGAACCATGGGTCGCTGGGGCTGTTTCCGGCACCGAAGGTCTTGAGCACGATGCCCTTGATGCCTGGAGTGGTGAGCAGGTGGTGTAGCGTTGACTGCGTCATACCTGGGTTCAGTTCGAGGAACATCACCCCAGGGTCCATGTCGTATCGCACCTTGAGCGGACGGCGAGACGGCGAGCGGTAAAGTGCTTCTTTGCGGAAGTCGATGCCCAGTCCAATCCGTGCCAATGGTGGGTAGTTATAGCTGCGGAAGGCGTTGAAGTTGTCGGCACTCATCTTGGTAGAGCGATTGCCACGCCACAGCGAGTTGTCAAACAAGATGGCGACCTCTTGAACCATTGGTTCGCCGTCCTTGTCAAGGGCTGCGGCGACTTGCAATGCAGTGATGAGGTTCTCCTCGCCGTCGGTACGCACCTCACCGATAGGCAGTTGCGAGCCAGTGATAATCACGGGTTTGTGCAGGTTCTCAAGCATGAAACTTAACGCCGACGCAGTATAAGCCATGGTGTCGGTGCCATGTAGCACGACAAAGCCATCGTAGGCATCGTAGTCGTCCTCAATAGCGCGCGCTATGTCGCGCCAATGCGACGGATTCATGTTGCTGCTGTCGATGGGCGGGTCAAACTGGATATTGTCTATCTCATAGTCCAACTTCTTGATTTTCGGCACATTGTCCATCAAATGGGTGAAGTCGAACGGCTGCAGGGCATGCGTCACCGGGTTTTCAATCATCCCGATGGTCCCGCCTGTGTAGATGATGAGTATTCGTGGCACGGTTTTCTAGGTTATAGTAGGTTATAGATAATAGATTATTCGCTTGCGAAGTGCTTGGCGAAGAATAGCATGTGATAATCGAGCGAATTGACCCAGTAGGTCCAGGAGTGGTTACCCGGTCTGATGGTGAAATCGTGATTGATCTTGTGCTTGAGGAGGGCGTCGTGCAGCTCGCAGTTGACCTTGTAGAAAAAGTCCTCCGCACCGTCATCGATGATGATGGCTTGTTGCCCGTTCTTGAGCGTAGGCACCAGGTTGATGACGCTGTGGTCGGCCCAGCGCTGCTTGTTCTCGGCATAGGCACCCAGTCGCTTTTGGATGTTCCAGCGGTCGGGGAACTGGCTGATGTCCACACCACCACTCATTGCTCCACATGCACCAAACACATCGGGATGGCGCCAAGCGCACCACAATGCGCCATGACCGCCCATGCTCAGACCTGTGATGGCGCGGAACTTGCGGTCAGGAATCGTGCGGTAATGACTGTCGACATAGTCCACCAACTCCTGGGTGATGAAGGTCTCAAATTGCATCTTCGGGTCGATGGGAGAGTCGAAGTACCAGCTGTCCTGTCCGTCGGGGCACACAATGAGCACGCCATATTCGCTGGCGAGGTCATCAAGGTCGGCCTTGTTGGGCCAGTCACGGTAACTGCCGTCGGCGCCGTGTAGCAAGTAGACTACGGGGAATTGCTCTTCTTGCAGGTCGGGGTCAAAATACTGTTCGGGCACGACAATCGTCGCGTTGATTTCGCGGCCCATTTTTGCGCTTTTGATGGCTACCACCTCAGCTTGTGGCTGTTCCTCCATCTGCTCGATGGTCTGCGGCGCAGCGACAGGTGTCGGGGCGTTCTTGGGTGCGTTACTGCATGCCATGGCACTGAGTGTCAGACTCATGCACGCAAATAACAAGCTGAATTTCATGTATAGTTTCATTTATCGTTTGGTTTTAAAAAATTGCTTCATCAGTGTGGCGCACTCGTCGGCAAGGATGCCACCCACAACCTCGGTATGCTTGTGGAAGGGAGATTCACAGAATGTGTGATACCCGCGCTTGTCGTCGCTGGCGCCGAAGACCACCCGCGTGATTTGGCTCCACCCCAAGGCGCCGGCACACATCAGACAAGGCTCAACGGTGACATAGAGTGTGCAGTCGGTCAGGTATTTTCCGCCCAATGTCTCGCTCGCTGCTGTGATGGCCTGCATCTCGGCATGTGCGGTAACATCGGTCAGCGTCTCGGTTAGGTTGTGACCGCGCCCCACGATGCGACCTCGGCATACGATGACTGCCCCGATGGGCACTTCATCGCGCTCCAGTGCCTTCTGCGCCTCGTCAAGCGCCATCCTCATATATTTCTCGTCATCGCTCATAGCATCACCTTCTTCACATAGTTCCCAACAATCACGATGTATACGCGGTTGCGGTGCAGGCTGATGACCTGGCCATCGACGCTGGGACGCTCATAGTAGAGTCGGCCGTACATGTCGTAAATCGTTGTCCATGTGCCGTAATTGTCGCCCTCAATGTGAAGCACACCGTCAAGGGCGTAGATGTTGGGATGGGTGCGTTCCTCGGCAATGTCTTCGATGCCGGTGATGGGTGCTTTGACAACAATCGGCATGGCATCATCTGCATCACTGATGCCGTTGGTGGGCACAATGACATACTCTGCCTCGTGGTCACTGATGGGCAGGTAGTAGTGCTCGGCAGTGGTGAGTGCCATCAGATAGCCGTCCTCGCCATAAACGCGGTAGGCCATGTTATGCCCCAGCGCCACCTGGCTCCAGTGGTCATCCCAATTCTCGTCACTGAGCTCAAAGCTAGGTGTCACATCCTCGCTGGTCCACATCGAGTAGCGGTGGTGGTCGCCCCACAACGAATCTTCGCGCCACGCCGTGACAGCGTGTTCGTCAGCCAGAATCAGGTCCACGCCATTTATGGCGGGCATGGCATCGTAGCCCATCCAAACGGGCGGCTCGTCAGCTCCGCTGAAAACCTCAAACAGGCTGTGGCAACCGTCGAAGGCATAGTCGCCCATCTCGAGCAGCGTTGATGGCAGGAATACCGACCGCAACAAGTTGCAATCTTCAAAGGCCGAGTCATCGATGCGTGTCACGCCCTCGGGGATGATGATGCTCGTGATGTCGGTGCCGGCTAGCATGCCCTCGCTCACCCATTGTAGATGCAATGGCAAGGTGACGCTTGTCAGGTCGAACGCATCGGCCATTGCCCACCGTCCGATGTGCGTGATGGAGTTGGGCAGTTGCAGCTCGGTGATGCCCGAGTTGTAGAAAGCGCTGTCGGCAATGGAGGTGATGCGGTAATTAAAGCCGTCATAGAAGACCGTCTCGGGCACAATCACAACACCCTCATAGAGGCTCATGCCCTCTTCCACCCAGGGAGCGACCGCCGCTTCGTCATTGCTGATGAAGCGGTAGCGCAAGTCACCGCTGACCCATTCCTGCGCCCCAGCTACCAGCCCGCAAGCCAGCATGATATATGTTGCAAATCTTCTCATAAAAACCGTTCTTTCATGGAACTCGAGTTCTCGATTGTTCGAACATTCGATTTTGAAAATTCGTGACAGCAATTACTCTCTATAGTATACCCGCTTGACACGGCGTGAGACACTGGTGAGCACCTCGTAAGAGATGGTGCCGCGCACACGCGCCAGTTCATCGACCGGGATATGGTGCCCAAAGATTTCGACATGGTCGCCCACTTGCACGTCAGTGTCGGTGACATCAATCATCACCGCATCCATGCAAACATTACCCACCGTCGGGCAGCGTTTGCCGCCAGCCCACATCGAGATAGCCCCATTGCCATAGTGGCGGTCAAGGCCGTCGGCATAGCCGATGGGGATGGTAGCGATGCGCGAGTCACGCTTAAGCACACCCTTGCGACCATACCCAATGGTCGTGCCCGCCGGCCACTGTTTGATGCTGATAATGACTGACTGTAGTGTAGCCACAGGCTGTAATGAATCCTCGCGCGGGTCATCGACCGTGCGCATGCCGTATAGTCCGATGCCGATGCGCACCATCTCCATCTGATGCTCGGGGAAGCGAACAATGCCCGCTGTGTTCAAGATGTGGCGGGGCAGGCCTGGGAAATGCTTACGCAACAAGTCGGCGCAAAGGTCAAAATACTCGAATTGCTGTTGTGTGTAGGCATCCTCGGTAGGGACGTCAGCCACACTCAAGTGTGAGAACACCGAGGCGGGGCGAACAATATCTTGACCCTCAAGCAATTCAATTACCGCCGGCAACTGCTCTAGGGTAAATCCTAGACGGTGCATGCCTGTGTCCAACTTGATGTGAACAGGCAGTGGACTGCCCGTGTGGTAGCGGGCACCCTCCTTGATGAGTTGCTGGCACATCTCCAAACTATAGACCTCGGGCTCCAGACGCAGGGTGAACAGCGACTTGTAGTTGATGACCATGGGGTTGAGAACGATGATGGGCATGGTGATGCCCGCTTTGCGCAACTGTACGCCCTCGTCCTGCACCGCTACAGCCAAGTAGTCGGCACCGCGGTCTTGAAGTGTCTTCGCCACCTCATAAGAACCCGTGCCGTAGCCACCTGCCTTGACCATAGCGATGGTACGCGTGGTGGGTTTGATGAGCGACTTGAAGAACTTGTAGTTGTGCGCCAGGGCGTTCAGGTCAATTTCTTCTACTGTTTGGTGCTGCTTGGCCTCAAGCATGTCCAAGATTTGAGAGAACTCAAACTCAGGGCTGCCCTTCACCAACACAGTCTCGTCGTCAAAGTCGCCTTGCGCCATCTCGGTCAGGAACTCAGTCGTTGAGCCGAAGAAATGTGCCTCGGGCAGGGTGTCAAATAGTCCCTTGTACTGGCACATCTCTGGGCCGATGCCGCAGAAACGGTCGATCTGCTTGGCGCGCAGCAGACTGCGCACGCGGCTATATAGCACTTCCAGGTCGACATCCTCATGCTGGAGGTCGCTCAGGATAACTGCGCTGCGGCGGTTGCCTGCACGGCGCATCATGAAATTGATGGCGGGGGTCAGGGTAACAAAGTCGTTGGTATACTCGTCGGTGATGATGGTACACTCGTTCACGCCCTCGATGACGTTGATACGCGTGCCTGTGGGGGTAAGCCGCATCATGCGCTCAGCAATCACGTCTGGTTCCAGCCCCAAGTTGAGCAATACAGCCAGACAGATGATGGCATTGTTCACGTCCATCGCCTCGGTCATGGGTAGGGTCAGGATGTGTTCCTCGCCCTGGTAGACATAGCTGATTTCGGAGCAATGGCTCTTCACTGCCACTTGCTGTACAAACAACTCTTCAGTGGGGTCGGTCTTCGACCAGGCGATGATATCGATGGGTGTCTCGTCATAGGCATCGAGCAGAGGTTTGAGCGCTTTGCGCACGCCCTGGTCATCTGCGCGGTAGACGATGCTCTGGCAGTTGTACAGGATTTTTGCCTTTTCGGCGGCCTTGCTGTCCATGTCATCGCCGAACTCATCCTCGGGCTCGGGTGCGATATTGGTCACCACGCCCATTGTGGGGCGGATCATGCTGTGTAACCGTGCCATCTCGCCTGGACGCGAGATGCCTGCCTCGATAATGGCTAGCGAGGTGTCGTCGTCGATGTCCCACAACGACAGGGGAACGCCAATCTGCGAGTTGAAACTGCGGGGAGAGCGTACGATATGGTAGTCATCGAGCAGCAATTGGTAGAGCCACTCCTTAACCGTGGTCTTGCCGCGTGTGCCAGTGATGGCGATGATGGGAATGTCGAACTGAATGCGGTGCTCGGTGGCAAGGTCTTGAAGCGCATCGAGCACGCTGGGCACATGCAGGATATTGCATGAATTCATCACGTGGTCGTCAATGCCTTCAAGTGTCTCAACCACAAAACTGCGCACACCCTTGTCATAGAGGCTGTTGACATATCGCTGCCCGCCAGTGTCTTGTGCCGTAGGTAGCGCGAAGAACAGGGTCTCGGCGGGCATGACTAGCGAGCGCGAGTCAGTGAGCAATTGGCTCACGTCGGCTTCCGGTGCATTGAGTTGGGCACCACGCACGCCCATCATCTCAGTAATCTCTTGAATAGTATATTTCATTGAAGAAACAAGTTACAGACGTCTGTAATTGTGCATTATGTATTATGCAATAAATTAAGCCGTTCCAGATAAGGGTACTCCTTAATGAGGTTACGCACCACAGTGCGGGTGTCGGCGTTGAAGCGTTCCACAACTTCACGGTTGCTGCTCATCGGGCGGTGAGCCAAGCGCTTGCTCACGCGTTCACAACGGGCAATCGCTTGTGCCGAACGGTCGTCGAAATAGGTGGCCTGGAACATCTGCCAGATATACTCGATGGCGACCTCGCTGGGATGAACCATGTCGGTAGCATAGAAGCGGTAGTCGCGCAAGTCGTCCATCATAATCTCGTAGGCGGGGAAATAGGTCAGTAACGGGTCATTCATCTCGTGCAACACTTGGTCGATGGCGACACGCAAGGTCGCCTTGCTCAGCGAATTAACCTCCAGCCCGTCGGCGATGTGGCGGATGGGGCTCACGGTGAAGATGACGCGAAGCTCGGGGTTGTAGGACCGCAGCCGCTCGCACATACGATGCAAGGCCTGCGAGATGTCGCGCATACTGACTAATTCTCGCTCAAACTGATGCGGTGGCACCTTGTGGCAGTTGTTCACCACCTGTCCTGTAGCCTTGAGTCGATAGACCAGCGCGGTGCCCAGCGTCACCACCAGCACCTGGCTGGTGCGCAGGTGGTCGTGCGCCAACGCGATACGCTGATTCATTCGCTGTAAGGTGGAGTCTTTGTCGGCCATCGAGTAGC
>JAFZAK010000136.1 GCA_017557285.1 Muribaculaceae bacterium
ATGAAGCCGCGCATCATCAACTCGCATGCGTTGAAGTCACCAATCACACCCTCCTTCAACGGACGGATGGTGGTGATGCCCTCATTCTCCTTGCCTTGCATCTCGCGGGCACGCTCGCCAACGGCGATGA
Source organism: Muribaculaceae bacterium (assembly GCA_017557285.1). Classification (GTDB taxonomy): domain Bacteria; phylum Bacteroidota; class Bacteroidia; order Bacteroidales; family Muribaculaceae; genus Sodaliphilus. The sequence goes on from JAFZAK010000136.1 coordinate 131, forward strand.
GTTTGCCGGTCTTGGTTTCAAGGGCCACTACCGAAGGCTCGTCGATGACAATCTTGTCCTTGTGTATAATGATCGTGTTGGCCGTTCCTAGGTCAATGGCAATCTCTTGTGTAAATGAAAAAAGTCCCATAAAGTTAGTTCTGTTTTTTGTTTAACTTAAAATGAATATAGTGTTGTTTTTCGGGTAGTTCTAATGCTTGAAGTGGCGGATGCCCGTCATCACCATAGCCACGCCGTGGGCGTTGCAGTAATCCACGCTCTCTTGGTCACGAACCGACCCGCCCGGCTGGATGACGGCGGTGATGCCTGCCTCATGAGCAATCTGTACGCAGTCGCCAAACGGGAAGAACGCGTCGCTTGCCATCACAGCGCCTATCAGGTCGTGGCCAAACGAGCGGGCCTTGTCAATCGCTTGCTTCAAGGCATCAACACGCGAGGTCTGGCCCACACCGCTGCCCACCAACATTTGGTTCTTGACCAGGACAATGGCGTTGCTCTTGCTATGCTTGACGATGATGTTTGCCATCAGCAGGTCGCGCGTCTGTGCCTCGGTGACTGCCTCAGTCGTCACTTGGCGCAACTCGTCGGGAGTCTCTACGTGCGTGTCTCGCTCTTGCACCAAGGCGCCGTTGAGCACTGTGCGGCAAGTGGTCTTGGGCAACTCGACGTCTTTCATCACCAGGATGACACGGTTCTTCTTTTGCTTCAGCACCTCAAGTGCCTCGTCGCTGTAACCCGGAGCGATGCACACCTCGATGAACACCTTGTTCATCTCCTCGGCTGTCGCCAGGTCGACGGAACGGTTGGTCACATGCACGCCGCCGAAGGCACTCACGGGGTCACCGGCTAATGCAGCCTTGAAAGCCTCGACAAGTGTCTCACGCGTGGCAAGGCCACATGCGTTGTTGTGCTTCATAATCACGAAGGTCGGCTCGGTGAAGTCGCCAATCAGGTTGATGGCAGCATCGATGTCAAGAAGGTTGTTATAGCTAATCTCCTTGCCGTGCAGCTGCGTGAACATGCGGTCGAAGTCACCGTAGTAGTAACCTTGCTGGTGCGGGTTCTCACCATAACGCAATGACTTGCGGCCGTTGATAGGCAGGCGCAATGCGCTGTGGTCGTCGCCGTCGAAGTAGTTGAAGATATGGCTGTCGTAGGCACTCGAGACGCCGAAGGCCTCGCGAGCCAGCAGACGACGCTCAGTAAGTGTCGTCACAGCGTCGCCATGAGCGCGCAGCATATCCAGCAACAGTCCATATTGCCCCTTGCTGGCGACAATGGCCACATCCTTGTAGTTCTTGGCCGCCCCACGAATGAGTGAGATGCCGCCAATGTCTATCTTCTCGATGATATCGGCCTCGGGTGCGCCACTGGCAACAGTGGCTTCAAACGGGTACAAGTCGACAATCACCAGGTCAATCTCAGGAATCTCATATTGCGCGATTTGCGCACGGTCACCCTCGTTGTCACGGCGGGTAAGGATGCCACCAAACACCTTGGGATGAAGTGTCTTCACGCGACCACCCAATATCGACGGGTAGCCCGTCAGGTCCTCAACCGCATCACAAGCGTAACCCTGCTCCTGGATGAACTTTTGTGTCCCGCCGGTTGACAGAAACCTCACACCATGCGCATTGAGCTCTTGCAAGATTTCGTCAAGTCCGTCCTTGTGAAAGACAGATATCAAAGCAGTCTTGATTTTTTTCAGTTCAGCCATGCAGTAAGTGTAACCTAAATAACTAATTTATAGTCTCATATAATGCCAAAAAAGAGCATGCGACAACCCACGCGAGGTGGCCGCAGTGCCTAGTAGGGCAAAATGCAGTGCAAAGGTAGTGCAAATCGAGCGCAATACAAAATAAAAAACAAAGTTTTCGACTAAAAATTTTTGGGAATTTTTTATTATTACTATTTTTGCCCCGTTTTATAGCATTAGATTACCGATGAAGAAAATAAAGAATCCATGGGCCGACAAGGAAGGGTACAATTGCTTCGGCTGCGCACCCGATAACCCCATGGGACTGAAGATGCAGTTCTATGAAGATGGCGACGAGGTCATCTCGATATGGCAACCGTCAACACACCATCAGGGATGGATTGACACACTCCATGGCGGCATCATCGCCACACTGGTCGACGAGACCGGGGCTTGGGTCATCACGCGCAAACTTCAGACCACAGCCATGACTGTCCGTCTCAACGTGCAATACCGCCGCCCCATCATGACAAACGCAGGAAGCATAACCGTGCGAGCACGACTCGCTCAGCAGATGCGCAACTTTGTCACCGTCGCAGTCGATGTAATGGACAGTGACGACAAGGTATGCGCCCAAGGTGAGATTATCTATTGCACCTTTGACCACGACCGAGCCCAGCAGATGGGCTTCTCTGGCTGCGACCTAGAAGACTAAAGCAAGTCTCCACTCTCAATTCTCAATTCTTAATTCTTAATTCTTAATTATAAAGCTATTCTTCAGGCAACGCACGGAAACCTTCGCCCAAGATTTCGCTGCTCTCCATGATGTTGACAAACGCCTTGGGATCAATCAGATGCAGCACAGAGCGAAGCTTGAGCATATCGCTGCGGTTCAGCGTCACATAGACCATCTTGCGCTCGTTGCCCTTATAGAGGCCGGTACCCGTGAGACAAGTGCCGCCACGCTCCAAATCATTGATGATGTAGTCGCGGATGGCATCGGGTTTGTCCGTGATGATAAACATCGTGCGGTAGCTCTTCATGCCGTCTACCACAAGGTTGATGACCTTGCCTTCGATAAAGATGATGATTACCGAGTAGATGGGCAAGCGTATGTCGCCAAACGCTATGAGTGTGCTCAAAGTGATGATGCCGTCGACAATCATGACTAATGTGCCAAGGGAAATCTTGGTGTATTTGTGCAGGATCATCGAGATGATGTCTGAGCCGCCACTCGTCGCACCCGAACGGAATATCAGACCGATGGCGACACCGTAAATCAGGCCAGCAATCACCGTGTTCAGGAAGTAGTCAGGTATGAACCATCCGCCGTCATGAGGAATCGGAACCATTGACTGGCCGGCAACCTGGCTGATGGGGCCGTCGTGAATCACAGGATCATAGCCCCACCAAGTCTCGAGGATGAAAGTGAATACAAAAATAAGGATGGTCGAAACAATCGTCTTCACACCGAATTTCGGTCCCAAAATCCAAGTGCCAATTAGCAACAGAGGGATATCCATACAGATGGCATAGAACGAAATCTTCCAAGGCCACACCGTATTCAGCACGTTGCTGATACCGTAGGTGCCGCCAGGAGCCATCAGATAGGGGTTGACAAACATCACGTCGCCAACAACGAACAAGGCACTGCCAATCACAAGCAGGAAATAGTTAAAAACCTCCTGCTTCAACTTTTGTTTGCTATCAATTCCAATCATGATATAGAGTTTAGACGTGTCCCCCCAAGCCCCCCTAAAGGGGGGGTATTGTTTGTTCCCCCTTTAGGGGGTTAGGGGGACCTGAAAACTACTATTTGTGGCTCTCGCACCATCGGCGGGCATTGACAAACGCCTCCATCCACGGAGTCACCTCGTCATGTCGGCGCGATGCAGGATACCAAGCGCACTGCCATGGGAAGATGGCACGCTCCAGGTGGGGCATCATGGCCAAGTGACGGCCATCGCGAGATACCAGTCCGGCGATTCCCAGCGGCGATCCGTTGGGGTTGCCAGGATAATCTTCGTAGCTATATTGAGCCACGATGTTGTATGCTTCTGTACCCTCGGGAAGCTCGAATTTGCCCTCGCCGTGAGCCACCCAGATGCCTAGGCGAGAACCGCTCAGACTGCTCAACATCACCGAGTTGTTCTCGGGAATTGTCAGATTGACAAAGGCCGACTCAAACTTGTGTGAATCATTGTGTACCATCTTGGCGCGGCTCTCATATTCCGGGTTGATCAGGTTCAGCTCAATCATCACCTGGCATCCGTTGCAGATGCCCAAGCTCAACGTGTCATCGCGCTGGTAGAAACGCTCC
>JAFZAK010000137.1 GCA_017557285.1 Muribaculaceae bacterium
CAAAATTACTACAATTTCCCCACATGGCGAAGAAATCATACCTTAAAAAAACAAAAAATAAATGGGAAGAGGATATTACCGCATCAACTCGCTGATGGTGGTGTTGAAGTTGAACATCATGGTAGTTGCGCCGGTGTGAGGTTGAGCAAATGCGACACCGAAGCCAAACGCCTTCACGCGCAGGCCTGCACCAACAGAGAAGCCCGACAGGAAGTTGCGATTGTAGGTCGACATGTCGGTGCGGGTGCGGTAGTTATAGCCCAATGCCAGGTAGATATTGTCCTTGGGCAATATCTCGACACCAAACACCAGGTGACGCAGCAAGTTGCTGCCGAAACTATCTTTTTCGACCAGCTGGCTATTGGTGTTATTCTTGTCCTGAGGGGTGTAATAGGGCGACTTCCACTTGGTCAACCCATAGGCCGTCAGCGAAAGGCGCAACGGCAGACCCGTGAGCGTCTTTGACACACCTAGCTGGATGTCCCAGGGCAGCTTCTCTTTCTTGTCGTTGAATTGCTTGATTTGGCCGCCCAGGTGCTTCGCTACCAGCGATGCCGACACCTCGTGGTCGGGATTATAGTAGTTGATGCCCAGGTCAGCGGCGATGGCGTTGGCGCTGTAGGTCTCATATTTCGAGTGCAGGAACTTCAACGTGATGCCGCCGCGCAGGTAGTCGTTGATGTCGTGACTATACGTGACATTGAACGCCAGGTCACTTGCACTGAACTGGCCAGTCTGAACGCCATTGATGTCATAGCCCATCATCGAGCCGTAGCCGTAGTGTTGGATGCCCACGGCGAATGCGCCGTGCTCACCGATGCCCTGTCCGTAGCGGGCACCCATAAAGTTGCTGCCGCCCAGGTAGCGCATATAGTTCAGCCCAATCTGCTTGTCAATCTCGCTGCCCATCAATGCGGGGTTCTGCTCCACAAGCGAGATGTCATCATCGATGATAGTGATGTTGTGGCCGCCGACGGCATAGACATGGCTCGACACCGGCACACTCAAGAAATTATAAGCATTGGTCCCGTCCTGAGCCATGCTCATAAGAGCCCAGCCCAGCACGAACATTACGATAATATGTAGTCTGCGATAAATCACGATTCTTTCTTTGTCACGAATATTTTTGATTTTTCGAGTGCTCGATTGCTCGAGTGTTCGAGTTTTGCGACATTCTTGAATTGTAACGCAAAAAAAAGGCAAATCGTATGTTATGCGACTTGCTTTTCTTCATTCATTGAATTGGCGACAATTAAAGCCGGAACGCAATGGGCAGCACACAGCGCACAGCCACCGCCTGGCCTCCTACCTTGCCGGCCTTCCATTTGGGCATCTCACTGATCACACGCAGAGCCTCTCGGTTGAGTGACTCGTCCTGTGTCCCGCGGATAATGCGAATGTTCGACACCTTGCCGTCAGCGCCCACGATGAAGCTGCACAGCACGCGGCCCTGGATGCGGTTCTTGTAGGCGTGGTAGGGATATTCGCGCGTGTTATTGATAAAGTTAATCAAACCATGTTCGCCGCCAGGGAACTGGGGCTGCACGTCAACGTAGTCATACTCGTAGACCTCGATTGCATCGTAGGGCGAATTATTGGGCGACAAGGGGTTGACGGTGGTTACATGGCGCACCTGGGAAAAGGCGACAACTGCGGTCATCGCAATCAGCAGAGAGAGTATGTACAGGCGCTTCGGCATAGTAATTTGTCAAAATTCGCTTGCAAATATAGTAGTGAATCTGCAATTGTCAAGAATATTTGCCGAAAAATTGCAAATGATTAAGTTTGTTTTATCAATTTTTACGAACAGCTCTCTCTATGCCTCAAAAATTTACAAAATTTATCAATTAATAAACAAAAACTCCCCTCCTCTTTCATGGGGGGGAGGGGAGAATCTAATGCGATGAATGGTTACGCCCAAGGATTCTGGCTGACGGGGACGCGGATGTCGGGCATCAGGCCATCGGTGACCCACACGAACCATTGGCCGGTGCTAGGCTTGCGGCGCAAGTCGAGTTGGCGTGGGCTATCGGCACCACTCGATGGGATGTAGAGTGTTGCGTAGTCCTGGTTCTGGTAGGTGTAAGGTGTAGTCATTACCGTCACCATCAGCGGATTGCCAGGCGTGTAGTTGTTTTGTGGCGAGGTGCCCTGGAGATACGAGAGCATCTTGTAGGGCTTGCCCGTCAGGCGGTCGCGCAGGAACTGAATTTCCATCTGTGACAATGGGCGTGGTCCGCGCAGATAGTTCAGCATCTCGATAGTGGCTTGGGGGTTCTGGCAGTAGTTGCATAGCACAGCCACCGTCAAGGCAGCAACCTCAAACTCGTTGGTCAGCGCAGCATAGGGCATCTGCATCAGTTGTTGCAGATTCTGCGGAATGAAGGGGATGGGCACGGAGTAGGCGTTGTTGCCGGCCGTAGCGCCTCCACCCAGAATGTTGTCTAGTAATCCCATAATATATCAGTTTAGAGTTTATAGTTTATAGTTAATAATTTGACCCCTCATTCCCCCTTTAGGGGGTTAGGGGGACTGAAAAAATCGTGAAGTTCACTTTGCCGTAGGCGCGGTGCTGCACGAAGTGCGGCAACTGCGAGAAGTCGTTGTCCCGAGAGTGTTCCATAACAATGAACGTGCCTGGCTTCACCAACTGCGACTGAAACAGCAACTCGGGTATCTGTGGCAGCTGCGGCAGGTCGTAGGGCGGGTCGGCAAAGATGATGTCAAACTGCTGTTGGCACGATGCGATGAAGCGGAACACATCGCCTCGCATCGGTGTCACCATGTGGGCATTCAGCTGGTCCTTGACCTTGCGGATGAAGTCGTACTGAGTCTTCGCTTTTTCGACGCACACCACTTGTGAGCAGCCTCGCGAGGCGAATTCAAAGGTCACGGCACCCGTGCCTGCAAAGAGGTCCAACGCCGTCAAGCCCTCAAAGTCAACCAGGTTTTCCAGCACATTGAAGATGTTCTCGCGTGCCATGTCGGTAGTGGGGCGCGCGGTGATGTTGGTGGGCACGTCAAAACGTCGACGGCCATATTTGCCTCGGATTATTCGCATAAGCTCAAAGTAATCAGGTTAAACGGAGCCTTCATCGCGTCATGGCTCAGGCGCATGGCGGCCGCAGGGAAGATAGCGGGCATTACATAACTGATGTATTTGCGCAGTTCGGGAGCCACTTGGTCGCGCACGGCCTTGTCTCCCGTGAGCTGCAACTCATCGTTGTGAACGTCCATACCCAGACTCTCCCAAGCATGCAACGCCATGAAGGCCGCATCGCTGGCCGAACGCACAGCGAACGTGTTGGCAAGCTGTAGCTTGTCGTGGTCGAATACGACCAGGTCCATGCGCTCGTCGTGGAAGTTGAGGAACATTCGGCGCACGCCGCTGCGACGGCAGAACCGTGCGTAGTATTCGCACAATGGTTGCAGGTGGTGTACTATCGGCGCCATGTTGAATGTGCGCTGCAAGAATCCTAGCACTTCAGGGGGCAGCGCGAAAGCCAACTTGACCCCGCATTTGGGCAAGTCGCACATCACTGTGTCACCTTCCACCTCGGGGAACTGAGCACGGAGCAGTGTTTCGGCTTCGCTCTCGTCGTTGACTGTGGGCGGAAGGAAGAGGAAATGGGGCGTGTCGACCAACAGGCGTACCTGACCATAGTCGTCAAGCAACGCGGCGTTGTCGTAGACAGCATTTTCCAAAGCGTTGAGAGAGCCATCGCCAGATGATTCAAGTGGAATCTCTCCAACAATCAGCGAGTTGGACTGCTCACGGTCGAAGAGCATATAGCGCAGCACCCGCTCATGCAGCGCCAGCTCTAGCGTCCACAATTCGGGACGCTCAATATATATGTTGCCAGTTTGATTGGACAGGTTACTCATGCGTTTTTTGATTTCAGCGGGGCAAAGTTAGTAAAAAAATGGCGAATTTTTAGTAGAAAATAGGCGAAAAAACAAAAACTTTTACTATTTTTGTAGCCCAAGAATGATAGGATTGAAACAACAAATTATTAACCAATAAACGATAAAACAATGAAAATGAGTGCAAGCAGAACACAATGCCAAGCTTGCTTGAGCATTGTTGAGGCGCAGCCTAATTTATTCAAAATGAGAAATCTCTTACTATTGGCGGCACTTGCGTTGATGCCGCTCGTAGCGTGCAACGCTTCTGGCAACGAGAACAAGGCCGAGGCTGCTACCGAGGCCTCAGCAACTGGCAACAATCTGCCTTTAGACTTGACCTTCCTGAAAAATATGGGAGTCGATGTGGAGAAAATACGTGACATCGAACACAAGAATGAGAACTTTGATGTCGCTGACCTCAATGAGGAACAAATCCGCAAACTCTTGCCGATGAAGGCTTACATGAATGCCGATGAATTCATTCAAGATCATTACATCAAGGGCGCCAAGGCGTTGGCAGGAGGCTTCACGATGTTGCTCTACGGCATTGAGACGGGTGATGATGCCTCGAACGAGTTGCTGGCCATTTACGACAAGGACGGCAAGCTTACCGACTATATGCAATTGGGCAATTATGATGCTTTTATTGTCGGGGAGGTAGATGATGAATATACTAAAGGCACAGCCGAAGCCACTACCACCAAGATTACATTCCCCTCGCCCAGCGAGTTTATCATGGACCGAACTGATAAGGAGGGCTCCTGGACGCATGATGACGAAAACGGATTCAGCGAATTAACCGACCTGAAGTGGCTCGTCCAGACCGTCAAGCGTTACACGGTCGACAACAAGGGCCACATGACGCTCGTCGAGCAAAAAGAGGTCAAGCGCGAAGGGAACGTACCTGCTGACGATGATTCTGCGTTTGATGACCTGTACATGTTGCCTATGAGCACACCCGACCGCATCGACCGCTTGAACAACGCCATCAACGACCGGATCAAGAAGCAGGGTCGTGAAGCCTATCTCGAGGACATGCCTTACATGGTAAGCATGGTACTGGGTGAATGCTATGCCGGCAATCCCGAGGGGACGCTGATGTGGATTTACAAGAACCGCAACACTCCGAACATGATTGTCGAGCACCTGAAGCAAGCCTTCGTCTACGGATGGCTTGACAAGTCGATGTTGAATCAAGTCATTGAGGAGATGGAAGACACTCCTGCTCAAGACTATGTCTACGACCTCACGCGCGAGTGGAAACCTGGCGACGAATAGAATCATTGCGATATTAACATCAAAATAATCATATGATGAAAATGAAAAATCTCTTACTGTTGGCGGCACTTGCGCTGATGCCGCTCGTGGCATGCAATGCCAATGGTACTAATAGCAACGCTGGCGACCAAGCGGCACCCGCTGCTGCTCCGGCAAAACCCGATTTGGGCTTCCTCAAGAAGATGGGGCTCGATGTGAGCAAACTCCAGACGATCGATGACAGTTTCGACTTCGGACAGGAACGCGAATTCGTCCTGCTCGAGAAGAATGCCGATATCTTCAAACTCCTGCCGATGGTGGAGAGCATGAGCGAAGAGATTGATGCAGGATATTATATCGGGGGCGCCAAAGCCATGCCCGGGGGAAAAACCATGCTGCTCTATTCCGTCGAGTATGGCGACGCAGGAACCGAACTGATGGGCATCTATGACAAGAACGGAAATCTTGTCGACTTTATGCAGTTGGGCAACTGCGACGAGTATATGACCATCGAGTGCGACGACAATATGACCAAAGGTAAGGCGCAGATTACCAACACCATCATGAAGTTTACCTCGCCCAGCGAGTTCACCATCGACAAGACCAACAAGTTGGCCGACTGGAAGCGCAACAGCGAAAAAGGTCCCATTAGTATTACCAAGGTCTATTGGCAGGTGCAGACACTCAGCAAATATAGCCTTGACAACCAAGGTCACATTGCGCTGGTAGACGAGAAAGAGGTCAAGCGCCAGGGCGTGGTCGACCCCGACTATGAACGACGGAAATCCGTTAGCGATCTGGCGCATCTGCCCATGAGCGACCCGACACGCATCGACCGTCTCAGCAAGAAGGCCGACGATTTGTACAAGCAACTGAATAATGGCGAGTATGACGACGACCCGAGTTACTACATCCAGCAGGTGCTGGCCGAGTACTTTGACAGCAATCCGCAGGCGCTGTTGCAGTGGATTTATAAGAACCGCAACAAGAAGAACCAGATTGTCGAGCACTTCGAGCAAATCTTCGCCAATAATTGGCGCAACAAGTACACCCTGGTCAAGGCCATTGAGCAGATGAAGGACAAGAACGCTCAGAAGTACCTCGAGGAGCTTACCTCGCAATGGGGCCCACGCGATGCGGTGGGGTAAAGTCCCCCTAGCCCCCTAAAGGGGGGATTCCAGTCTTTCCAAATTTCAAACACATCACTATGAAAAAGAGAAATCTCTTTTTACTGACGGCTCTCATGATGATGCCGATGGTGGCTTGCAATGCCAATGGTACAAGTACCACCACCGCCGAGTCGGCACCTGCCGCTGTCGCGCAGAAGGCCAACGACTTTGCTTTCCTCACCCAAATGGGCATCGACATCAAAGACTTGACCGATGTCAAGCGTGTTGACGACTTGACCAAGGCCAAGGGCATCACGCTTACTGCCGAGCAGCGCGCAAAGCTTACTACACCGCTGGGCGAGGACTTTGTTGAGGACATGGGCGACACCGACATCATCGCTGTGCGTGACATTGACGGTGAGCGCACCCTAGTATTCTACCGCATCAGGACTGGTGACGGAGCGCATGCCATCATGGCGATTTATGACGATGACGGCACGCCCCACGACGCCATATTGTTCCGCTATTGCCACAACCTTTGGCCGGTTAATCCTGAGACTTACGAGGATAACTTGTTCCGCGAACTCTCGCCCGTGTTTGAGTTTAACGGCAAGAAGCATTTTAATGTCGCCTATACTTTAAAGGAGTTCGTCTTCGACCCTGCGACCGATGCCAAGGGCGCTCCGCAATGGCAGGTGCGCTGGCACAACGACTATGACATCGACAACCGTGGCTACTTCGTGCTCAAGGAACAAAAAGAAGATGGACGCTCGGGCAACAAGAGCGCTATCGATGAGTATATCACCCGCAACATGAAGTATGCGAGCCTAGATGCCATGTCGACCTACGATACCAACGTGATGGATCGCTGGAACAAACTCGTCCCTGAGATGGAGGCGGCCTATCGCGAGGACCTCTCGTTTGTCGACATGCACCTTAATGCGTTGTTTGACACCAACCCGACCCGCTTCTTGCGGTGGATGTGTGCCCATCGCGGCAACGAAAACAAGATGCTGCCCTATTTCAAGAAGGGATCTTATTGGTATGGTCCTTCGGTTGAGAAGGCTCTTGCGCCGCTCACGCCCGATGAACAGCAATACATTCGTTCAATCATTAAGAATTGGAAGCAATGAGAATGACACATTTCTTGTCATTGTGCCTGACAATGTTCGCCATGGTGGCTTGTGGCAACCAAGGACGGCAGGCCACTGAAGGGCAGGTGAGCAAAGACATGCAGCAGTACAAGCGCACGCTGCAGTACCTTACTGATATGGGCATCAGTCCCGACACGCTGATGCTGCCCGAGTGCGTCAACTTCCCCGTGTTCAGCGACACCACAAGCCACAGCCACTGGCTCACTGCCGACGAGGCGGTAACGCTGGGCATGAAGCAGTTGTGCGGGGTGGATGCCGATGGCACACCGGCCATCTTGCTGGGCGTGGACACCATCAGCGACCAGGTCAGTCTGTTGCTCTATCAGGTGTACTACGGTGATAAGTCGCCCGTGGTGCTGGTCACCTACGATGCCGATGGTGTCGTCATGGACATGATGAACGCTGGCACCTGGGCGGGCGTGAACACCTTGTATGCCAATCAGCATGGCGACGCGATGGACTTGGGCGTCGACTCGGCAGTGATGACGCTCAAAGACAATGGCGAGTTCATCGTCGACCATTACCTGACCATGGTACAGCGTCCCACCAGTGGTGGTGAGCCGAGGCAGCTGTGGCAGTGCTACAAGAAGTCTTCCTATCGCGTTGACCCCGTCGTAGGTCTCTTCGAGGAGTATGACGGTGAGGTGCGTTTGCCCGAGGCGACCAACGACGACGTCGTGCGTCGTGAGTTGGAGATGCTTTCTTGGACACCGCTACAGGACGAGGAGGTCATGGCACGGTATGATGCTTTTGCGCAGCGCCATGCCACGGAGTTGTCTGGTCAGTCGTTCCTGTCCACGCTCTACGCCTTCGCCCTGTTCGACCGCCTGGACCTTGCACCATGGTCGATGCTATCTTGGCTCTATGAGCATCAAGACAGCCGCGTCTACCGCCTCTTCGTCGATGCTGTCAAGGAGCACCAGCTGGAACCCGACCGCCTGCTCAAGGCGGTCAAGACTATTCAAGACCCAAAAGCCAAGCAATATTGGAAAGAGCAATTTAATCTAGAGTAGATGAAAAACAAGATACTACTGTACTTGGCAGTAATGCTGGCTTGGGGCAACTTGAATGCGCAGCAGATGTTGACAACCGTTGTGCCCGATCGGCCCGCAGGACAGCAAGACGCCCTGTGCATGACCGCGCCGCCGCTAGAGGTGGTGCGGGTCGGATTTGTCGGATTAGGCATGCGTGGCCCCGGCGCTGTCGAGCGCTGGTGCCAGATTCCTGGTACCAAGGTGGTGGCACTGTGTGATGTCGAACCCGACCGCGTCGAGGCGTGCCAACAGTTGCTCGCCAAGCACGGCCGCGGACGCGCGGCGGGCTATAGCGGCTTGACCGAGGTCTATAAGCAGATGTGCGACCGTGACGATATCGACATCATCTATATCTGTACCGACTGGGTTCATCATGCGCCCATCGCGCTTTACGCCATGGAGCATGGCAAGCATGTCGCCATCGAGGTGCCTGCCGCCATGAACCTTGACGAGATTTGGCAACTCATCAACACCAGCGAGCGCACCCGCAAGCACTGCATGATGCTCGAGAACTGTGTCTACGACTTCTTCGAGATGGCGTGTCTCAACATGGCACAGCAGGGACTCTTCGGCGAGGTGCTCCATGTCGAAGGGGCTTATCTTCACAACTTGGATGACTTTTGGGAAGAGTATTGGCAGAACTGGCGACTGGACTATAATCGCCAGTATCGTGGCGATGTCTATCCCACCCACGGCATTGGTCCCGACTGCCAGGTGCTCAACATCCATCGCGGCGACCGCATGGATTACCTCGTGGCCATGGACACAAAGCCGGTCAATGGCGCCAAAGTGGTGCAGAAGATGACGGGGCAGCCTTGCGATGACTTCCAGAATGGGGACCAGACTTCAACAATGATCCATACGGTCAATGGCAAGACACTGCTCATCCAGCACGATGTGCTAACACCGCGGCCTTATAGCCGGATGTATCAAATAGTGGGTACCGACGGTTATGCCAGCAAATATCCTGTGGGGCAATTGCTCTTCAGACAGGATAAGTTGCCTGCCGAGGCCAAGAATCATGAGAATCTGAATGCGCACAGGGCGTTGCCCAACGACCTGCGTGACCAGATGCTAGACCGCTACACACCTGCCTGGGTCAAGGAGCTGCAGGAGACCGCACGCCAAGTGGGCGGACATGGCGGCATGGACTATATCATGGACTATCGCCTGGTTTACTGCTTGCGCAACGGTCTGCCGCTCGACATGGATGTCTATGACATGGCCGAGTGGTGCTGTTTGGGCGAACTGACACGCCTCTCGCTGGAGCACAATTCTGCCCCTGTGCAGATTCCCGATTTCACCCGAGGCGCGTGGAACCGAATCAATGGATTCAAATATGAATTTGCCAAGTGATACAATGCAAGAACTGAAGCAGATTGTTGCCCACTTCGACATCATGGGCGAGGTCGTGCGGATTGAGCCACTGGGGCAAGGGCTCATCAATGACACTTATCTTGTAACCACTACCAGCGACACCCCCGACTATGTGCTGCAGCGGGTTAATACCGACATCTTTACCGATATTGACCTGTTGCAGCGCAACATTGAGGTGGTGACCCGCCACATCCGCAGCAAGTTGGAGGCACAGGGTGTTGATGACATCGACCGCCGCGTGTTGTCGTTGGTCAGAACCTGGGATGGCTTGACTTATTGTCGTGACGACAAGGGGAAATGCTGGCGCATGACCCTGTTTATCCCCCGCAGCCACACGGTCGACGAGGTGAACGTGGCTACTTCGCTGGATGCCGGCAGGGCATTCGGCGACTTTGAGCGCATGCTCATCGACCTGCCTGTGGCACTGGGCGAGACAATCCCTGACTTCCACAACATGGAGTTGCGGGCACGACAGTTGGCTGATGCTATCGCGGCCAATCGGGCAGGACGCGTCTCTCAGGTAAGAGATTTGCTGGACCAACTGCTGCGTCATGTCGATTCCATGTGCCAGGCCGAGCGGTTATATCGCCAGGGCGTGTTGCCCAAGCGCATCTGTCATTGCGATACCAAGGTCAACAACATGCTCCTTGATGATGAAGGCAAGGTGCTGTGTGTCATTGATTTGGATACCGTGATGCCTAGTTTTGTGTTCTCAGATTATGGTGACTTCTTGCGCACGGCAGCCAACGAGGTGCCCGAGGACTGCGAACGGCTGCAGGATGTTCGGTTCCGTGAGGACATCTTCGAGGCGTTCACCACGGGTTATATCCATGCCACGCGCTCTTTCTTGACTGATGTGGAGCTCGAAATGCTACCCTTCGCCATTCAGTTGTTCCCCTTCATGCAGAGCGTGCGTTTCATGACCGACTATCTCAATGGAGACACCTATTATAAGATAAAATATCCCGACCACAACTTGGTACGTGCGAGAAATCAACTGACCCTTTACCAGCAAGTTGCTGATAAAGAGTCAGTCTACCGCTTCTTCATCAATACCGTCAAAGAGCGAAGATCAATGTGACTTACACACTCCTCCAGCCCTTTGGGCCACCTCCCCTAATTTAGGGGAGGACCTGTGTGTCAGCAACTTATTTTCATCGAACTCACGTTAATAAACTTTCGCGTTATTCGCGGTTTAATAAAGAATCGCGTGTTTCGCGGTTAATGGAGCAAATCAGAACATTCCCCCTTTAGGGGCTTGGGGGGACATGGGATTGAAAATGTTCACTCGGTCTTTACCACGGTGGCGACGGCGCTGAGAATGGCATAGAGCGTCACGGCTGCCATAATGGCCATATAGAGCACGTCACGCACGGTGACTGTGCCGTTCAGGCTCGTGAACATCGTGCGCCAACTCACAATGCACACCAGCGCGACCATGATATAGATTGCTGTCATAAACCAGCTGCGGTGGTGGCTCGCCGGCAGACGGTTCAGCACACGGCGCGTGAACCAGCGGTTCTCGGTCGCGGGGTAGGCCTCATTTTTCAGCAGTTCGCCCAACTGCAGGTCGTCTTCTTGTATGTCTTCACGTAGTTTGTTCATATCAATAAGGTGATTTAATCAGTTTCTTAAGATTTTCTTTGCCTCGCCGCAGATGTGACTTCACCGTATTCTCGGGCATGTCCATGATTGCGGCAATCTTTTTGACGGGTTGGTCCTCGATGTAGAACAAGGTAATGATGGCTCGCTCCTGTGAACCCAGGGTCTTCAGCGCTTCCTTGATGGTCATACTGGCTTCGATGCCTTCGGCCGAGCGGTCGGTAAGTCCCTCGTCGCTGAACCCCTCGTCCATGCCTTGTGTGGGGTGTTCGCTGCGCTTGTGGCTGTAGAACTCGTTATAGGCGATGCGGTAAAGCCAGGTGCAGAAACTCGACATCCCCTTGAAGTTGCGCACATTCACGTAGGCCTTGAGGAACGTCTCTTGCGCCAGGTCGTCGGTCAGCGCCTCGTTGCCGCCAGTTAGGTTCATCAAGAAGCGGCGCAACTGCGGCTGATAGGCCTCCACCAGCAGGCCAAAGGCCTGCCGGTTGTCAGCCAGTGCGCATTGCGCTATCAGTCGCAGTTCGTCAATCTTCTTCATTGTTTTCTAGGAGTACTGGGAGTTCCCATGTTTCCCCCTCTCCATCCGGAGAGGGGGTTAGGGGGTGAGGCTTCTTATTTCCTATTTCTCCAGGCATTGATGGCGTCACGCTGGTCCTGGTACTCGATGAAGCCCTTGCCCAGTCCGATGAGCACGAGGATGGCGAAGATGCCCATCAATGCTGTCTCATGGAACATCAGCATCAGTCCCAAGCCTACTGCCACGAGAACAAAGCTGCTCTGGAAGGCGCGCCAGTTCATGCGCGGGGTGCCGACGACGGGCTGCTGTTGAGCTCCGTTCCAGGGGTCGTTCTGCACGCCCAGGGGAGGAGGTACAATCTCACCATTCTCGTCTACCACAGGCTCGCCCTCGTTCACGGGAGTTCCTTCTAGTACTGGTGAACCTTGCACGGGAGTAACAGGGGCGTAGTAGTTAGACGGAGCGGAGGTGCGGCCTTCAAACACGTAGGGAGGCAGCGGGTAGTTGTTCTCGATAGCCTTCTCCACCATTTTATATTTGCGGCGGCGCTTCAGGTAGTTGAACAGCAGGACGACCAGGATGAGACATACCAATCCCCAAGTGCAGCAGATGATGCCATCGCGGGCAACGCGGGCCCAAATCTCTTGAGAGTCGATGGCGAATTGGCGCGTACCAGCGTCAATTATTTCACCTTCGTCGTTGATGGTCTGGTCAGCTTCCTCATTGATGCTGACGATGGTGTCGTCGAGGATGCCGGTCAGCTCCTTGATGGTCTGTGTCCCTGTCAGTCGCAGGGTGTCCCCGCCATGGGCGATCATGAGGGTGTCGCCGCGTTTCTCAATAACGGGGGCCGAGTTCATTGTCATGCTGGCGAGCAAGAGTGCGACCAGCGTAAAAATCATCTTTTTCATCTTTCTATTCTTTACAAATTAATAATCACGATTTATTATAGTCACGTTTTTGTTGCGTTTGTTTTTATCACGAATTACACGAATTGAAGAATTATCTTTTTCCTGTTTTTATTATCACGAATATGAAATTCGATCATTCGAAAATTCGTGATGTAAAGAAAAGAATCTCGCATCTTCGAGACGTTTTCGTGCATTAGACGCAACGAGGAAAACAAAAAGTTGCAAACGTGGTCACAAAATTACGTTTTTTTTTTAACTTTGCACCAAAATATTTTTAGAACAACAGAAAATGAGACATTTATTACTATCCGCATTAGCCTTGCTGCTGGCGCTGAACCTCGGTGCCCAAGAGGCGCAAAAGCGCGAGATGCGCACGGTGTGGGTCGCCACTGTGAGCAATATCGACTGGCCCCAGACGCGCGGCACCGGTGCCGCCATTATCGCCAAACAGAAAAAACAACTCACCGACCTGCTTGACGGATTCGAGGCCGCCAACATGAATGCCATCTGCCTGCAGGTGCGCGACATGAGCGACGCGTTTTATCAATCTAGCTACGAACCTTGGTCGAGCTACCTCACCGGCACGCGCGGACAGGACCCGGGCTGGGACCCTCTGGCGTTTGCCGTCGAGGAGTGTCACAAGCGCGGACTGGAGTGCCACGCTTGGGTCAACCCCTATCGTTTCAGCAACAACTATGGCAACGACTGGAACACGCCGCAGGACCAGGCGCTGAAGGCTTCGGGACTGCTGATGCAGGTTGACAAGTATGTCGTGTTCAACCCCGGCCTGGAGGGGTCGCGAGAGCGCGTCGTGAACGTGTGCCGCGAGATGATTGAGAACTATGACATCGACGGCATCATTTTCGATGACTACTTCTATCCCGGCGGCGGCACGCCCACCAACTCGTCGGCACCCGACTACGAATTGTGGCAGCAGTCAGGCACCACACTTTCGCTGGCCGACTGGCGCCGCGCCAATGTCAACCTGATGGTGCGCAATGTCTATGACATGGTGCAGGAAACCCGTCCGGGCGTGAAGTTCGCCATTGGCCCCGCTGGTGTGGCGGGCACGCGCAGCACATCGGCTGGCGCGCATGGCGTGGATCCGTGCCCCACGGGCAGCGACTGGCAGTATAACGGCATCTACAGCGACCCACTGGCATGGCTCGAGGAGGGAACCATCGACTACATCTCGCCACAGCTTTACTGGAAGACCGACCACCCGACCAACCCCTTCGGGCCGCTGACCCAGTGGTGGAGCTATGTCGCCAATCACTTCGGGCGGCACCACTACGCCAGCCACAACATCTACTTCATGGCCGAGACCAACACCCAGGCCGACTGGGACGAGATTTTGCAACAAATCCGTTACAGCCGCCAGTACAATATGGACAATGCGCCAGGTGTCAACTTCTATAGTGCCAAGTATATTAGCGGCCCCACCTGTACAGGATTTGGCAATTACCTGTCGCAGACCTTGTTCACCCACAAGGCACTGGCACCAGCCTTGACCTGGAAGACACGTTTCAACCTGGGTGCGCCGCAGCATGTCACACTCAACGACGGTGTGCTCTCCTGGGATGACCCTGGCGTGAAGCCTGTGAAATATGGTGTCTATGCCATCCCGACTTCAATACCCGTCGATGAAATCACAAGCGAGCAGTTCGAGGGCATCAAGAGCGACTATTTAATAAAGGTGTCGTTCAGCAACACCTACGAGTTGCCGCAGGAGTACCAATCAGGCTACTGGTTCGCCGTGACACAGGTCGACGGCTGGGGCAACGAGTATGACCCCGCCTACGTCAACGCTCCTGCCGGCGAGGCCGACGAGGTGACTCTGGTCACCCCTGCCGATGCCGCCGTCGTGGCATGGGAGCAACCCTTCGACTGGACCGACGCCGCTGATGCCCGATATCGCCTGCAGATTGCTGCTGACGAGGACTTTGCGCAACTGCTGTTCGACGTCAAACACATCACCCGCAGCGACACCACCTTGCGACTGACTGCGCTGGCGTCGACAACCACTTATTATTGGCGCGTCATTACCCAACAGAGCGGGCATTTCGACAAACCCTCCCAGGTGCGGACCTTCATCACGCCCGAGCGCGAGAAGGCGGGCCTGCCTGTACTCTTGACTCCTGTTAATGGTGCCGAGATTGAGTCGAAAATCCGCTTTGAGTGTACCAATGCCCAGGCCGACCGGCACGTCCTGCAAGTCGCCACCGACTCGACGTTCACCGATGTCAAGTATGTGTGTGACTCCATGAAGTTGGCCGAGGGATGCCGATATTGCGAGGTTGAGCCGAGTCTGCTGGGCAAGGGAAAGTTCTATTGGCGTGTCGTTACCCGAGCCGATGGCTACGATGACAACATGACAAGCCCCTGGTCGTTCAACATCACCCACCTCGATGTGGGGAATATCGAGCCGGGCTACGTGCTCAAGCACGATGTGAGCGAATATGCACCCATCGGTAGCCTCACACTCACCAACAAGTGGGTGCGCTCGGTCAAGGAGGGCTATGAGAACATAACCTTTAACGGTGGCGGACTCATGAACCGCGGCTTCACCGTCAAGGATGGTAAGGTCTTGGTTATAGGCCGCAGCGAAGGTTCGCCCGATGCCGATGTGTTCATCCTGCACTACAGCGCCGAGACGGGCGAACTGCTCAAGACGGTGCCTGTTGACCCTATCGTCAAGTGTAACTACTATCCCGGCAACGACATCTTCCAGGACGAGGCGGGCCATGTGCTCATCAGCAATCTGATCTTGTATATCAGCACCACACCCATCTACCTATATCATGTTGACCCCGAGACGGGTGCGGCTACACAGGTCGCCTCGTTGATGTCCAGCCAGACCAGCACACGCCGTGTGGATCACTGCAACGTCTATGGCGACATCATGGCACGCAGTTTCGATGTCTATGCCGCCATGAGTAACGGCACCGAGGTGGTGCACTGGCAGGTAGCAGGCAATGGCTCCGGGCAAATCCTGGGTACCAATGTGATGACAGCGCAGTCGTTCTATCCGACCAGTGCCGACTACTTCGGACTGGCTCCGCGTGTTTATCCCATCTCGAACGAGGAAATCTTTGTCACAGGCGGCTCGACCCATCTGTCGCGCTACAAATTCGATACGGGCGTGATGGTTGATGCCTTCGACAAGAACCCCGCTCTTTGTCCCGAGGGCACCGAGGCCAATGGTGCCGCATTCTTCACCCTGATGGGTAAGAATTATATGTTATATCCCTATGGCGACTTCCGCAGCACGCTGGGCTTCCGCTTCATGCTGGCCGAGAGCAACGATTCTCAACCCACTGAATCCCAAGGCAAAGCCAAATCACCAGGCGACAATTCTCAATTCTCAATTCTC
>JAFZAK010000138.1 GCA_017557285.1 Muribaculaceae bacterium
GAAAGAATAATGGTGTTCCCGTCCCCCTAAGCCCATGTCCCCCCCCCAGCCCCCCTAAAGGGGGGTGAGAGTCCCCCTAACCCCCTAAAGGGGGAATGTTCTGATTTACAACAACCTTGTACACCCCCCCCTTAGGGGGGCTTGGGGGGACATGGGGTCGGGGGTGAGGCTTTCTACTCTTTCCCCAGCATGATGTTAATCACCGCGTTGACATCGCTCACATCGACCTTGCCGTCGCCATTGAGGTCGGAATCACCATCATAATCACTGGCGCTCGCCTTGCCCAGCATGATGTTGATGATGATGTTCACATCGCTCACATCGACTTTGCCGTCACCATTGAGGTCGCCACGCGACAACATGGGCTTGGGCCAGAGGTTAGTGTACACTTCATCCATGCCGCTAGCCTGCGTGCTGCTAAGCTTAAGGTAGGCTTGCCCAATGGTGCTGGAATATGGGCTGGTAGCCTTGATGAAGTGCGGTTGCGTTGCTGAACCGCCCCAGTAGTATCCTACGGTCTGTTGGTCGACGCGAACCGTGCTTCGGGGAGTGCCAACCAGATAGTTGGTCGCCGGTGCCGACACGGTGCTGCTGGGCTGCTTGATGCGGTACTCCTGATTGGCGGTGAGGCCTGTCAGAATCATGCCGGTGTTTGCGGCAGCCTGATTCACCTTGGTCATTGTCAACTGCTGGGTGGGGTTGCTCTTGTTGTAAGCAGTGGCGATGTAGGCGTTGATGCTGCTTCCAGACAGATTGGTGGGCAAGACCGAGCTGAACGGCACACTGGAAGCATAGGGCTGGAACCACACGCCCAATGGTATATACCAATAATTGGTTTGTCCCGCATTGGCCCAAGTATTTACCAAATCAACATACTGATAGGCATAAGCATTGGGTATCCACACTTTCAAATTGGGGTTGATACTGTAATCGGTCCATATACCATCTCCCATATTGGTCGGTTTGGCTCCTGGGAAATAGAGCGATGAGAGCTTTGTCATGTTATGGAAGGCATACGTGCCGATGGTGGTCACCGAACTTGGAATCTTGATTTCACCCGTTAACTTTGTGCCATAGAACGCTGCCTTGCCGATGTAGGTCAGCCCGCTGGGCAGCGTCAGGTTATCCTTGACGTATGCAGAATTGTAGAACGCAAAATCCCCGATGCGGGTCACAGAAGCGGGGATGGTGCCTCCCACAAAACCGCTGCTATAGAGCAGTGAGTCGCCGAGTTCGGTGATGAGGTAGTTGCGCTTGTCGGTACTGACGGTACGATCCTCCTCTGAGGTGCTGAAACCATAGTTGTTGGTTCCCGAATAGTTTTGGATGTTGGGATGGTAGACATACTTGGCCTTTCCGGCATAGGTCGTGCCGTTGTAGGTGGTTGACGCTGTGCTGGTGATGGTCAAGAAATAATAATTTCCATAATTCCCATTCCAAGCAAAGTCATAGGCCCCGGCTGTGATGTAGCTGGCACGAGAGCTGAGCTTGCTGTTCTGCTTGTAGTGGTTGACCACGCCCGTTGGTACGCGGATGTAGCAAGTGCTGGGCACGCCGGTCATGTCCCACCAAGTATAATTGTAGTGGTTTGAATTGTTGTAGACAATCTCGGTGAGCGTGCTGGTCTTGCACCACATATCGCATAAACTGGATACACCTTGTGGTACCACAATGCGGCTATACTTACCGTTAGCAAAAGCGTAACTGCCCACATACTTGACACCGTAAGGCAATGCAACAGTACCCGTCAGACCGGAACCGTTGAAAGCATTATTCATAATATACCTGGATGTGTTGTGTCCGAAGGGATAGCTAGTGACAGGCTGAATATAGAAGGCGTAATCCCCGATGGTGTCGACATTTGCACAGCCGGTGACTGTGTAGTTGGTTGAGGTGCTCTTATAAGCGAACGTTTGCTCACCAATCTTGGAAACCGCATATTTCTTGCCATTGATGGTGACATAGTTCGGCACTTCGACGGAAGTTGCCGAGCCGCCGACAACGGCACTTCCATGAGCGACGGTCTTGACACGTCCCGCGTAGGTCGTTCCATCTATAGCGGTAAAGGATGCCGTGCTGGTGACGGTACATGCCGGAGATCCCGAGCTAATCAATTCATCGTATGCCTGTCCCACACCGGCACCGTTATAGCTGGCGAATCCTGTCCATCCGGCGTCCTTGTAGGTCTGCTCCTTTAGGTAGGGCACCGCCAAGTTCATGTTGCTGTTTGTTCCGAAGTACTCGCTTGCCGAGATAGTGGGCGGGTTAGGCATGTTGATGTAGACGTATGCGTTCGCATTGATGCCCCTGAACACGTAGCTTGTATGCAGGTAGGTGACTGAGCTGGGAATTTTGACATATTTCAGATTGCTGCAGCCACAGAAGGCCCAACCATTGATGGTCTTCACACCGTAGGGCAGATAAGCACTTGTAATCTGGGCGCAATTCTCGTGGCTGTAGGTAGCTAGCCAGGTCAAGGTCGAGGGGTAAGACATATCACCGCTCTTGGCACGTGGCACGCGATACAGGTTGGTCTGGGCTTTATTGTAGAGGCAGCCACTAAAGATGGAGTATTTTGAGCTTCCCGATGCCAGTTCGAATGCGCTAACGCTGGCCAAGTAACCGAACGCGTCGGAATTGAAACTAAAGCTTGAACTGGGCAACACCAGCTTGGTGACATTGGCGACAGCCGTGCTCGGGCCGATAACATCGATGTACTTGAGGTTGCTGGCGTTGGTCAGGTCGATGGTCTGGAGTGCGGTCTGTCCCTGGAAGGCATTTCTCGCGATGGTGTCGATTGAGAAGGGGACGTTATTCGCTAGACTGTAAACCGCACTAGTGGGTTTATACACGGTTCCATTGCTGGTGTTGGTGCCGCTAACGGGGTTGTAACCCACGAGTGTTGCGCTGCGCGTGCTTGTCGGGCCCCATTGGTCGGAGTAACCTATCGAATAACAACCTCCATCAACCATAAAGAAGTCATAAGCATCCCGCGAGTAGACCACGTTGGTGAACACCTTCCATCCGTCGGCTGCTTTGTACTCGTCAGTCGTACGCTTTGATTGCAGGGGGATGTACAGGGTCATGCCGCTGTTGCTGGGGAAGTAGACGCCCAGCTTGGGGAAGTTGAACCCGGCATAGTAGACAGTTTTCAGGCTGTTGCAAAGGTATAAGGCACCGTCAACTATTTGATCGAGTGAACTTGGCAACCTCAAGGTCTCAAGGTTGGTACAGCGCCAAAAAGCAGCAGACTCGATGATGGTCACACCGTAGCGGATCCTGACGCTCTTGATGTTGTCCCTAAACTGTAAAGCGTTCGCCTTAATGCTATACACACGATAGGTGGTGCCATTGTAGGTGACCGTGCCGGGTATCTCGAGTGCCAGGTTGGTAGCTGAACTGCCGCTTTCCGACAGTCCAGTAACTTCGACTCTGTCATAGGCAGTAGTGTTGTAATTCAAGTAGCCGATTGAGAAAGTCTCGGCTGATGCGCTGAAGGCTATCGCCGTCATCATCATGATCACGGCAACGAAGAGTTTGTTGAGTTTTTTCATAATGGTGAGTATTGAACGTTAATATTTTCTGCAAATGTAGTGATATTTCTTAAAATAGACAACTTTTTTGTTGTCAAATCGCAAAATAATTTACCACCAGCGTTTGGGCTTGCTCCCCATGGTAATTTGTAGGGTGCCGCCATGGGCGAGGTCGGCATGGTTGATGTAGGGTTTGCGATAGCGCTTGCCGTTGAGACGGATGGACTGGATATAGCGGTTGCGGTCGCTGTTGTTCTTCACCATGATCTTGAAGGTGCCGTCGGCAACGCGCAGTGTGGCGCCGTCAATGATGGGGCTGCCAAAGTAGTAACGGCCTCCGGCCGGCTCGACCTGATAAAATCCCAGTGCCGAGAGAATGTACCATGCCGACATCTGCCCCACGTCCTCGTTGCCGCTGAGTCCCTCGGGCGTGTCATCGTATAGGGTGTTGAGCACTTGCCTGACGCGGTCGGCGGTCTTCCAGGGCTGGCCCAGCATGGTGTAGAAGTAAATGATGTGGTGGCTCGGCTCGTTGCCATGGACATACTGCCCAATCAAACCCGTCATGTCGCTGGCCGCCTCTGGTCCCATGTCGCCCGAGGCGGCAAAGAGCGAGTCAAGGCGCGCCAGCAGCCGTTCACGTGAGCCGTGCAGTGCCACCAGCCCCTCGATGTCATGCGGCACGAGCCAGCTATACTGCCAGGCGTTGCCCTCGCAGTACTCGTCGTGCTGATGTCGCTGAATGAACGGGTCGAAGGGTTCGAGGAATCGCCCTGCGCCATCACGGGCGCGGATAAAGCCAGTACCCGAGTCAAACAGGTTGCGGTACTGGCGACTCAATGCCATGTGGCGGTCATAGAGGTCGCGACGGCCCATCTTGAGCGCGGCCTGAGCCAACGCCCAATCGGCCAACTCGTACTCCAGTTCGAACGCCACGCTCTCGGTCTTCATCGAGTCGCAGGGGATATATCCCAGGGTGTTGTGCCAGCGCAGACCACGCTCGTCAAGCGACATGGACTGTTCCATCGCCTCAAGCGCCAGCTGCCGGTCGAAGCCAGCAATGTCCTTAGTGATGGCATCGGCAACGACAGGAACGGCAGGATTACCCACCATGCAGTTGGTCTCGCAGCCCATCAGGTGCCACACGGGCAGTTTGCCCTGCTCCTGATAGATGCGCAACATGGTGTTGATGATGTCGGGCAGACGGTCGTTGTGGATGATTGTCATCAAGGGGTGCGCGGCGCGGTAGGTGTCCCACAGGCTGTAGGTGGTGTGGTTGGTGAACCCCGGGTCAGGATGGACGCGTCGGTCGCTGCCGCGGTAGGAGCCATCCACATCATTGAACACCGAGGGAGCAATCATCGTGTGATAAAGGGCAGTGTAGAAGCATCGCAGCACCTTGGGGTCGCGGCTGGTGATTGTCACCCGTCCCAACTCGTTGCGCCAAGCTTGCTGTGCCCGATTGACGGTGCCCTCGAAGTCCCAGGCGGGTTGCTCTGCGGCGAGGTTGCGGGCGGCTCCCTCAACCGAGGTGGCGCTGATCCCAACTTTGAGCATCACTTGTTCGCCGGCATGGGTGTCGAAGTCAAAGCGGGCAAAAACGCGCTGGGCATGAACCGAGTCTGCTGTGACCTCCTCTCCGTCAGCGATGAGGTGCGCCCGACGGAAGGGGCGTGAGAAAACGGCATGGAAATAGACGGGATGCAGCGATGCCCAACCCTTGCTCCATCGCATGCCTTCGATGGTCGAGTCGTTGACCACCCACACACCGGCATCGGTGACGCGGTCCCAGCATCCGCCATTGACCAGGTCGAAGACGATGGCGCTCTCTTGGCTAGCGGGGAACGTGTAGCGATGCAACCCCGTACGTGTCGTGGCGGTGAGTTCGACACCGATGTTATAGCGCAGCAAGTGGGTGGCATAGTACCCTGGCCGTGCCACCTCGCGGCTTCGGTCGGCATAGCTCCAAAGCCCGCTGTTGGGGTCATCTTCCGTGCCGCGGGCGTAGGTCACATTGCCCACCACGGGCATCACGGTGATGTCGTGGAGGTCACCGATGCCCGTGCCGCTGAGGTGAGTATGCGGAAAGCCTATCACGGTGGAGTCGCTGCGGTGATAGCCCGAGCACCAGTCCCAGTCCTGCGGAATGCTCGATGGACCGAGTTGGACGAACCCGAAGGGTACACTGGCCGAGACCGTCACGTGGCCGTGGCCGCCCGAGCCAATCAAGGGGTCAACATATTGCAGCACATCGGCACTGCTGATCAGCGCCATCGCAGCCATCACGACTGCCATCAGTATCTTCTTCAAAGACATAAGGACAAAAGAACAAAAAGTTTCGCGTTTTTCGCGTTTTTAAAGACTAAAAAGACATAAAAACAAAAAGCTTCGCGTAATTCGCGGTTTTATAAAACTATTCGCGTGATTCGCGGTTTTGGGGGCTCATTTGGTAGACGAGCGAACAGCCATTGGTCAATTGTTTGTAATCAAGGAAGTTGCTGTCCCACTGCTTGCCGTCGATGGTGAGCGATTGCACGTAGCAGCCGGTACCATTGGCCTGGAGACACACACGATTACCCCCCGGCATGTGCAGTGTCACGTCGCGGAACAGTGGCGAACCCAGCGCATATTGCCCCGAACCCGGGCATACAGGGTAGAACCCCAGGGCCGAGAACACATACCATGCCGAGGTCTGGCCGTTGTCCTCATCGCCGCAGTAGCCGTCGGGCGTGGCATGATACAGCCGCCGCATCACCTCGTGCGCCCAATACTGCGTCTTCCATGGCTGTCCGGCGTAGTCATACAGATAAATCATGTGCTGGATGGGCTGGTTGCCGTGGGCGTAGTTCCCCATGTTCATCACCTGCATCTCGCGAATCTCGTGAATCACCGTGCCGCCATAGTAACTAGCATCAAAGACCGGTGGCAGCGCGAACACTGAGTCGAGCATCGCACAGAACGCCTCATCGCCGCCCATCAGGTCGGCCAGGCCATGTGGGTCGTGAAACACGCTCCAGGTATAGTGCCAGGCATTGCCCTCGGTGAAGTCGCCGCCCCACTTGAAGGGGTTGAACGGCGACTGCCAGGTGCCGTCAGCCTTGCGGCCACGCATCAGGCGCGTCTCGGGGTCAAACAGGTTTCGGTAGTTCTGTGCATGGCGGTCATAGAGGGCATACTCGTTGGCGGGTAGCCCCAACTTGCGTCCTATCTGCGCGATGCACCAGTCATCGTAAGCATATTCTAGCGTGCGGGCAGCACTTTCGTTGATGCCTACATCGCACGGCACATAGCCCAGATTATCATAGAATTCCCATCCCAAACGGCCCGTCGACCGCACGGTAGGATGCACCGCGTGGGCGCCGTGGGTCACTGCCTCCCACAGCGTGGTGGCATCCTCGTCGGTTACTGGAATTCCATTGACAATGGCATCGGCAACCACCGCTGCCGAGTTGTTACCCACCATGCAGTTGCGATGTCCTGGACTGGCCCACTCGGGCAAGAACCCGCTCTCGCGGTAGACATTTGCCAAGCCTGCCAGCATTTTTTCGCTCTCGTCAGGATAAATGAGGTTCAGCAGCGGGAACAGACTGCGGAACGTGTCCCAAAACCCCGTGTCGGTGAACAGGTAGCCTGGCCTCACCTCGCCGTTGTAGGGGCTGTAATGCACCACCTGCCCTTGGGCGTCAAACTCATAGAACGCACGCGGGAACAGCAGGGCACGGTATAGGCACGAATAGAATGTGCGCAGATTGTCGGTGTTGTCGTCTTGCACCTCAATGCGCCCCAGCAGGTCGTTCCAGCGCTCGCGACCGGCGGCCTTCACCTCCTCGAAGGTGCGGTCGCCCAACTCCCGCAGGTTGCGTTGTGCCTGCTCCAGACTGATGAACGAGGCGGCGATGCGGGCATGCACCTGACGCACCTCGTCGCCGAAGCCCACAACTGCACCGGCATGGTCCGATTGAGCGGAGAGCCGGTCGGCAACGATCTTGCCGTCACTTACCGTGGCACAATAGGTCAATGGCTGGTCAAACTCGATGACAAACCACAGGCGGAAGCCCTCGGGCACACCGCCACTGTTGCGCGTGGAATAACCCGTGACGCGACGATGCGATGGGTCGATGCTCACCTGCGAACCCTTGTCAAACGGGTCAATCACCACATAGTGCCCCTCAGCTTGTGGAAAGGTGAACCGCATCATTGCGGCACGCTCGGTGGGGGTGACCTCGGTGGTTACATCGTGGTCGGCAAGGTAGACGCTATAGTAGTAAGGCCGCGCCTCCTCGCCCTTGTGCGAGAACCAGCTGGCGCGCTCGTCCTGGTCAAACCGTGGCTTTCCCGTGATGGGCATGATGGAGAGCTGTCCATAGTCGTTGATCCACGGACTGGGCTGGTGCGTCAGCTTGATGCCGCGCAGGTGATGAGCCGAGTAGGTGTAGGTCCAGCCGTCGCCCATCTTGCCCGTCTGCGGGGTCCATGCGTTCATCCCCCAGGGCAGCGCCACTGCAGGGTAGGTGTTGCCCGTCGACAGCTCATAGCTCGACATCGTCCCCATCAGCGGGTTCACATAGTCCACCGGATCAACTGCCGATGCACACAAGTTGGCAATGGCAAACAGTAAGGTGAATAGTTTCTTATTCATCAAAGCTTTCCGAACTCTCGCTTATCTTAATCAGCCAGGGAGCTTTTTCGCGTAGGATGTAGTAGCGTTGACACTCACTGCCGCCCTGACGAATATAGAACTCCAACTCGTTGTCATAGGTGTTATGCATGATGGCCATTATCTCGGGCTCGCAGTACTCGCCATAGTCCGCAACCATCCACACGTGCATGGGTTTGCCGTCCTCAGTGCGCTCGCCTTCAGGGGTTATCATGGCATAATCGTCGAACGCTTCTTCCAGTTCGCCCTCCTTGACAACAATGATGCTGGCGAGGGCATTGTTGGCCTTTTGCTCGAAGACAACGAGCCACACGGTCATCTCGCCCATCGACGCCAACCACTTGGTTGAGACAACCTTGCGGTTGGGGTAGCGTTGGTTAATCTGTTTCCATACGTAACTGTTCTCGGTGCGGCTGAGGGAGATTTCGGGCTCACCGTACAGCCAGCGGCTGAACTGCAAAGGTTTGTGGGTATCCAGAAACTTGTGGTTGACCACAATGGCAGTAATCTGAGAGTCGTTGTAC
>JAFZAK010000139.1 GCA_017557285.1 Muribaculaceae bacterium
TCACTACCTTTGCCGCGCTTTTTGAGAAACTCTCAAGTTTCCCGTGTGATGGGAGATTAAGGCAAACTTAATTTTTAGTAACACAACAACTTAACTGAAATGAAAACTTTTCAACTGAATGCAGAGCCGAGAACTGACCTCGGCAAGAAGGCTGCAAAGGCTCTCCGCAAGGAGAACAAGATTCCCGTGGTGCTCAACGGCGGTAAGCTCGTCGAGCTCAAGGATGGTGAGTATGACGGAACACTCCTCCCCGGCGAGAAGGTCGTTCCCATTGGACGTGACGGCAAGGCCATCATCACAACCGACCTCGTGGTGAACGCTGCCGATGTGCGCAAGCTCATCTACACCCCCGAGATTTTCGTGATTGACCTGAATGTGAACGGCCAAGTCAAGAAGGCCGTCCTCAAGGATATCCAGTTCCACGCAGTGAGCGACGCCATCATGCACATCGACCTGCTCGAGGTCTATGAGGACAAGCCCGTTGTCGTCGAGGTGCCCGTGCACGTCGAGGGACACGCTGTTGGTGTGAAGGCTGGTGGTAAGCTATACCTGTCGATGAAGAAGGTGAAAGTTCGTGGCCTCTACAGCAAGATGCCCGAGACCATCATCGTCAACGTCAGCGACCTCCAGATTGGTCAGGCCATCAAGGTCCGTGACCTCCACTTTGATGACTTCGAATTGGTCAGCGCCAAGGACCTCGTCATCACTGGTGTCAAGGCTACCCGCGCTTCGGCCAACGCTGCTGCTACCGAGGAAGGCGAAGAGGAAGCCGAGTAAGCAACTCACATTCTCACAAACCAATGAGGGTCACGACAACATTGCCATGACCCTCATTTTTTAGATGATAACACTGATAATGAGAAAGCATATACACTACTGGGTTCTGCTCCTTTGCCTCACAAGTTGTGCCAAATATCAGATGCCACCGTTCGGCACGGGATGGACTCTGCAGGGCAACACGGTGGCGAATCGAGATATGCAAGTCGACTTTGGCGGCGATGGCATCCTCGCCAACGCCAGCGATGGCGGCTATGACCTGCACTTCATTACAAGTCAGGCGGGGTTCAATGCTTATGACCCAAAATGTGTCACTTATTTGACCGATGTCATCAAGCACATCCCCTTGAAGATTGATTCCATCGATGTTATCTTTGCCGATCAGTTCTTGATACTCTCTCCCAGTGTCATCAACGCTTGGGAGCCAGATTATGTGCGCCGCGCTGACGGGGGCATTCTGTCGGTTCAGGCTCATCCGGTCGAGAGCTTGGTGCAGCCACACGACCAGCTATGGCGAAACCTTGTCATCGACAAGACGAAGCGGCAGATAACAGTCGTCGACCGTCTGGTCAAGAATGGCAGGCACTATGCCATCGTCTATGTGCTGCAGAGCGAAAGCAAAAGTTCGCCCTACGCAATCAACTACCAATTTGACATCACCAATCCTCGCAACATGCAGTCCATCGGCACCCTACTCGAGGCATTGATGAAGACCTCAGTCAACGCCCTTCTAAAATAAAACGATTATGGACGAGCTATGGAATTATCAAGAACAGGTTGAGCAAGAGATGGACAGGATTCGGCGCAAGGCTTTGCTCAGAGCCCAGGCAATTAACCCGCGTGTCTCTCATGTCGTGGATAACTTCACGTTTGACGATTATTGCGAGAAAACGTGGGACTATCCAGGCGCTTGGTATTGCTCCTTCTGCCTGCCAAAAGGCATCAAGACCGAGGCCGAACTGATTGAGAAAATCGTCCGCGAAACGCTGACACACTTCAACTCACAATAAAAACAAAAAGTTTCGCGCGCTTATCGGTTAGAAAAATTCTTAATTCTAAATTCTTAATTCTTAATTAAATTCACTACCTTTGCACACTCTAATGACAATTATTATGGGCAAACTGATGGACGCGCTTCGAGCCATCTTTGGCAAGAAGCAGCAACAACCCGAGCAAACAGAAGAAACTGAACAGATGAAATTTCTTGTCGTAGGATTAGGCAATATCGGTGCCGAGTACCAAGGCACACGCCATAACATCGGCTTCACCGTGGTCGAGACGATGGCCGAACAGGCTGGTGTGGCATTCTCGTCCCAACGCTATGGCGCTGTGGCGCAAATGCGCGTCAAGAACCAACAGCTGATTCTGCTCAAGCCATCGACCTATATGAACCTCAGCGGTGAGGCGGTACGCTACTGGGCGCAGAAAGAGAAGATCACACTCGACCATATCCTGGTCGTGGTCGATGACATCGCGCTGCCCTTCGGCGCCATTCGTCTGCGCGGACAGGGTGCCGACGGAGGCCACAACGGACTCAAGAGCATAGACCAACTCCTGGGCAGCCAGCACTATGCACGGCTGCGCTTCGGTGTAGGCAACGACTTCCCGCGCGGAGCGCAGGTCGACTACGTGCTGGGACATCCCACCGCCGAGCAACTCGCCATCCTCCCCGAGCGCGCCAAACTCGCCACCGATGCCATCCGCGCCTTCTGCCTCTCAGGCCTCGACTTCGCTATGACCCATTACAATAACAAGTGAAGTCCCCCTAACCCCCTAAAGGGGGGAATGTTCCTTTTGGGGAAACGAACAACTACTTAACTATAATCTATTAACTATAAACTATAAACTAAATAAATGCTTTCCTTCTCATGCGACTATATGGAGGGTGCTCATCCCGCCATCCTGCGGCGACTTGCCGACATCAACCTGGACAAGAACACAGGCTACGGACTGGACCCTTACTGCGAACAGGCGCGACAGCTCATCTGCGAGGCTTGCGGACGTGATGACGCACAGGTGCATTTCCTGGTAGGCGGCACACAGACCAACACCGTTGTTATCGATGCCATGCTGCGCCACAACGAGGGCATCCTGGCGGCCACAACGGGCCACATCAATGTACATGAGGCTGGCGCCATTGAGGCATGCGGACACAAGGTCATCGGCATGCCGTCGCAGCTGGGCAAGGTCGACATCGATGCGCTTGAGCAGCACATGGCGCTGGCGACCGCCGAGTTCAATGCGGTAGGGTGGGAGCACTACGTGATTCCGCGCGCACTTTACATCTCGCTGCCCACCGAACTGGGCACACTCTACACCTTGGCTGAACTGCGCCGCCTGCGCGACATCTGCGACAAGTATAACCTCTTCCTCTTTATCGACGGCGCCCGCCTGGGCTATGGCCTTGCAGCACCGGCATGCGACGTCACCCTTCGCGATCTGGCGCAACTCGCCGACGTGTTCTACATCGGCGGCACCAAAGTGGGGGCACTCTTCGGCGAGGCTGTCGTCGTACTCAATAAGGAAATTCGTCTCACGCGAGGACTCATCAAGCACCGCGGAGCCATGCTTGCCAAGGGATGGCTGTTGGGCGTGCAGTTTGCCACACTCATGACCGACGGGCTCTATTGGGACATCGCCCGCAACGCCGTCAATCAGGCGCTGCGCTTGCGACAGGCGATGATTGACAAGGGCTACCAACTCTACATCGACTCGCCCACCAACCAGCAGTTCTTCGTCATCGACAACGACCGCCTGGCAACACTCCAACAGAGCGTCGGTGTAGACATCATTGAACCCGTCGATGCCACTCACACCATCATCCGCCTCTGCACCTCCTGGGCCACCACCGACGAGCAAATCGACCACCTCCTCTCCCTCCTCTGACGTCCAGTCGTTAGAGATAAAATCATTAAGTTAACTGCTAAACAATCATGCGTAAAACTGTCATCGACTCAATCCTGGCAGGAATCTGCATCTCAATCGGAGGTGTGGCGTTCCTCAAAGTGGGCGGCATCATGGGTGCTGTGCTCTTCTCTTTTGGACTCATTACCGTCGTGTGCTACAAAATGAAGCTATACACCGGCGTAAGCGGATTTGTGGAAACCAAGCGAGACTGGATTGAGCTGCCTGTCATCATACTGGGTAACATTGTTGGATGCGCACTTGTGGCGCTCGCCATCAAGAGTGCAATACCAGAATTGGCCGACACGGCACACAAAATCGTGGATGGCAGGCTCGACAAGGGATTCTGGAATGTGACGCTGCTTGCCGTTTTCTGCGGATTCATCATGACGACTGTGGTCAATTTTGCACGGCAGAAGATGTGGCTGCCGCTGCTCTTCGGCATTCCTCTGTTCATCATGTGCGGATTCGTCCACAGCATTGCCGACGCCTTCTACTACTCACTCGCGCTGGGAGTGACCGATTGGACACCACAGGCACTCCTTGTCTACCTCGCCTCAATATTGGGCAACTTCATCGGGTGCAACCTCTACCGCACCCTCCAACTCGCCGTACCCAGGCAATCTAACCAAGAATAAGAGAACACATGGTTGACTACGGATTGCAAGACAGGGTGGCTCTTATTACGGGCGCGAACAACCCGCAGGGAATAGGAGCAACCACCGCTTTAGCTTTTGCCCGTGAAGGGGCAAAGGTGGTTTTGGTATATAAGAAAGTGCTCAGGCCCTTCGATAAGAACAAGACCGACAGGAATGGGACTGACAGGTACTATCAGGCAAATGCAGGGGATGCGGATATTGTAGAGAACAAACTCAAGGAAATGCATGCTGACTATATGATAATAGAAAGCGACATTTCTGACGAGGATGCCGTGAAGGAAATCTATTCGACCGCGATCGACAGATACGGAAAAATTGATATTCTTGTCAACAATGCGGCGGTAGATGATGAGAATGGCTTTGACACAATAGAAAAAATCACACAGAGTGTGATTGACGATACCTTTGCCGTCAACGTTCGAGGCAGCATCTTGATGATGAGGGAGCTAATCAAGCGGCGCAGCAACCATGGCCGAATCATCAATATCTCCACTGATGCGGCACAGATTTTTGCGGGCCAAATCACCTATGGGGCAAGTAAGGCAACTCTGGAAGCGCTCACCCGTAGTATCGCGCTTGAAGTAGCGAAGTATGGAATTACGGTGAATTGTGTCGCACCGGGTCCCACGCAAACGGGTTGGATTGATGATGAATTGGAGAAGGATGTGATTCCGTTAATACCCATGGGCCAATTAATTCAACCCGAAGATATCGCCGAAACCATTCTGTTCCTGGCAAGTGAGCAGGCAAGATTGATCACGGGACAAGTCATCAAAGTGTCAGGCGGACACGCCCTCTAACTTTTTGTTTTTTACGGCAGAGTGATGCGGTAGATGCTGCCCTCGATGAGCGAGCAGTAGATGTCGCCCGTGACGGGATCGACCTCGAAGCCGTTAACTTCGCTGCTTCCCATCTTGTAGGTCAACACACGCTCATGCGTGTGTGCGTCAAACACCACCAGCATGCCGCGGCGCGAACCCAGCACGACATGGCCCTTGTGCTCCAGCACGATGCACGGCGCGTGCTCGTAGCCGAGACCAGCGTCGCCCTTCCATAACAACTCATAACTGTCACCGGTAGACATTGCCACCAGTTCGCCATCCATCGTCTTGGCGTAGGCCACGCGGCCATCCTCGCTGTGACCCAGGCTCTCACGAACCTTGTTCTCGTTCTTCACACGCCACAACTGGGTACCATCTTTGCGGCTCACCGCCGTTGTCACACGGTCGGGTGCCACAACCACCACCTTGTCAGGCGTCACCACGGGCACCACGTTGCCTGGACTGTAGAGATTGACATTTTTTCCGTTGTTCCACTGCCAACGCAGCGCGCCAGTCTTGCGGTCAAGCGTACGTAGGTAGGTGTCCCAAGCGCCGAAAACCACGTCATTGCCATCAACCACAGGTGCTGCTTGGCAGTAGTTGTTGATGTCATTGTAAGCCCACAACAGTTTGTGTCGCTTCACGTCCCAAGCTTGGAATGTCTTGTAGCCGCCCTGATAGAGAATGCCGTCCAGCACCACACCGTCAGCCACATAGGGGCCATTGGCGGCATACTCGTAGGTTGCCTTGCCCGATTTCTTGTCCAGCCATACCAATCGCTTGTCGGCAGTGGGGATGACGACCGACTTCTTGTCCACGGCAGGACGCGAAAACAGCATCGCGTCGGTCTTGTATGCCCATTTCACCTGGCCCGACTTCTTGTCCAGAGCCTTGGCATAACCCAGCGAGTTGCCAAAGTAGATGTTTTGTGCATCCACGCCCAGACGGGTGAAGATGGAGGCATTGTCGGCATACACCTTGCTGACGCTGAAGCCTGTTGGAACAATGTTGGTCACTTCAGAAGTCGGGAACGCCTCAAAATCTAGGTTAATCTTGTAGGCATATTTCAGTTCCGGCTCTTTGCCCAGCTCCTTGTTGTAGACATGAATCCAGTCGCGGTCCAGGTCAACATTGAGCAACGTGTAGCCATAGTTCCCGCTGCCCATGTCCAGCGCGCGCACCATCAGGCCACTGATGCCGCAGGTCTCATACTGCTTCCAGCTGTGGTAGTGCCCGCATTGGTGCGTCACTACGGGGTATTTCTTCAGGACGTTCACATAGTCCTGGAAGTTGTCCAGGTCGTCAAGGATGGGGTAGTGGTTGACGCTCAGCACACGCTTTCCGGGCGTGACGCGCTCACTGAGTGTCTTGTCAAGCCATAGCAGGTCCTCCTGTTTGATGTGGCCATCACCCATCTTCATGAACGGGCCGCAATTCATGCCCACGACCACCAATTGGCCCACCTCGAACACAAACCGGTCGTTGCCCCACAGGTCGTTGAACGTCTTGCAGGCACTCTGGCTCCAGTTGTTCTCATGGTTGCCGGGGATGATATAGAACGGCTTGGTGATGCCATCCAGTATGGCCTTGACATTGCGCAGCTGCTCGTCGCTGCCCTCGTTCGTCAGGTCGCCTGTGAGCAGCACCACATCGGCATCGCAGCCGTTAATCTCGGCAACCGCCTCACGCAGCTTGCCCTCGTTGGCATTACCCGGAGTGACATGAATGTCGCTCAGTATCGCAAACTTCTGTGCCTGGGCCATCAGGGGCACCAGCACCAGCATCAGCATTAGTCTAAACTTCTTCATAGCAAAATAATTGAG
This sequence comes from Muribaculaceae bacterium, assembly GCA_017557285.1. Lineage (GTDB taxonomy): Bacteria > Bacteroidota > Bacteroidia > Bacteroidales > Muribaculaceae > Sodaliphilus. The sequence goes on from JAFZAK010000139.1 coordinate 6,985, forward strand.
TATTTCTTGCGCAAAGGTACGACTTTTGTCGTAACTTTGCAAATCAAAAAAGCTAAAGGCTAACTGCTATGACCAGCTACCTCCAAGTTGAGAACTTGACCAAGTCGTTCGGTGCCGATGTCATCGTCGATGACATCACCTTCGGCATCGCCGAGGGCGAGAAAATCGGACTCATCGCCAAGAACGGAACCGGAAAGAGCACCCTGCTCAATATCCTGGCGGGCGAAGACACGCCCGACAGCGGTACCGTCATCTACCGCAACGACCTGCGCGTGGGATACTTGCCACAGATGCCCACCTTCGAAGGCTCTCGCAGCGTGATGGACACTTGCTTGTGGGGCGACGACCGTCAGAGCACAGCCGTGCGCGACTATGAGCACGCCCTGCGCAGCGGTGACCCCGACGCGATGACAGCTGCCATTCAAGCCATGGACAACGCCGGGGCATGGGACTACGAGGATCGATTCAAGCAAATCCTCACCATGCTCAAAATCAGCGATTACGACCAACCCATCGCCGAACTCTCCGGCGGACAGGTCAAGCGAGTCGCCCTGGCCAAACTCCTCATCAGCGAACCCCAGATGCTCATCCTCGACGAGCCGACCAACCACTTGGACATCGACATGATAGAGTGGCTCGAGACCTACCTCAAGCGCAGCTACATCACCTTGCTCATGGTCACGCACGACCGTTACTTCCTCGACAACATCTGCAACCGCATCCTCGAGATGGACCAGCAGACCATCTACAGCTACGACGGAAACTACAACTATTACCTCGAAAAGCGCGCCGAGCGCATCGAGGCGCAGAATGCCCAGGTTGAGCGCGCCCGCAACCTATTGCGCACCGAACTCGACTGGATGCGGCGGCAGCCACAGGCACGAGCACACAAGGCGCAATACCGCATCGATGCCTTCTACGACTTGAAGGAGCGTGCGAGGGTCATTCATGACCCGGGCGACGTGCGGCTCAATGTCAATTCTACTTATATCGGCAACAAGATCTTCACCGCGCACAAGGTGAGCAAACGCTTTGGCGACAAGGTCATCCTCAACGAACTGGAGTATACCTTCGCTCGATATGAGAAACTCGGCATCGTCGGCGACAATGGGGTAGGGAAGACCACCTTCATCCGACTGTTGCTTGGCCAACTGCAGCCCGACAGCGGGTACTTTGAGGTGGGTGAGACGGTGCGCTTCGGATACTATAGCCAGGAAGGCATATCCTTCGACCCCGATAAACGCGTCATCGATGCCGTGCGCGACATCGCCGAGGAAGTGTACTTCGACGAGAAGAACCACTACTCAGCATCGCAGTTCCTCAACATGTTCCTCTTCACCGCTCGCGACCAGCAAAAACTCATCGCCAAACTCAGCGGCGGCGAGCAGCGGCGACTCTATCTGGCGACCGTATTGATGCAGAAACCCAACTTCCTCATCCTCGATGAGCCCACCAACGACCTGGACATCCAGACGCTGGGCGTGCTTGAGGACTACCTTGCCAAGTTCAAGGGCTGCGTCATCATTGTGAGCCACGACCGCTTCTTCATGGACCGCACCGTCGACCACACATGGGTCTTCCAGGGCGATGGCGTCGTCAAAGACTTCCCGGGCAATTACAGCGAGTACCGTGCCTGGAAGGAATACCATGAGCGACAGGCTTGTAGGGACGCGGCTTCAGCCACGTCCACGAGAAGCAAGAAACAAGAAGCAAGAAACGAGAGGCAAGAGGCGAGAAGCAACAAACTCACCTTCAAGGAGAAACGCGAACTCGAGGAGCTCACCGCCGACATCGCAGCGCTCTCTGCCGAGAAGGATGAGTTAGATGCCCTCTTTGCCAGCGGCGACACCATCACCGATGTCGCCACCAAAGCCGCCCGTTACGAGCAAATAAAGAAACTCCTCGACGAGAAAGAACTCCGCTGGCTAGAACTCAGCGAAAAAGACTGACCCCTAACAAGATTAAGAAACTGATAACTTTAAACCTATAAAAATATGAAATCAAGATTGATGAAAAAGTCCATTATTCTGTTAGCAGCCGCCATGCTTACTTGGGCATGGCTTCCTGCGCAAACGTCCAAAACATTCGATGAGGGATACGTGTTTGTCTCCCCACTAAAGTCGCATAGCAAAAAGTCACTAAAGTCGCGAGTGAAGTCGACCATTCCTGCTGGTCGCGTGGCGGTGAAATCGAGTGACTCCCCTCGCGAATTAACTTTCTCTCTCGTCGACGCTGCTGAATACTTCACTATAGAAAACGGAGCCTTCTATAAATACTACCCGCCTGCTCAGGAAGATGTTCCGGCGGAGTATGTCTCGAAGGCAGAGTTTAATAAGGCTACGCGAAAGGTGAAAATCTTCTCCGAAGCACCGACAAGCATAGAACGCGGGAAACCTTACACCTTCGTGTCGCAGTGCCCTGACGAATATAGAAATTCGGTGATAGTGAGAGTCATACGTCTCCCTAACTCTGATATGTCATTAGTTACCGAAGTCGATTACGAAAACGATTTTACTCCTTCTCGCTCAGTCGACATTTCTGGCAAAACAATTATGGAAATCACAATGAGTGACAACATCGTTTATTTATTTAACGGACAGCAAGTGATGCTGGAGAGCAACCTCGGCGGCAGGGACTACAGCACGCTAGTGGTTGATGAACACGGGGTCCCCTATGCGAAGGACGATAGCGGTAACCGCCGCGCCGTTTCCAAATTGTCGTATGTCTTAGGTGAAATTCCAGAAATAGGTTATAGCGGCTGGATCTCCGATTCCGAACTCGTCATCGACGATAAGCTATATGTCCCCGCTAAGCCTGGCACACACTGATTGACTTCGTCAAAAGACTAGACTACGCGATTCACTCAAATGTTCCCCCTTTAGGGGGCTAGGGGGACATTACATATATACCAGAAGCCCCACTCAGTCGCGAGCGGGGCTTGATGGCGGTGCTTGAAGGCACTCAGTCATTGTTTTATTACGAAAAAGTCGTCTTATTGCGTTTGAAGCAAAAGTGTTTTATTAATCTTTCCGATACTATGACTACCCATCTAACAATAAGTTTAATCAGCCCACAAAATTTAATAGTCGTTAACGCTTGAGCCCGTCAATCCCAATAGCCAATTGCCAATGGGTATGACACAAGAAGAATCATCATTTTTTTTTCACTGAAAATAGTTGGAATTTTAAAAGAATATCACTATCTTTGCAAATTGAATAATAGGTTTTAACTGTTAACCAAATGGCTGCCTTGGCATCTAGCATACGAGTAATTCATGTTGGCACTTTATGTAATGTGCTGACATTTAGCAAATTACCACCAATCCATATGCCGTCGCCACTCAAGCTATGCGTTAGCAGTCACATCCTATACAACCCCTGATGGCACATTCCGTCCATCCTAGTGAGCGGAGTGTGCCGTTTGGCATTTTTTCAATATTCGTGTCAATAATTATAAATCTGCCTCGCTGAGCTTCCCCCCTTCAAGGGGGAGTGAGGGAGGCCAAACCTAAACGATATGAAAAAGCTATTATTCCTTATGTTCTCCCTGCTTGCGCTGCCGAGCTGGGGTCTCGGCTATGACGTGAACGGCGACGGCCAGGTCGACCCCGATGATATGAATGCAGTGATATATTGTATATTTGCTGGTGATGATCTTGATCCAGCAGCCGATATCGACGGAAGTGGAGTCGTTGATGTTGTAGATCTGAACCTGATATATGGCTACCTCATGTCTAACCCGATGAATCTGGATATCACGCCTTATATTGGTCATGGTGACGTGAATGGCAATGGCTTTGTCAATAGGCAAGATTATGAACTAATCAAAGCTTTTGTCCGCGAATATGAAAATGTCCGAAATGGCTGGGCTTGTGATGACGAGGCCTACGACTTGAACGGCGACGGCAAGTGTGACTCATGGGACTATTTCATAGTGTATTTCTTGGTGCAACTATCCCTGAAGTATGACTTGAACGGCGACCGCAAGGTCGACCCCGATGACGTTAACTATTTCATTGCACATATTAATGACAATAATCCAGCTTTTGATATAAATGATGACGGAAACATCGATACCGGAGATGTAATCATGCTCAACGCATACCTCATACATAATCCCATGAACTTGGATGTCAGCCCTTACATCGGTCTGGGGGATGTGAATGGCAGTGGCGAGATTAACTCATTGGACTATGAAGCGATTGATTCGCAAATTGTTAATGGTGGCTATGATAATAACTGGTCATACCCAAGTCCGGCCTACGACGTGAACGGCGACGGCAAGTGCGACTACTGGGACTACTACATCGTTTATTTCCTAGTGCAGCTATCCCCGAAGTATGACCTGAACGGCGACGGCAAGGTCGACCCCGATGACGTTAACTATTTCATTGTACATATTGCTGACAATAATCCAGCTTTTGATATAAATGGTGACGGAAACATCGATACCGGAGATTCAATCATGCTCAACGCATGCCTCATAAATAATCCCATGAACTTGGATGTCAGCCCTTACATCGGTCTGGGGGATGTGAATGGCAGTGGCGAGATTAACTCATTGGACTATGAAGCGATTGATTCGCAAATTGTTAATGGTGGCTATGATAACAACTGGTCATACCCAAGCCCGGCCTACGACTTGAATGGTGACGGCAAGTGCGACTACTGGGACTACTACATCGTCTATTTCCTAGTGAAGCAGGGCTACACCACGCCTATTTCCACGGACAATATCACCTTTGAGGACGCAACGACCAAGGCCGCATGCGTGGCTTTGTTTGACACCAACGGTGACGGAGAGCTGAGTTACCGCGAGGCCACTATGGTGACCTCGTCGCAGCTGGGCAGCTTATCTGGTAATACCAACTTGCAACATTTTGACGAGTTCCAATATTTCACGGGCATCACCACCCTGCCCGAGGAATGGCTCTTAAATTCGGGAAGCCTGATAAGCATCACACTGCCTAATGGCCTGAAAGCGGTGAGCAAAAAAGCGTTCTACAACTGCACAAACTTGGAGCGCGTCACCTTGCCCGATGGCATCACCAGAATTGGCGAGGGTGCGTTCTACAACTGCAGCAAGTTGGCCAACATTGGGCTTACCGGAAACTCTCTCGAGTTTATCGGCAAACAAGCTTTCGCTGGTTGTATCTCGCTCACTTCTTTCAACTTTGATGGTGTCGAGCGTATCAACGCCCAAGCATTTGAGAACACAGGTCTCACCGAGGTCACCACCAACGCCTTCAACATTGGCTGGCGGGCTTTCTATGAATATCATCCCATCACTGTGACCTGGCTGAATGGCGACATGCCGGTTGATGCCGAGGACAACGACGATATGTGGGGACTGCATCTGCCCATTACCAATCCTGACCAATCGGCCGCAGTGCGCGTGAACCGCCATAGCTTCCATGCGGCCTACAGCGCCACCGAAACCTCGCGCGAGCACCTGCAACCCTACATCAAGATGTCGGCCAATGACCCCGCCAGCGATGCCACCCCGTTTTCATGCGAGGTTCCCGTCGTGTTGCCCGAGGGCAGCAAAATCTTCATCGTTACCGGCCTGGATACCAGCGATCCGTCGGACATGAAGGCACTGACGCGGTATGTGCCTGGGAACGTGGTTCCCGCTAACACTGGCGTGATAGTGAAGTTGCCCAACCGTGATGTAGAACAAGAGCAGTACTGGTTCCTCACTGCCGACCCCAGCGCAACTTCAACAGCCGATTGCTGCGACAACATCCTGCAGCCAGCTGTCGATATTACATATTTGTACGGCGATAATCAATTCTTCGAATGGAGTTTCTACTATAGCAACGGCAAGTATAGCTACGGCTTGATAACCAACATGGACCCGTTGCAAATCGATGGCTGCACGGCTTATCTTATCGTTCCCTTGTCACAACTGCCCGACGGCATCGAGCCTTACGGCGACTACTTTGCCCTGGATCTCACGACAAATCCAGTCGTTGGTGATGTCACAGGTGACAACCAGACCGACGTGACCGACGTAAATGCCATCATCAACATTATGCTCGGCAAGGCCCCAGCTAGCGCCTATCCTGGCAACGCCGATGTCACTGGCGAAGGCAACATCGACGTGAGCGATGTCAACAAGGTAATCAACATCATGCTAGGCAAAGAACAAGGCGGGAACGTGAACAATCCGGTGGAGGTGACCTACGACTACACCTCAGCAGCCAGCCTGCAGGCACTGGGCTTCGCCGCTAGTGAGATACCAGCATACGGAGATCCATCTGATTCATTTTTAACCAAAGAATTCAACGACCAGAACGCCACTATGGCTTACAGCAATTTCACTTTACGAGCACTTGATGAAAGTACTACAGGTTACGTCTTGGAACTGTTTAATTCCAGTACAGCTAGTGCTCTAGGCATGGGTCAAGAATGCGGTAAGGTAGTTTGGACTGCCAAGGGCAGCAAAAAAATCAAGAAGGTCGTCGTCCAGTCGTACGACAGCAGTGCGGCTTCTAGTGTTCAGATAACTTCTAACGACACGGGCGCAACACTCACAACCGAGGCTGCCTTGAACACCTGCACCTTCTCAAGCAGCGGGGTGAGCAGTTTCACCATCTCGGTTCCTGAGGGCTCATACCCATCGACAGCAATCAAGACGATTGCGGTGACATATCAGTAATGAAAAGCCCACCCCCTTCTCCCTCTTCGGGGGTGATGGGGGTGGCATCAAAAGCCATCAATAATTTAAGAATTCAAGGAATTACTCCAACAAAAATAAAATTCTTGAAATTCCTAAATTTCGTGATAAAAACATCACCCGAATAGGAATCGGAACGCTTCCTCGACTTTGCTCACTTCAACCAGGCGTATCGTGAACCCGTCACGTTTGATGCCCTTGAGGTTGTGTTTTGGAATCACGATGGTCTCAAAACCCAGTTTTTGTGCTTCGCTGATGCGTTGTTCGATGCGTGTCACCTGACGTATCTCGCCAGATAGACCCACCTCGCCCGTAAAACACACTTGACGGTTGATGGTCATGTCCACGTTGCTCGACAGGATGGCGCAGATGATGGGCAGGTCCATCGCGGGGTCATTCACCTTGATGCCGCCAGCGATGTTCAGGAATACGTCCTTCTGTGCTAACTTAAACCCCACACGCTTCTCCAATACCGCCAGCAGCATGTTCATCCGACGCGGGTCATAGCCCGTCACAGATCGTTGCGCGGTGCCGTAGGCTGCCGTGCTCACCAGCGCCTGCACCTCGATGAGGAACGGACGTGTGCCGTCGATGGTCACACCGATGGTCGTGCCCGACAGCGGCTCGTCGCTCTGCGACAGCAACATCTCGCTGGGGTTGGTCACCTCGCGCAGGCCGTCCTCCTTCATCTCGTAGATGCCTATCTCGCTCGTGTTGCCGAAACGGTTCTTGATCGACCGCAAGATGCGGTACATATAGTTGCGGTCGCCCTCAAACTGTAGCACTGCGTCGACAATATGCTCCAGCACCTTCGGACCGGCAATTGACCCCTCCTTGTTAATGTGACCGATGAGAATGACGGGCGTATTCGTTTCCTTGGCATAGCGCTGGAACGCTGCTGCGCACTCACGTACTTGGCTCACCGTGCCCGCCGCACTCTCCAACTCGTCGCTCGCGATGGTCTGAATAGAGTCGACAATCACCAGGTCGGGCTTGTCGGCACGCATCGAGGCAAAGATGCTCTCCAGCGAGGTCTCGCACAGCAGGTAGCACTCGCAGTCCATCTGCCCGCCGGCAATACGGTCGGCGCGCATACGCAGTTGGGCAGGGCTCTCCTCGCCGCTGACATACAGCACACGACGCGAACGGATGCGGAGCACGTTCTGCAGCACCAGCGTACTCTTGCCGATGCCGGGCTCGCCCCCGATGAGCAAGATGCTGCCTGGCACCAGACCGCCGCCCAGCACGCGGTTCAACTCCCCGCTGGGCAACTTGATGCGTGGCAGTTCCTCCGCCTTGATCTGCGAAATCTTCACGGGCCGGGCAGCCTCGCGTGTGGTGCCGTCAGCGCCGTACTTCGCGCCATGTGCATTCTTTGGCGCCACAGGCTCCTCGATATAGGTGTTCCACTCCCCGCAAGCCGGGCACCGGCCCACCCACTTAGGCGACTCAGCCCCGCAGTTCTTGCAGAAATACACCGTCTTATTATTACTCTTAGCCATAAGACTACAATTTGTTGCAGAAATTCTTTATCTATTATCTGTGAGCAGTTTCTTAATGTCGTCAATGTTGGGGAGGGTGCGTTGCAAAGCCTCAGGGACTTCCCTAGTTGTCGTGTATGTAGCCACTCCCATAGGTTTATTGTAATCGCGAATGACAAACTCAACAAATTCACGGTTGGCTTCTTTGCACAATACGATGCCGATGGGTGGGTTCTCGTGGGGTTTGCGTACCTTGGCATCCAGTATTGACAAATAGCCCATGAGTTGACCTAAATAAGAAGTCTTGAATTCTCCTGTCTTGAGTTCAACCACAACCAGTGCATTGAGCTCACGATTAAAAAACAACAAATCTGGGAAGTGGTCAATACCATAAATCTCAAGGTGGTATTGGTTGCCAACAAAAGTGAAGTCCTTGCCAAAGGTCATGATAAACTGTTTGATGTTATGCACTATTTGTTGTTCTAACACTCGTTCATCCACATCTATTGCGTCACGCTCACCAATCTGTTCAACATTGATAAAATTAAGCAGGTATTCGTCTTTAAACATCATCACGGCCTTTCGCGAATGTTCTGCATTGCTCATCGTTTGCAAGAAATTGTTGGGAATCAGACTCTGATGACTATAGGCATCTTCTTTGATAAGGTTTACCAACTGCTTCGGAGTGAGATGCTCTTCGCAGGCTCGGTGGATGTAATAATAGCGTGCTACTATATCTTTAGAGCCTTCAATAATACGTATGTGATGGGTGAATGGTAATCTAAAGAAGTCATCAATCGGGAAGTCAATGGTTTCAGGTATTTGAATGGAATGATAGATGTCAATTCTATAGTTCTCTAAATCGGCAATCTGGATTGCCGATTTGGGAATTGGTTGACTGATAGCGTATTCTGAATCGGCAATTTGGATTGTCGATGTATTAGCATCGGCAAACTGACCATTTAGGGTAGCATCTAACATCGCCCAGTTCTCATAAAACTTACGCATGTTTTTCATGCTGGTCACGGAGTATCCTCGTAAGCCAGGCAATTCCTTTTGAAGCAGTTGGCTGATGGCTTCAAGTGCACCAGTACCCCACTTGCCCTTGCGAGTGTTGAGAGATATATACTTGCCAATGCCAAAGTACACTGCCAGTTGGATGCGATTCACTCCTTTTGCAGCCTCATATTGCCCTTGCAGGATAGCTGACTTGATAACCTCAACTGCTGGCCGATATTTGATGGGGATAGATTCCATACTTCAACTTTTTTCTGCAAAGTTCGTGTTTTTTCCTCATTCTTCCAAAAATGTTTCAAAAAAACTGACCCCTGACAACTGACCCCTGACAACTGACCCCTGACAACTGACCCCTGACAACTGACCCCTGACAACTGACCCCTGACAACTGATAACTGTTTTTCTATTCAGATTGTTGGTGAATTGCGAAAAAATGATTATCTTTGTAGCGAAATCAATAATAAAACTATAAAACGATGAAAAAACCTTATCTAAAATTATTGGCTCTGGTGGCGTGCTTGCTGTTGGGGCTGAGCGCCACGGCGCAAGTGCAGGGTGATATCAACGGCGACAACAAAGTCGATATCGCCGACGTCAATGCCGTGATCAATATGATGCTGGGCAAGGCAGCTCAGACCGCTGCAGGCGACATCAACGGCGACGGTTCGGTTGATATCGCTGACGTGAATGCCGTCATCAACATCATGCTGGGTAAAACAAATCAAGAAGTGCAAACTTTCACCGTCAACGGTGTGTCGTTCAAGATGGTGGCGGTCGAGGGAGGCACATTCACCATGGGTGCCACTGCCGAGCAGAGCGGCGATGCCTTTGATGACGAGAATCCTACCCACCAGGTGACACTCTCTGGCTTCAGCATCGGCCAGACCGAGGTGACGCAGGAACTGTGGCAGGCTGTGATGGGCAGTAACCCCAGCTACTTCCAGGCCTCCACTAATTCAAACTATGGCGACAACCTGAAGCGGCCTGTCGAAACAGTGAGTTGGGATGATTGCCATACATTCATTGCTAAGCTGAACCAGCTAACGGGCAAGAACTTCCGTCTCCCGACGGAGGCCGAGTGGGAGTATGCCGCACGTGGTGGCAATAAGAGCCAGGGCTACAAGTACGCTGGCAGTAACACCTTGGATGATGTGGCGTGGTATTCGGGCACTATACCCTCAACTATCAGTGGCACAGCGGGCTACGGCACGCAAACTGTCGCCACCAAGGCTCCGAACGAGTTGGGCTTGTACGACATGAGCGGCAACGTGTATGAGTGGTGCCAGGACTGGTATGGCTGGTACAACAGTGACACGCAGACCAATCCCACCGGCCCTAACTCGGGCTCTGAACGCGTGTGCCGTGGTGGCAGCTGTTACTACTACTCCTGGCACTGCCGAGTGTCGTACCGTAGCTACGAAGAGCCGACAAATAAGAACGGCGACCTTGGCCTGCGCCTCGCCCTTTAGAATCCACTCTTCAAAACATAGTTAATAAAATCAGTGCGGCAGAGAATCATTCCCTGCCGCACTGATTTTGTTGTAGTCGTTGCTGTTCTCCTCAAATGATTGCTGTTCAGTCAGACTTATGTTCTTTTGTTCTTATGTCTGATGAAACAAAAAACCTTATGTCCTTTTGCCCTTTTGTCTGATGAAACCTATGTCTTCAAGGTATTGCGCAGTAGTTCACTCACGGTGATGGCTGCCGCCACACCCACGTTGAGCGACTCGCTGCCTGCGCCTTGGTGAGGTGCGGCGGGGATGAGCAGGCGGTGAGTCACACGCGCCGACACTTTCGCGCCGATGCCCTTGCCCTCGTTGCCGAACACCACGAAGCCCCGTGGCTCCAACGTCTTTGCATAGATGTTATCGCCATCCAGGAATGTGCCATAGATGGGCAGTTCGGGATACTCATCAAACAAGTCCTCCAGGTCTTGATAATGCACCTTGACCCGCGAGATGGCCCCCATCGTGGCCTGCACCACTTTGTGGTTATACACGTCGACGGTCGTCGGATTGGCGAAGATGTTGCGGATGCCATACCAGTCGGCCAGGCGGATGATAGTGCCCAGGTTGCCAGGGTCCTGGATGTTGTCCAAAACGATGTTCAGGCCCAGTCGAACCTCATCGGCATTGACTTTGCGCTCGGGTATCTCGTAGACCGCAAGCACGTCACTGGCTGTCGTGAACTGCGACATGCGCGCCATCTGCGACTTCGGGGCAAGAACCAGTTTGTCGTAGTGGCTGGCGTTGCCGCACTGTTCATACCATGCCCGTGTGGCAATCAAATAGCGGCACTGGAACGCATCCCACGTGTCGCGAACACACTTGGTACCCTCGGCAATAAACAATCCCTCGTCGTCACGGTACTTCTTCGCCGCCAACGACCGCACTAACTTGATTATACCATTATTGATGTCTATCATAACAATTGCAAAGTTAGAGTTTTTTTAGAAATTAGAAGTGCTATACCGAAGAAAAAAATCCCGTTTTAGCACTTTCGTCACAAATACAAGTAATCGAAACGCAATTTACCCAAAAAACGGCTTTATTTTGTGCATATTCTGGTGAAAAATGCGGCTTGAATGATTTTTTAGCAGAAAAGTGTTGGATTGTTTAGTAATACTCGCTATCTTTGCAAATAATTAACCATTTCAATGCTGAATTTGTTATGATTTTAAAACGACTATTATTGATTTGTGCGCTTCTGGCAACCATGTTTGCTACAGCAAGTGCTGGGATCAAAGGAGATGTGACAGGAGACGCTAGGGTTGACATCTCAGATGTCAATGCAGTCATTAACGTCGTGCTGGGAAAAGTCCCATCGACAGCTGCGGCAGATGTGAATGGCGACTACAGTGTTGACATCTCGGACGTTAATCTCGTCATTAACATCATGCTGGGTAAGATAACCCCGAAAACCTTTGAGACCATTGAAGATGTGGAGCTAGCCATCGACGGTTGTGCCTATACGATGATGAGGCAGTACCTCTATACCCAAGGCTTCAGCGGCGAAGGGGGCATTTTGATGTTCTATGGCAATTATCCTGGACAAGATTTCTACGTCAACTTGCCAGGTTGGGCACCGCTTATCAACCATGAGTTTTACGAGACAACCAGTAGTAGGTACAATTATTACCCTTGGTACTATTATTATTGTCTCATTGACAGTGCCAATAAGGTAATTATGCACTATGACGAGCCCGAGGGAAATGAGGCTAAGAAGCAGTTCTTGAAAGCGCAGGCCTTGACCTTCCGTGCATATGCCTATACGATGTTGTCACAGCTCTACTGTGTGCGCTGGGTCGACTCGAACGCAGGTGCTGCTTCGGGCTTGAAACTGCGCCTTGATGAGTCGTTTATCGACTTGCCAGTCTCGACGCTGGCTGAGACTTATGCCCAA
>JAFZAK010000140.1 GCA_017557285.1 Muribaculaceae bacterium
AGCGCCATGACGGTCTCATACTGCTTCACGCCGGCGATGCTGTAGATGCCCATGTCGGCCTCTTCGTCGTTCTCCAGTTCGCCGAAGCCATGCACCTTGCCCAGCAGGGCGGGCTTCTCCTTATCGATGGCATAATAGCCAAAGTCTTCCATTCTGACGGTGTCGCCCATCCAGTACAGGCTGTCCATGTGGATTCCCAGGCGCTCCAGCAGGCGGATATGTCCCGGTGACTCGGGCAGCGGGGTGAAAGCGCTCACCGACAACGCGCAGCACATCGCCAACAGCAACACAACAATGTTCTTCTTCATAGTCTACAGATTTTGATTTGACCACGAATGACGTGAACCACCTACTCCTCCTGGCGCTTCAGGACCAGGTCGTTGACATCGCCACTGGCGAGGGTCAACTGGTCGCCTTCCACCTTGAAAGTGTGGCGGTTCAGGCCGTTGTTACGGTCCTTGAACAGCTTTTGGAATTTTTCGCCCAGGAAGCTACTGAACATGTCCTTGAAGTCCTCGGCAATGGCCTCGACACTGCCTTCCTCGCCTGCCTCCTGCAACTCCTTGGCATGGTCAAGCGCATCGTCCTCGTCAAGCTTCACCCCCACCTTCTCGGGGTCGTAGTTCAGCACCACCTGGTCGCCCTCGACCTTGTAGGTGCCTAGGTCGCACACACTGTAGTCGACGCTGAACTCGCCTGCGTCATCTTCGGTGGTCGCCGTGCCGTCATACCAGATGATAAACTCGCCCTTGGTGCTGTCCTGCGCATTGGGCGTGAATCTCATCACCACTTCGATGTCGTCGTTCCCACTTTTAATCATTCCTTCGCCCCACAGGCCTTCGAGAGCACCCGGGTTGGGCGTGGTTACATCACAAGCAGTCACCATGGCGACTATCGCCGCCAAGAGTGCAAATAATTGAATCGTTCTTTTCATAACTTTCATGTTTTTTTATCACGAATTTTCGAATTATAGAATTTATTTTGATGAGGTTTGGCGAATTTGGTGGAGTTTTTCTCATCAAAGCTATCAAAACTCATCAATTTTTATTTTTTTGTCCACCTATCATCTATCATCTTTTATCTGTTATCTAATCTATGACGAGGCGGAGGCCGATGAGGCCATGGGCTGTGGTAGTGAAGACTTGACGGCGTGAGACACGGCAGGTAGTGGCTTCGCCTAGACTGTTGCCACCACGAGCCACCTTATAGGAGCCCGATGCGGGACCGGTGGGATTGGTCTGGGCGCTGCTGCTGTAGCTGCCATACCAGTCGCTGCACCATTCCCACACGTTGCCGCTCATGTCGTACAAGCCCAACTCGTTAGGAATTTTCTTGCCGACCACATGAGTCTTACTATTACTGTTGTCAATATACCATGCCACATTCGTGACATCGTTGAGAATACCGCTATATTTGTTGCCCTGGCTCTTGTCCCCGCCACGGGCGGCATACTCCCACTCGGCCTCGGTGGGCAGGCGGAACGTCTTGCCCGTCATCTGGTTCAGTTTGGTGATGAACGTCTGACAGTCGTTCCAGCTGACATAGTCAACGGGGCGATTTATGCCTATATACTGGCTGGGATTGCTGCCCATCACTGCTTGCCAGAGTTCCTGGGTGACCTCGGTCTCGCCAATGAAGTAGTCGCTCAAGGTCACACTATGCGCGGGAGACTCGTTGCTCTGGGCTTCGCCGGCTTGTTCGCTGGTGGCGCCCATGGTGAATGTACCGCCCTTGACCTTTGCCATCTTGAACGACACGCCACCCACGGTGAAGGTTTGTGCCAGTATTTCTTCTTCGGGCACTTCGGGCGTGAGTTTGCCCAGCATGATGTTGATAATCATGTTCACATCGCTCACATCAACCTTGTTGTCGCTGTTGACATCGGCCTTGCCCGGATAACTGCTAGCCTGTGCCTTGCCGAGCATGATGTTGATGACGATGTTCACGTCGCTCACATCGACCTTGTTGTCGGCATTGATGTCACCCACGCGGTACTGCGAGGTGGCGGGCTTGCAGATGACCACATCTTGACCTGCGATGATATTGCCGTTAGTGTCGACTAAAATTCCATAATTGTTGAAGTGAGCCCCGACGGGTTGGGTGATGGCCAGGCCGTCGAGCAAGTAGATCGTGTTAAAACCGCGGAGTGAAGCGCTTGTTCCATTGGTAACCAACTTGGTGTTGTCTCCACGCATCAACAGTGTATTTCGTACAGCCTGTCCTCCCTCTAGTCCATACTTTCCATTCAGATGAACCTGAGCGCCATCTTTGACGATAAGGGTGCCATATTTCTGTCTAAAGCCACTCCATGTTGGACTGTTCACGTTGAGGGTTCCCGTATTGCGGATGGTTAATGAGTAATTCTCTATTGAACTACCCGAACTGAAGATTGCACTATTAGTGAAGTTGCTGGGGTCAATACCCTCTCCTCTGTTGAGGGTATTGACCCCTTGCAAATCGATGGTAATGCCATCAGAATAGATTTCAATACAGTTATTATTCTCACATGTGATGGTGGCATTGTTCATCTTCAAAGTATTGGTGGTATAATCGAACGACAATCCTCCCGAGACGCCATCGATTACACTCAGGTCGCTAGCATTGGCTGCGGTCACTTTCTCACCATTGATATAGACATATGGTACTGGAAAACTACTGCCACAGTCCACATTGCCGGGCGGCGTGTCGGTGCCGAATACTGACTGCGGAATGCGAAGCACCGCTCCACCGCTATAGATGGTCGCATCCTGCAAATTAAACATTTCAGAGGCTCCATCATAGACATAGACCAATCCATTGCCCTGACTGGAGCTAAAATACTGGTAATCACCTTGCGGAGCGACTAGATAGTCATTCGGCATATTGAGCACTTCAGCACTCGGACTAGTTGGCTCGAATGTATATATATTGCCGGGTGTTCCAGTGAACAAAATTCCCGTAAAACCAGGAAGGATGACATTCTCGCCCAAAGGTGCAATGCTAAATGTTCTCTCAGACTTGTTATATCCTGTGACTACATAGCAATTGTCATTGGGCATTTTGAGATTTCTGCTATCGGGCACCGAAATCAACGACCATCTAGTCTTTGGCTTGTATAAGGCTCGCAGGGTTTGGTGCTCTTCGGTATTGTTTATCCAGGACTGTGTCTGGCGGCTAATGTCCAGATACTGGTCCAACGGAGCATATATCACGCCATGAATATCCACTACTCCGGGAAGAAACATATTCTGGCCAATGGTGACCCTTTGGGTGCTGGTAATATAAAAATTGATCCTACAGCAATCCCAGAATGCGTAATCACCGATCTCGGTCAAGGTCTCGGGCAGAGTGATCACGCGACCGTAAATAAGATAGTTACCATAAAAACATTGATAGAACGCACGCACACCGATACGCTCCAGACGTTCGCCTATCTTGAGAGAGGCATCTCTCATATAGCAGCCCATACACATCGAGTCGCCAAACTCCACGGGGTTGGGGATATCGAAACCACTGAGGCTATGGCCAGACCATGTCAATTCATCACTGAGGTTGTCACCGGCGAATGCCAAGGCGCCAATCTTCTTGATGCCAGCACCGCCACTGACCTTTTTGATCGAGATATGATCGCTGCGGAAGGTCTCACGCTCTATCTCGGTGACGGTGTAGGTCTTGCCACGGTGCGTCACCACATCAGGCAAAATGAGCTCAACTCTTGTCGTGTCGAAACCATAGCCTCCGTTGACGAGCTTGAGCTGTCCATCGGTTGTCGCAGGTTCCACCAAGTCGTCGGTGTAGCTGGCGGTGCTGGTGACGGTGTAGTAGAACATGTTATCACTATAGTAGCCGTAGAAGTCACACGACCCCTCGCTGATGCCGCCGCTGAAGGCCGAGTTCCACACGCTGTTCCGATAGTACGCCGTGCGCCACTTGGGAACCTTGAGCTTGCAGCCGCTCTTGATGCCGTAGAAGGTGTTGGAGCCGTTCAGGGAGCTGGGGATGGTGGCGTGGTTGAACGAGAACAGAGTCAGCGCCTTCAGGTTATAGAACGAGTTGGAAACGAACGAGGTCACCGAACTGGGAATGGACAACGAGATCAGGTTGGGCATCTCGGTAAAAGCGTAGGAGCCGATGGTCTTCACGCCGTACGGCACATCGAGCGAGACCATGCCCGTGTTGCCAGCAAAGGCATAGGTCGTGATGTTGGTGAGCGCGTCGGGGGCGTTGTTGCCAAAGTAGAGGTCGCCAAACTTGCCAGCGGCCTGGTAGAGGATGGTCTTGGCCTTGTTGTAGAGGCAGCCCGGCGTGGCAGCGTGGGTCGCGAAGGTGTTGTTGCTGCTCGACACGCTGATGCTCGACAGGTTGGTGCAGTAGGCGAAGGCGCCGGCGCCGTAGCTGGTGAGCCCGGCGGGGATATAAATGCTCGACACCTTGGTACGGGCGAACGCGAACGTCCCCAGCGACTGCACGCAGTTGCTCTCGCTGGTGCCGTACAGCTGCACGCTCGACAGGTTGGTGCAGTAGTTGAAAGCGCCGCCCTCGATGACCTTGGCGGTGACCTTGGCCTGCGTGAGGTTCGTGCAGTTGTAGAAGGCCTGGGCACCGATCTTCTCCACCTTGCTGGTCTGGCTCATGTCGAGGATCTTGATGCTCGAGCCGTGGAGACGGAACGACTTGTCAATCTCGGTGACGTAGAAGTGCGCCATGCCCTGGAGCACACTCTGGTTGTAGTCAAACTTGAGCGTGCCCGTGGTGTTGGACGAGTTGGCGGTAGCACACAGCAGCTTGGCCTTGCCATAGTCCTGTGTCGACGGGTTCCAACCCTCGGTGATGTTCAGGTACACTTTGCACAGGGTGCCAGCCGAACTGCTGCCGAAAGTCAATTCGGTGAGGTCGGCCGAGCTGGGGTTCCAGCCCGTGGTGAAGTTGCTGGTGATGCGGTCTACTTCGTTGGCGGCGGCCTGACCGTCGGGCGTGGCGCAGCTCCAAGTGCGGGAGTTGACGTCGCTGGTGATGCCGGCAAGCCCATATTCAGTGATGGAGGGCATGACCTCGGCGGCGCAGTTGACATAGGTCAATGGCGTGTTGTTGAACACACGATTAGCGAGGCCCTTGATGCTGCTGGGCAGATAGACGGTCGTCAGGCTGGAGCAATCGGCGAAGGCGTACGAGTAAATGTCCTCCACACCATACTGGATGGTGACTTTCGTCAGGCTCCTAGTCTTATTGTTGCTGAAAGCACTGTTCTGGATGGTCTTCACCTGGTAGTACTTCTGCGTGCCCGAGTCGTAGACATAGCCTGGGATGGTGAGGGTCGTGGGCGAGCCGGTGTAGCTGCTCTTGAAGCCGTCGATGCGCGCCGTGCCGTCGCTCATGATGGTGTAGGTGAAGTCACCGTTGTCGAACGCGCCGGCCATGACCGCCATCAGGGCGAAGATGAGAGTGAGTAATTTTTTCATAGTTGTTATCGTTTGGCCCCTCTAGCCCCCAAAAGGGAGAAATAGAGTGAGGCAGTTAGAGACTCGTGTTCAATTTGCAAAGATAGTGATTGTTTTCAACAAATCAAAGGAAAATGCTAAATAACATCAATCATCTAGCAAAAACCATGCCGTGGTAGTGTTTCTACCGCCACCCATATTAGTGCGTCAATAATGACGAAACACTCGTTAAGTTGCTCATTCCGTGCAATCTAGATTTTTTGTGTGAGTCATTTTTCTCGTGTCAAAACACGCAAGGCATGTTACATGCCAGTTGTCCTCCAAGGCAAATTGTACTAGCCAGATGTGAATTACACACTCCTCCGGCCCTTTGGGCCACCTCCCCTAACTTAGGGGAGGAGTTCCGCCTCGCTGCTTTTTATCGCTTCGCGAGAAATTATTTTAAAAATTATTTGGAAAATTTTGCGCCCTACGGGCGGAAATTATTAATAAAAAAATTTCTGGCCGGAGGCCTATAATTTCTTGCCCGCAGGGCAATCCAACACTGCTGGTGCGGACGTGGCTGGAGCCGCGTCCCTACATTTTTGTTCTTATGTTCTTATGTCTAATAAATGTGAGTCACGCGAAAGTATTTGTTTTGGGCATAAGATAATATAGCCGGGGCAATACAAAAAACAGGGGCAACCTGGTGGTTGTCCCTGTTAGTTTGGTTTTAGGCTGTGTCAGCGCAGGATGGCGTTCTCGCCGATGAGGATGTTCTCGTCGGTGATGACACCTGCCAGAGCCAACTCGGCCTTGCTGCCGACCATAATCGACTGGTATTCGCGCAGACCGGTACCGGCGGGAATGAGGTGACCGCAAATGACGTTCTCCTTCATACCCTCGAGGGTGTCGACCTTGCCGTTGATAGCAGCCTCGTTGAGGACCTTGGTAGTCTCCTGGAACGAAGCAGCACTCATGAAGCTGGAGGTCTGCAATGCCGCACGGGTAATACCCTGCAGAATCTGCTCGCTGGTAGCGGGCACGGCATCGCGCACAACGACCAACTTGAGGTCACGGCGCTTGAGCGTCGAGTTCAAGTCACGCAGCTTGCGGGCGGTGATAATCTGTCCGGCCATGACATCGGGGCAGTCTCCTGGGTCGGTGACCACTTTCTTGCCCCAGATGCGGTCGTTCTCGTCCATAAAGTCGCGCTTGTCGACGACTTGCTGCTCGAGGAAGCGGGTATCTCCCGGGTCAAGGATGTTGACCTTGCGCATCATCTGACGCACAATGACCTCGAAGTGCTTGTCGTTGATCTTCACACCTTGCAGACGATAGACGTCCTGTACCTCGTTGACGATATAGTCCTGCACTGCCGTGGGACCCTTGATGCGCAGGATGTCGGCCGGCGTGATGGCACCGTCGGAAAGCGGCGTGCCAGCGCGCACATAGTCGTTCTCCTGCACCAGGATCTGCTTAGACAGCGGCACCAGGTACTTCTTCACCTCGCCCAAACGGCTGGTGACAACAATCTCGCGGTTACCGCGCTTGACGCGCCCGAAGGTCACCTCACCGTCAATCTCACTGACCACGGCGGGGTTCGACGGGTTGCGTGCCTCGAAGAGCTCGGTGACACGAGGCAGACCGCCCGTGATGTCACCAGCGCCGCCCGACGATGTGCGCGGAATCTTGACGAAGACCTCGCCTGCCGTCAGCACCTCACCCTCGTCGAAGAGCAGATGAGCGCCCACAGGCAACGAATAGGTCTTGACAATCTCACCGTTCTCGTCAAACAGCTGAGCCTCGGGGATGCGCGTGTGGTCCTTGCTCTCGATGATAATCTTCTCGCTGTTGCCCGATGTCTCGTCGACCTCGGTGCGATAGGTGATGCCGTCAACCAGGTTGCTGAAGCGGAGCGTACCTCCCACCTCACTGACAATGACTGCATTGAAGGGGTCCCACTCGGTGATCTTGTCACCCTTGTGGACCTCAGCACCATGCTCGAAGTAGAGCTTAGAACCATAGACGATGGTACCGGAAGTAAGCGGCAGACGTGTGTTGGTGTCGATGATGCGCATCTCGGTCATGCGTCCGATGACGATGTTCACGCCATCCTTGTTCTTGACCGTACGCAACTCCTCGAGCTCGAGGATACCGTCATACTTCGAAACCAGTTGCGACTCGGCGGCCTGGTTACTTGCCACACCACCGGCGTGGAATGTACGCAGGGTCAGCTGCGTACCCGGCTCGCCGATGGACTGTGCGGCAATCACGCCGACAGCCTCGCCCTTTTGCACCATTCGGTGCGATGCCAGGTTGCGTCCATAGCACTTGGCGCACACGCCATGCTTCGCCTCGCAGGTGAGCACGGAACGAATCTCGACCGACTCGATGGGCGATGCGTTGATGCGTGCCGCTGCGGCATCGGTGATTTCCTCACCGGCCTGGACGATAACCTCGTTGGTGGTCGGGTCGATGACGTCATGCACCGACACGCGACCGACGATGCGCTCGCCGAGCGAAGCGACCACGTCGTCCTTGTTCTTCACCTCACGGCAAACCAGTCCACGCAATGTACCGCAGTCGTCCTCAGTGATGACCACGTCATGGGCCACGTCCACGAGACGACGGGTCAGATAACCTGCGTCGGCGGTCTTCAGAGCCGTATCGGCAAGACCCTTACGGGCACCGTGCGTTGAGATGAAGTACTCGAGCACCGACAGACCCTCCTTGAAGTTCGCGAGGATCGGGTTCTCGATGATTTGTTGTCCGCCCTCGACACCCGACTTCTGCGGCTTGGCCATCAGGCCACGCATACCCGAGAGCTGGCGAATCTGGTCCTTAGAACCACGGGCACCTGAGTCAAGCATCATGTAGACCGAGTTGAAGCCCTGTTTGTCGTTCTTCATCTCGTCCATCAAGGTCGCCGTGAGGCGCTGGTTGACGTTGGTCCACACATCGATGACCTGGTTGTAACGCTCGTTATTGGTGATGAAGCCCATGTTGTAGTCGTTGATAATCTGCTCAACGCGGGCATCACCTTCGGCGATATACTCAGCCTTCTTCTCGGGGATGAGCACGTCGTCCAGGTTGAACGACAAGCCACCCTTGAAGGCCATGTAGTAACCCATGTTCTTCACGTCGTCGAGGAACTTGGCCGAGCGCGGCACACCGCAGCGCCTGATGACGCGGGTGATGATGTCGCGCAGCGACTTCTTCGAGATCAACTCGTTGATGAATCCCATCTCGCGGGGCACACTGTTGTTGAACATGATGCGTCCCACCGACGTGTTCTCGACCAATTCGGTGTGCAGGTTGCCGTCTTCGTCGGCCACCTCGGTGCGCACCGAAATGATAGCGTTCATAGCCACGCGGCCCTCGTTGTAGGCGATAATTGCCTCTTCGGGTCCGTAGAACTTGAGTCCCTCACCCTTGTCACCGGCGCGGAGCTTGGTGATGTAGTACAGACCAAGCACCATATCCTGTGACGGGACAGTGATGGGCGCTCCGTTTGCGGGGTTGAGGATGTTGTGCGGCTCGAGCATGAGCATCTGTGCCTCGACGATAGCCTCATTGCCCAGGGGCAGGTGTACAGCCATCTGGTCGCCGTCGAAGTCGGCATTGAATGCCGTACAAGCTAGCGGGTGCAGCTGGATTGCCTTGCCCTCGATGAGCTTGGGCTGGAACGCCTGGATACCCAGACGGTGCAGTGTCGGTGCACGGTTGAGCAGCACGGGGTGTCCCTTCATCACGTTCTCGAGGATGTCCCAAACGACGGGCTCCTTGCGGTCGACAATCTTCTTGGCGCTCTTCACCGTCTTGACGATACCGCGCTCAATGAGTTTGCGAATGACAAAGGGTTTGTAGAGCTCGGCGGCCATATCCTTGGGGATACCGCACTCGCCCATGTTCAGCTCGGGACCAACGACGATAACCGAACGTGCCGAGTAGTCGACGCGCTTACCGAGCAGGTTCTGACGGAATCGTCCCTGCTTACCCTTGAGGCTGTCGCTGAGCGACTTCAGGGGTCGGTTGGCATCGCTCTTCACCGCACTTGACTTGCGCGAGTTGTCGAGCAGGGAGTCGACGGCCTCCTGGAGCATACGCTTCTCGTTGCGCAGGATGACCTCGGGCGCCTTGATCTCGATGAGTCGTTTCAGTCGGTTGTTGCGGATGATGACACGACGATACAGGTCGTTGATATCGCTGGTGGCGAAACGTCCACCGTCCAGCGGAATGAGCGGACGCAGATCGGGCGGAATCACCGGCAGGACCTTGAGAATCATCCACTCGGGCTTGTTGATGTTCTTGCTCGTGCGGAACGACTCAACCACCTGGAGGCGCTTGAGGGCCTCGGTCTTGCGCTGCTGACTGTTCTCCTTGTAGGCACGGTCGCGCAGCTGGTTGGCGAGCACGTCCAGGTCGATCTCGGCCAAGAGGTCGTAGATGGCCTCAGCACCCATCTTTGCGATGAACTTGTTGGGATCGTCATCCTCGAGCGAGGCATTCTCCTTGGGCAAGTTCTCGACAATTGACAGGTACTCGTCCTCACTGAGCAGGTCCAACTTCTCAAGCTCGCGCTCCTTGTCGTTCTCCTTGAGTTTTTGTCCGCCTGGGTTGATGACCACATAGCGCTCATAGTAAATGACCGCGTCCAATTTCTTGGTAGGCATTCCCAGGAGGTAGCCGATCTTGTTGGGCAGCGAACGGAAATACCAGATGTGTGCCACAGGCACGACGAGCTGGATGTGTCCGCTGCGCTCACGGCGCACCTTCTTCTCGGTGACCTCTACACCACAGTGGTCGCACACGATGCCCTTGTAGCGAATGCGTTTGTACTTTCCGCAATGGCACTCATAGTCCTTGACAGGACCAAAGATGCGCTCGCAGAACAGTCCATCGCGTTCGGGCTTGTAGGTGCGGTAGTTGATAGTCTCCGGCTTGAGCACCTCTCCGTAAGAGTTCTCCAAAATCTCGTCGGGCGAAGCCAGACTGATGGAGATGCGAGAGAAGTTGCTCTTGATCTTAGTGTCTCTTCTAAAAGCCATATCTTGTGATGTAAGAGGTTATTATTCAAGTTTCACACTCAGGCACAAACCGCGCAACTCGTGCAGAAGCACATTGAGTGACTCGGGAATGCCAGGATTAGGCATGGTGTCGCCCTTGACGATGGCCTCGTAGGCCTTGCTACGTCCAACGACATCATCGCTCTTGACAGTAAGGATCTCTTGCAGGACGTGCGATGCGCCGAATGCCTCGAGCGCCCACACCTCCATCTCACCGAAGCGCTGACCACCGAACTGTGCCTTACCGCCCAACGGCTGCTGGGTGATGAGTGAGTACGGGCCAATGCTACGTGCGTGCATCTTATCCTCGACCATGTGACCGAGCTTGAGGAAGTAGGTCACACCGACGGTGGCCTTCTGGTCGAAGGGTTCGCCAGTGGCACCATCATAGAGCTGTGTACGGCCGCCACGCGGCAGACCAGCCTTGTCGGTCCATTGGTTCAGGTCATCGAGCGAAGCTCCGTCGAAGATGGGGGTAGCGAACTTCACGTTCAGCTCACGACCGGCCCAACCGAGAACAGCCTCGAACACCTGACCCAGGTTCATACGCGAAGGTACACCCAGGGGGTTCAGCACCAGGTCGACGGGCGTACCATCGGCCAGGAACGGCATATCCTCCTGACGCACCACGCGCGATACGATACCCTTGTTACCATGGCGTCCTGCCATCTTGTCGCCCACGCCGATCTTGCGCTTCTTGGCGACATAGACCTTGGCCAGCTGCATGATACCCGTGGGGAGCTCGTCGCCCACCGAGATGTCGCTCTTGCGGCGGCGCAGATGAGCCTCCATGGTCTTGCTCTTGTGCAGGTAGTTCATCACCGTGGCGCGAATCATGTCGTTGATGCGCGTGTCGGTGGTCCACTTGCTCAGGTTGACCGACTCAAAGTCCTCGATGGCGCGAACCAGTTCGGGAGTGAAGACCTGTCCCTTGGGCACCAGTTCGGTGTCGAGGAAGTCCTTCACACCAGCCGACTTGCGGCCCTCGGTGAGGGTGATGAGCTTCTCGAGCAGTTGCTCGCGGAGCTCGGCTTGCTGCACTTTGTGCTCCTCGTCGAGCTTGGCAATCTCGGGGTCACCGCCACGCACGCGCTTCTTCATGGCGCGGGCATAGAGCTGTGTGCCCACAATCACGCCCTTGAGCGACGGGTTGGCCTTGAGCGATGCGTCCTTGACGTCGCCGGCCTTGTCGCCGAAGATGGCGCGCAACAGTTTCTCCTCGGGAGTCGGGTCGCTCTCGCCCTTGGGCGTGATCTTACCGATAAGGATGTCGCCGGGGATGATGTGCGCACCGACGCGGATGATACCGCGCTCGTCGAGGTCCTTAGTAGCGTCCTCGCTGACGTTGGGGATGTCGTTGGTCAACTCCTCCATACCGCGCTTGGTCTCACGCACTTCGAGGGTGTACTCGTCGACGTGCACCGAGGTGAGGATATCCTCACGCACCATGCGCTCGTTGAGCACGATAGCGTCCTCGTAGTTGTAACCCTTCCAGGGCATGTAAGCCACCTTGAGGTTGCGTCCCAGAGCCAACTCGCCGTTCTCGGTCGAGTAGCCCTCGGTGAGCAAGTCACCCTTCTTGACACGCTGTCCGCGGTCGCAGATGGGGCGCAGGTCGATGGTCGTGCTCTGGTTTGTCTTGCGGAACTTGGGCAGGCGATACTCACGCACCGGCTCGTCGAAGCAGACAAACTGCTCGTCCTCGGTGCGGTCATAGCGGATGCGGATGACATCGGCATCGACATACTCTACCACACCAGGGCCCTCGGCCATGATTTGCGTGCGGCTGTCGTAAGCCAGACGCTCCTCAATACCGGTACCCACGATGGGAGCCTCGCTGTGAATCAGAGGCACAGCCTGGCGCATCATGTTCGCACCCATCAGCGCGCGGTTGGCGTCGTCATGCTCCAAGAACGGAATCAATGCGGCGGCAATCGACGCGATTTGTTGCGGCGACACGTCCATCAGCTCGACACGCTCGGGGGTAACCACGGGGAAGTCGGCATCCAAACGGGCCTTGATGCGCTGGTCTTGGAAGTTTCCTTCCTTGTCGAGCACAGCGTTGCCCTGTGCGATGATGCGGCCTTCCTCGGCCTCAGCGGTGAGGTAGATGATGTCCTTGTTGTTCAAGTCCACCTTAGAGTTGCTTACCGGGCGGTAAGGCGTCTCGATGAAGCCGAGCTTGTTGATCTTGGCGTAAACGCAAAGCGACGAAATCAGACCGATGTTGGGACCCTCAGGGGTCTCGATCGGGCAGAGACGTCCGTAATGCGTGTAGTGCACGTCGCGCACCTCGAAACCAGCGCGCTCACGCGACAGACCACCAGGACCCAGAGCCGACATACGACGCTTGTGCGTGATTTCGGCCAGCGGGTTGGTCTGGTCCATGAACTGCGAGAGGGCATTGGTGCCGAAGAAAGTGTTGATCACCGACGAGATGGTCTTTGCATTGATCAGGTCGGTCGGAGTGAACACTTCGTTGTCGCGCACGTTCATGCGCTCACGAATGGTACGTGCCATACGGGCCAGACCTACACCAAACTGGTTGTAGAGCTGCTCGCCCACAGTGCGCACGCGGCGGTTGCTCAGGTGGTCGATATCATCGACATCAGTCTTGCTGTTAATCAGGCCGATGAGATATTTGATAATCTCGATGATATCCTCCTTGGTGAGCACACGCACGTCCATCGATGTCTCGAGCGACAACTTCTTGTTGATGCGGAAACGTCCCACCTCGCCGAGGTCGTAACGCTTCTCGCTGAAGAAGAGGTTGTTGATGACATCGCGTGCAGTAGCGTCATCGGGTGGCTCGGCGTTGCGCAGCTGTCGGTAGATGTAGTTGACGGCCTCTCGCTCACTGTTGCAGGTGTCCTTGCCCAGCGTGTTGTAGATAATCTGGTACTCGCTGATGTTGACATCCTCCTTGTGGAGCAGAATGGTCTGGACGCCCGACTCGAGAATCTTGGAAATATTATCCTCCTCGATAACGGTGTCGCGCTCAACCACCACCTCGTTACGCTCGATCGAGATAACCTCGCCAGTAGCCTCGTCGCTGAAGTCCTCGTTCCATGAATGCAGCACGCGAGCAGCGATGCGACGGCCAATAGCCTTCTTGAGGTTGGTCTTGTTCACTTTGATTTCCTCGGCCAGGCCAAAGATCTTGATGATGTCGTTATCGGTCTCAAGTCCGATAGCGCGCAACAACGTGGTCACCGGCAATTTCTTCTTGCGGTCGATGTAGGCATACATCACGTTGTTGATGTCTGTTGCGAACTCAATCCACGAGCCGCGGAACGGGATAATGCGTGCCGAATAGAGCTTTGTGCCGTTGGCATGGATGCTCTGTCCGAAGAAGACGCCAGGACTGCGGTGCAACTGCGAGACGACCACGCGCTCAGCCCCGTTGATGACAAACGTACCCTTGTCGGTCATGTAGGGGATTGCCCCGAGGTAAACGCTCTGGACCTCGGTAGCGAAGTCCTCATGGTCGGGGTCGGTACAGTAGAGCTTGAGCTTGGCCTTCAGCGGTACGCAATAGGTCAATCCCCGCTCCAAGCACTCGTCGATGGTGTAGCGCGGTGGGTCGATGTAATAGTCAAGGAATTCAAGCACAAAGTTGTTGCGAGTGTCCGCAATGGGGAAGTTCTCGCTGAACACTTTATAGAGTCCCTCGTTTTTTCGTTTCTCAGTGGGTGTATCCAGTTGCAGGAAGTCACGGAACGACTGCAACTGCACGTCGAGGAAATCGGGATAAGGGTACGGATTCCTCACGCGTGCAAAATTGACACGTTGATGCTTTGATACTGACATTGAAAAGGTATTTAGTGAACTCAAAAATGAAAAAAATGTGGAGATGAGAAGTGACTAGCATAGGTTAACCCACCCACCGGCTGCGCTTTTGCGCGCCGGTGCGTGAGCCAACCATCATGCTGGTCTAGCGATGTGTCGTGAATACCAATAAGATACAGTAAATATCAGCGGTTTATCATCTGGACACAAAAAGGTTAAGAATCCTAGATCCTTAACCTATACACCTGAAAATCAGGCGCGATTATTTCAGTTCAATCTCAGCACCCAGAGCCTCGAGCTCGTTCTTCAGACCCTCAGCGTCAGCCTTGGGCATAGCCTCCTTGACGGTGCCAGGAGCCTTGTCGACGAGATCCTTAGCCTCCTTCAGGCCCAGACCGGTGAGTTCCTTCACCTTCTTGATGACCTGGAGCTTGTTGGCGCCAGCAGCCTTGAGGACGACGTCGAACGAAGTCTTCTCCTCCTCGGCGGGAGCAGCACCAGCGGCGGGACCAGCAGCAACTGCAACAGCTGCAGCGGCGGGTTCGATACCATATTCTGTTTTCAGGATCTCAGCGAGTTCGTTAACTTCCTTGACGGTGAGATTAACCAACTGTTCTGCAAAAGCTTTCAAATCTGCCATTGTTGTATGATTTTAATTGTAATTGTTACGTGATTATTTGTTTAGTCTTCTTTTTTTGATAATGTTTCCAGGATTCCGTGGATCTTGCCACCGCCACTCTGGAGAGCCGAGATAACGTTCTTAGCGGGCGATTGCAGCAGAGCCACAACATCGGCGATAAGTTCGTTCTTGCTCTTGAGGTGGCACAGTGCCTCGAGGTTCTCCTCGCCGACGAACACCGTCTCCTCGACGTATGCAGCCTTCAGTGCGGGGATAGTCTCTTTCTTCTTGCGGAAGTCCTTAATCAGTCGGGCGGGAGCGTTGCCGGTGTTGCACAGCAGCAACGTTGTGCTTCCTGCCAGGGAACCATAGAGACCAGAGTAGTCAACATCGGACTGCTCCATGGCCTTCTTCAACAGTGTATTCTTGACAACCATCATCTTGATGCCGGCCTTGAAGGCAGCGCGACGCAAGTCAACGGTGCGCTCGGCATTCAGAGCGGTGGTCTCGGTCAGGTAGACGACACTGTACTGAGACAGCGTATCTTTGATCTTGTCAATCAATAAAGCTTTATCTTCTTTCTTCATCGTTCTTCAGTGTTAATGATTAAGCCTCAATCGACTTGGTATCAACTTTAATACCCTTGCTCATTGTGCTCGAAAGATAAATGCTCTTGATATAGGTACCCTTTGCAGCGGCGGGTTTCAGCTTGATGAGGGTCTGGATGAACGCCACAGCGTTCTCACGGATCATCTCGGGGCTGAACGACACCTTGCCGATGCTGGTGTGCACTATACCACCCTTGTCGACCTTAAAGTCAATCTTACCCTGCTTCACTTCTTTCACAGCCTTTGCCACATCGGGGGTGACAGTACCGCTCTTGGGGTTCGGCATGAGACCACGGGGACCCAGCACACGACCCAGAGGGCCAATCTTGCCCATGATTTGGGGCTGCGTAATAATCACATCAACGTCGGTCCAACCGCCTTTGATCTTGTCAATATACTCGTCGAGACCTACGTAGTCGGCACCAGCCTCCTTGGCGGCTTCTTCCTGGTCGGGGTTGCACAGGACCAGAACGCGCACCTGCTTGCCAGTTCCATGGGGCAGCGACACAACGCCGCGCACCATCTGGTTGGCCTTGCGGGGGTCAACACCAAGACGTACATCGATATCAGCTGAGGCATCAAACTTGGTGAAGGTGATTTCCTTCAACAACGCTGCAGCTTCCGCAAGAGTGTAAACCTTCCCTGCTTCAATCTTCTCGGCGGCTATCTTTTGATTTTTTGTTAGTTTACCCATAATAATTGAAGATTAAATGTTTTCGGGGAATTGACCCTTTACAGTGATACCCATACTTCTTGCTGTTCCGGCCACCATGCGCATAGCCGAGGCTAGTGTAAAACAGTTCAAATCAGGCATTTTGTCTTCAGCAATCTCTTTGACCTGGTCCCAAGTCACGCTGGCGACTTTCTTGCGGTTGGGCTCACCAGAGCCACCCTTGACCTTCGCTGCCTCGAGCAACTGCACGGGCACGGGAGAAGTCTTGACCACAAAGTCGAAGCTCTTGTCGGCATAATAGGTGATCACCACGGGGAGCACCTTGCCGGCCTTGGCCTGGGTACGGGCGTTGAATTGCTTGCAAAACTCCATGATGTTGATACCCTTAGAACCCAGGGCGGGTCCTACTGGCGGTGAAGGATTTGCAGCTCCACCTTTAATCTGCAACTTGATCTGTCCAGCAATTTCTTTAGCCATTGTTCTTGTTTTGTTTTATATGGAATTATAAACCACGTCAGCGCGCGCTTGCGTAACATCATGCGCGTCACTCACGCTCCACTTGCGAATTGTCCAGCTTGAGCGGTGTCTCACGACCGAAGACTTTGACCATCACGGTGAGCTCGCGCTTCTCGCGGTTCACCTCGCGAATCTCGCCGATGAACCCGCTGAATGGGCCATAGTTCACCTTTACGCTCTCTCCGACCATAAAGTCGTTGAGCACGTCGATGGTCTCCACCTCCTTCTCCTCGGCATTGCCCAGCATCACCGCAATCTGGCTCTCAGGCACGATGACCGGCTTCTTGCCAGCCTCGCGCGAGCGCAGGAAATCGATGACGTTGGTCGTGTTCTGGAGAAAACTCTCTATCTCGCCGGTGAGCTGTGCCTGGACGTAGACATAGCCTGAGAAGAGGATCTTTTCCTTGATCACCTTCTTGCCGCCACGCGTAGCCAGCACCTTTTCAGTGGGAACCAACACCTGGGAAATGTGATTTCCGTACTCGGCGACGTTTTTGCAGGCCGCCTCAAGCATTTCTTTCACCTTGAGTTCTTTTCCCGAGATGGTACGCAGCACGTACCACTGTTTTGTTGCTTCAGCCATCTGTCTGTTTGCTACTTAGTGAGATTAATGTAATGTTGGTCATGTCAGGACACACCTGCTGCATGTACAACTTCCGCGTCAAGCGACGGGGAGGTTGTAAATCAGGTGCATCAACTGATTGATCGCCAGGTCGACGAGCCAAATCACCAGTGCCATGATGATGGAAGCAACCATCACGATCACAGTGCTGTTGGCCAAGTCGCTCTTGCTGGGCCAAGAAACCTTATGAACGAGCTCGTTATAAGACTCCTCGATATCCGTAAGTATCTTGTATTTTTTCATCTTGAATGTAGTGTCAAAATTAGCACGGGAAGTAAGGCTCGAACTCACGACCTACGGTTTTGGAGACCGTCGCTCTACCAACTGAGCTATTCCCGTATAAATAGTGCCGGCACATTCGCCAGGCGAACGTGCCGGCACAAGTTTTAACTAAAAGTTCTAATTAGGCGATGTCCTCCAGGATCTCGGTGATCTGGCCCGAACCGACGGTGCGGCCGCCCTCGCGGATAGCGAAGCGCAGACCAGCGCTGCAAGCAACGGGAGTGATGAGGCTAACCTCGATCTCGACGTTGTCGCCCGGCATGACCATCTCGATGCCCTCCGGCAACTTGATCTCACCAGTCACGTCCAAAGTACGGATGTAGAACTGGGGACGATACTTGTTGTGGAACGGAGTGTGACGGCCACCCTCTTCCTTCTTCAGGACATAGATCGATGCCTTGAAGTGGTCGTGAGGCTTCACCATACCCGGATGGCAGATAACCATACCGCGCTTGATGGTCTTGTAGTCGATACCACGGAGCAGCAGACCTACGTTGTCGCCGGCCTCGCCCTGGTCGAGCAGCTTGCGGAACATCTCAACGCCAGTGACAACCGACTTCATCTCGGCGCCCAGACCCATGATCTGAACCTCGTCACCAACCTTGATGATACCGGTCTCGATACGACCAGTTGCCACAGTACCGCGGCCAGTAATCGAGAAGACATCCTCAATAGGCATGAGGAAGGGCTTGTCGATGTCGCGCGGAGGCAGAGGAATCCACTCGTCAACAGCCTCCATCAGCTCGAGAACGGTCTTCTCCCACTTCTCGTCACCCTGGAGTGCGCCAAGGGCAGAACCCTTGATAACGGGAGTGTTTTCGCCGTCGAACTCATACTTGCTCAGCAGGTCGCGGACGTCCATCTCAACGAGCTCGATCATCTCCTCGTCAACATCGGGAGAGTCGCACTTGTTCAGGAAGATCACCAGACGGGGGACGTTCACCTGACGGGCGAGCAGGATGTGCTCGGCAGTCTGGGGCATCACACCGTCGGTAGCAGCAACCACAACGATTGCACCGTCCATCTGGGCAGCACCAGTAACCATGTTCTTCACATAGTCAGCGTGTCCCGGGCAGTCAACGTGTGCATAGTGGCGGTTCTTGGTCTCATACTCGACGTGAGCGGTGTTGATAGTGATACCGCGCTCTTTCTCCTCAGGAGCGTTGTCGATTGAGTCGAACGAGCGGACGCTAGAAGCGTCGATGTCGCCCTGCTTTGCCAGCACCATGGTGATGGCTGCGGTCAAGGTGGTCTTACCGTGGTCAACGTGACCGATCGTACCGATGTTTACATGCGGCTTTGATCTTTCGAATTTCTCTTTTGCCATAACTTTAGTTACTATTTGTAGAATTTTAAATGATTTTATTTCACTATACTGCATATTAGTCTTCGCCCCCAGTGAGCCGATTAACTCGCAATCATTGAGAGGCGAAGCGTCTGATATGTCATTTGAGCCGATGGCGGGATTTGAACCCGCGACCTCTTCCTTACCAAGGAAGTGCTCTACCCCTGAGCTACATAGGCAATGCATTTTTGAGCGGAAGACGGGATTCAAACCCGCGGCCCTCAGCTTGGAAGGCTGATGCTCTATCGACTGAGCTACTTCCGCAAAAGGAGTGGGTAGAGATGGATTCGAACCACCGAAGCGATGACGCAGCAGATTTACAGTCTGCCCCATTTGGCCACTCTGGAATCTACCCAACATGTCTTTGAGCCTCTTGTCGGATTCGAACCAACGACCCCGAGATTACAAATCACGTGCTCTGGCCAACTGAGCTAAAGAGGCGGTTGCTAACGAACGAACCGACAGGTTGAACTCGTTTTGCGGGTGCAAAGATACTGCCATTTTTTGAACTGGCAAAACTTTCTGAACTTTTTTTTCAAAAAAAACGTTATTTTGCCCCGAAAAGGCCTTTTTTCGCTCTTACACCTTATTAAAATATAATATTGAGCCAGAAAGTCGAGAATTGAGAACAATTTTGAGGTCAGGCAGGCGGCACAATGTGACCCTGCAACTGGCGTGACAAACTTAAGCCCACGACCGAAATTTCATGAATTTTTCCGCAAAAAAGGCGGTTTTTCCCAAAAAAATTTGGTGGAGTCAAAAAAAGTTCGTAACTTCGTTGCCAGTGAAAACAATGCACTCATTGACGATGAACGAACGCACGATAGACCAGTTTCTTACACACCAACGGCTAGAGCAGAACCGCTCAGCACTGACGGTAGAGAGCTACCGCAGCGACCTGGGGCAGTTCGCCGAATTCCTGGCCGGCGAGGGCGAACTGGACGCGGCGTCGGTCACCGTCAATGATGTCAGAGCGTGGTTGGTGCAGCGGTCGTCGCTGGGCGACAGTGCACGCACCCTTCGTCGCAAGGTGCAGTCGCTGCGGGCTTTTTATAAGTGGCTCATGCGGCGCGGCATGGCAGAGCAGAACCCTGCAGCCGACATCGAGTTGGCGCGTCTGCCCAAACAGCTGCCTCACCTGTTGCGTCCGCAGAGCTTGGACACGTTACTCGATGCCCCAGTCGACGAGATGAACTTCGACGAAGTGCGCAACCATGTGATGTTGCTGATGTTCTACAGCGCAGGTCTGCGCCGCGCCGAACTGATGGGACTGCTGGACGCTGCCGTCGACACGCGCGCATGCCAGCTGCGGGTCCACGGCAAGCGCGATAAAGACCGCATCGTCCCCTTTGGCCCCGAACTGGCGGCATGGGTCGAGCGATACCGCCAAATCAGGCAGGAGCAGGTGGGGAACACCGAGTTGTTCTTCGTGCGCCGTGACGGGAAGCCACTCTACCCCGCACTGGTATACCGCGTGGTCCACACGGCCCTGCAACAGGTAGGCGGCGGCGACCAGTTGAGTCCGCACGTGCTGCGACACTCGTTTGCCAGCGCGATGCTCAACAACGGGGCCGACATCACCAGCGTCAAGGAGCTGCTAGGGCACGAGTCACTCGCCGCGACGCAAGTCTACACCCACATCACGCTCAGCGAACTTAAAACACATTACAAACTTGCCCATCCCCGGGCGCTTAAAAAAGGAGGTTAATATGGAAATCAAGATCCAAGCTATCCACTTCGATGCAACCGAGAAGCTGCAGCTATTCATCAACAAGAAAGTTGAGAAGCTGGTCAAGCACAACGAGATGATTAACGACGTAGAGGTCAACCTGAAGGTCGTCAAACCCGAGACGGCGATGAACAAGGAAGCCTCAGTCAAGTTGCTCATGCCGCGCCAGGACGACCTGTACGCGTCGAAGATTGCCAACACCTTCGAGGAGGCCATCGACCTGTGCATCGACGCCCTCAAGAGCCAGCTCGAGAAGACCCGCAA
>JAFZAK010000141.1 GCA_017557285.1 Muribaculaceae bacterium
ACAAGAATTGCGATATATTTCTTGCTCATCATGGCGCAAAATTAACGATTTGTTGTTACATAGTCACAAAAAATTTGGTGAAAAAGAAAAATATCACTAGTTTTGCAGCCATGAAACGTCTATCAGTCATATTGCTAGCCACACTCTTGCTGTCGCTGACATCGATGGCACAGTTCCGTGTGGGTCTCAAGGGCGGTATCACGACCAATGCCCTGCACTTTGATAAAGAGATTCTCAATAGTGAGCGCCGCACGGGTTGGACCGCTGGCGTACACATGGAACTGGGCTTGCCCGTGGTGGGCCTAGGCATTGACGGTTCGCTGATGTTCAAGCACCACAACGACGTGCTTGAAGGTATCAACCACACCTATCACCGCGACTATATCGAGATACCAGTACATGTGCGCTACAAACTGCAGTTGGTGGGTTTGAACAAGATCCTTGCGCCTTATGCGTTCACGGGCCCCAACTTCGGTTTCCTGTGCCATGAGTCGGACGACATCACATGGGACAACCGCGCCAGCAACATCTCGTGGGACGCGGGCTTCGGCGTCGAGCTACTGAGTCACGTGCAAATCTCGGCCAGCTACAGTTTGGGGTTGACCAAGGCTTTCAAGCAAGTGGGTATTAATCAGGAAGGTGAATCCATTACCGGCCGCGACCACTGCTGGACGATTACTGCCGCATATTTGTTCTAGGAAAGTTCAGATTTGCTACAATCAGGTTATTGTTAACACCCCTCTCCCAAACCTCTCTCTTGGGAGAGGGGTTCTGAATTGAGGAAAATTAAGGGTTGAAAGTTGCGTGAGTGGAGAAAATGTGGTAGTTTTGCACCAAATTTCTAGAAACGTCGAAAAATGAGAAAAATATCTCTCTTTATTATTGCCGTGTTGGCATTGTTGTGCGGTGCAACCGCATCGGCCCAGACCGAGACTCGATGGGGCGTTACCGCCGGTGCAAACTATAACGAGATTCACCTTAAACAGAGCGACATCATGCCTGTTGACAAGGCCTTCGGTCCGATGGTGGGTCTGACTGGCGAGATGAACATCCAAGGCATCGGTTTTGGTGTTGACCTGTCGTTGCTCTACTCAATGCGCAGCGGCAAGCTTCACTATGGCGACTACAAGGTGTGGTCGTCACTGGGAATTGGCAACGAGACTGTGCGCATGCACTCTATTGACGTGCCACTGAACCTGAAGTTCCGTTGGCACAAGATGAACGGCTTTGAGGATAAGTTGATGCCCTTTGTCGCTGTTGGTCCAACTTTCTCATTCCTGGTGAGCAGCAACCTGAAGGACGTGAACCACTACACGCCAGTGAGCGTGATTATGCACTTCGGCGCCGGTATCGAGCTGTACCGCCACCTGCAACTGCAGGGTGGTTTCAATTTCAGCATCGGTCAAACGCTTCGCACACAACTGCTCGACGAGAACATTGCGAAGAACCGGTACTGGACCCTCACCGCCACTTATTTCTTTAAGGAATAACGACTATTAGGTCTAAACCCCTCCCTACCCCCATTCGGGAATATCGGGAGGGGCTTATTGTTAAAAGATATAAAATGTGTACTGCTTTTTTTGTCTATATCAAAAAAAGCAGTACTTTTGTGTCATAACACTCTAACTGAAGTTGATTCAATGTGTATGACAATTCGTCGCGAGACGCGTTGTCATATTTTTTTGCGCTATTTTTCAAGCGATTAGCATACCTTGTGCCACCTGCAGGGCAGCCTGAGCGCCCAAGGTCTGGCGCACGATGGTGAGCCCAAACTCACATGCGGCAGCGGGACCTCGTCCGGTGACCACGTTACTGTCAACCACGACCATCGAAGGCTCACACCAATTCACGCCACATCCATCCACTGCCATGCCAGGATAACACACGGCATCACGGCCGCGAATGATACCCAGCGGTGCCAACACGATGGCCGGCGAAGCACAGATGGCAGCGATGTTTCCACCCTTGGCGTTATGCGCCACCAGAGCATCGGTAAGCGGCTCGCAGGCAAAGAGGTTGCTGGCTCCAGGCATGCCACCCGGGCAGATGAGCCACTCGGCATTCGCCAGATCGCAGTCCTCGATGAGGGCGTCGGCCTCGACTACTACACCATGCGCTCCAGTGACCTGCAAGGTGGGATTGATTGACACGGTGATGACCGGCATGCCCGCACGGCGCATCACATCGACGGTTGCCAGGGCTTCGATTTCCTCGAACCCATCGGCAAAGAATACGAATGAAGGTTTCATATGAGTTAAGAGTTAAGAGTTAATATTTAAGAGTTAATAATTAAGAATTAAGAGCGCGCTGCGCGCTGGGAGAACGCCCTGTGGGCTGGTAGACCGTTTTACTGGTAGAGCGCCCTTCGGACTGGTAGAAGCCCATCATTGTGCATTATGCATTGATACAAAAGGCTCTGCCCCTCTCCGGCTGTGTTTGCTGGGAGAAGTGCAGAGCCTTCAGATGTTGCTTGACTTGAGGCTTGGCCTCGCAAACTCACTTGGGCAGTGTTGTTTGGGTGGCGCAGTTAGGCGTTCTTTGCCTCAGCCTCGCTAACGCCCGCCAGTGCGGGGTCTACCAAGATGCGTCCGCAGTATTCGCAGACGATGATTTTCTTGTGCATCTTGATTTCCATCTGTCGCTGAGGCGGTATGCGGTTGAAGCATCCACCACAGGCGTTACGCTGCACATAGACCACACCGAGTCCGTTGCGTGCGTTCTTGCGAATGCGCTTGAACGCGGTGAGCAGACGGGCGTCAATCTTGTTCTCGAGTCGCTTGGCCTGCTCGCGCAGTTTCTCCTCGTCCTGCTTGGTCTCACTGACGATTTCGTTGAGCTCGCTCTTCTTCTCGGCCAACACGTGCTGGTTGTCCTCGAGGAGTTCCTGTGCGCGCGCAATCTCTTGCTTGATAGCCTCAATCTTGCGGGCACACTCGTTCATCTTCTTCTCGGCGAGTTCGATGTTGAGGGTCTCATACTCGATTTCCTTTGTCAGGTGGTCATACTCGCGGTTGTTGCGCACGTTGTCCTGGTCGCGTGTGTACTTCTCGATGCGTGTTTCTGCCTGGTCGCGCGCGGCCTTCTGGTCGGCGATGTCCTGCTGCAGTCCTGCAATCTCATCGTTGTAGTTGTTGATGCGGGTCTGCAGTCCTTCGATGGCTGCATCCAGGTCCTCGACCTCGAGAGGTAGCTCTCCACGCAGGATTTTGATGCGGTCCACCTCCGAGAGAATTTTCTGCAGGTGGTACAACGCCTTGAGGCGCTCCTCAACGGTCAGTTCATGATCTTTTTTTGCCATAAGTAATTATTTATTATTTTCTAGAAGCCCTAGACTTGCTAGAGGCGCTAGATGTTTTTGACTAGATATTGTTTGTTAAACCAAATAATTCACAGGGTTGCGTTCGGTCTGGGCCAGTTCGACGGGCAGGTCGGGGCAGTTCTTGCCGATGATGTCCTTGAAGAGCTCGGTGGTGTACTGCTCGCTCTCGTAGTGACCAATGTCGGCTATGACGATGCCCTCGTCGGCCTTGAAGAAATCGTGGTACTTGACGTCGCCAGTAATGTAGACCTGTGCCCCCGCCTCTCGTGCTCGGTCAATCAGGAAGGCACCCGCTCCGCCACAAACTGCCGCACGCATTACCATGCCGTTAGTATCACCGCTGTAGCGAACAGCACGCACGCCGAAAACCTCCTTGACTTGCCGCAGCAGGTCGCATACGGGCATCGGTATCACCGAGCCTATCACACCCGAACCAATGGTCACGCCATTGTCGTCGTGCGCCTCGAGCACCTCAAGATCGCTCAAGCCTAGTTTGTCGGCCATGTGCTGCGACACGCCCATTGGGGCGTTGTCAAGGTTGGTATGGGCACTGTAGATGTTGATGTCGTGCTTGATGGCATGTGCCACCATGCGCTCGACCTCGTCGCGGCCCGCCAACTTCTTCAGCCCGTGGAAAATGAGCGGGTGATGACTCACTACCAGATTGTAGCCTCGGTGCACTGCCTCGTCGATAACCGCGCGTGTCACGTCGGTGCACAGGAGCACCCCCGTGACAGTTGCCTCGGGGTCGCCCACCTGCAATCCGGCATTGTCGTAGCTCTCCTGCCAGCGCAGCGGTGCCACCTGCTCGATGGCGCGGGCGATGTCATTAACCCTTAATGGCGCGCAATCGGTCATTGTCGATGTTCAGATAGAGTTCGTCAAGCTGCTCCTGGGCAATCTCGCTGGGTGCGTCAAGCATCACGTCGCGGCCGCTGTTGTTCTTCGGGAAGGCGATGCAGTCGCGGATGCTGTCGAGGCCCGCCATGATTGAGACGAAGCGGTCGAGACCAAAGGCGAGACCACCATGAGGAGGTGCGCCATACTTGAACGCGTTGATGAGGAAGCCGAACTGTGCCATGGCCTTCTCGGGGGTGAAGCCCAAGATCTCGAACATCTTCTCCTGCAGCTGGCCGTCGTGGATACGGAGGCTGCCGCCACCCACCTCGATGCCGTTGCAAACGAAGTCGTAGGCCACGGCGCGGACGCGCTCGGGATGCTCGTCGAGCAAGGGGATGTCGTCGGGATTGGGCATGGTGAACGGGTGGTGCGTGGCCATGAGGCGCTGCTCCTCGTCGCTCCACTCAAACAGCGGGAAGTCGACAATCCAGAGGCACTCGAAGCGGTCCTTGTCGCGGAGTCCCAGGCGTTCGCCCATCTCCAAGCGCAACGAGCACAACTGCACGCGGGTCTTGTTGGCGTTGTCGCCGCTGAGGATCAGCACCAGGTCGCCGTCGTTGGCTCCCATGGCTGCCTTGAGGGCGAGCAGGTCGTTCTGGTCGTAGAACTTGTCGACGCTACTCTTAATGGTTCCGTCGGTGTTGTACTTGACGTAGACCAGGCCCTTGGCTCCCACCTGCGGGCGCTTGACGAAGTTGGTGAGCTCGTCGAGTTGCTTGCGCGAGTAGTCGGCGCAGCCAGGCACGCAGATGCCGCCGATGTATGCCGCATCGTCAAACACGCTGAACTTGCCCAGTTTCATCACGTCCATCAGTTCGACGAACTGCATGCCGAAGCGCAGGTCGGGTTTGTCGCTACCGTAGAGGCGCATGGCGTCGTGCCAAGTCATCTGCTGGAGCTTCTCGGGGAGGTCGACGCCGCGCACTTCCTTGAACAGGTGGCGTGCCATGTCCTCAAAGATTTGTATGATGTCCTCCTGCTCGACGTAGCTCATCTCGCAGTCAATCTGCGTGAACTCGGGCTGGCGGTCGGCACGAAGGTCCTCATCGCGGAAGCACTTGGCAATCTGGAAATAGCGGTCAAAGCCGGCGACCATGAGCAGCTGCTTGAGCGTTTGCGGGCTCTGTGGCAGCGCGTAGAACTGCCCGGGGTTCATGCGCGAGGGCACGACAAAGTCGCGGGCACCCTCGGGGGTCGAACCGATAAGGATGGGGGTCTCTACCTCGATGAAGTCCTTCGAGTCCAGGAAGTTGCGGATGAGGATGGTCATACGGTGGCGCAACTCCAGGTTTTGGCGCACGCAAGCACGGCGCAGATCCAAGTAGCGATATTTCATGCGGATGTCGTCACCGCCGTCGGTGTTGTCCTCGATGGTGAACGGCGGTGTCTCGCTGGGGCTGAGCACATTGAGTTGGCTAGCGATAATCTCGATGTCGCCCGTGGGCAGGTTGGCGTTCTTGCTTGAGCGCTCGGCGACGGTGCCAGTCACCTGTGCCACATACTCGCGTCCCAACTTGTTTGCCGCGTCACACAGTGCGGCATCGACCTCGTTGTTAAACACAATCTGGGTGATGCCGTATCGGTCGCGCAGGTCGACGAAGGTCATGCCACCCATCTTGCGTGTGCGCTGCACCCATCCGGCCAGCGTCACTTGCTCGCCGGCATTTGCCAAGCGGAGCTCTCCACATGTCTTGGTTCTGTACATACTTATTATTAATTGAGAATTGGAGAATTGAGAATGGAGAATAATTATTTTCTCGCCTCTCATTTCTCGCTTCTTGTTTTTTTATTGAGAATTTTCCAAACTGCAAAGGTAGTGATAATTGAGCAAACGAGCATTGTTTTGGGCCGAAAAAATCAATTTTTGGGCGTTTTTTGATCCGAAATCGAGAAAAAACGGCAAAAAACGAAAATTTTTCAGCACTTAAGCGCCCATTCTCATTTTTTTGTATTACCTTTGCACCGCTTTTCTGACAAGGAAAGTATTCGGGGTGTAGCGCAGTCCGGTTAGCGCGCCTGCTTTGGGAGCAGGAGGTCCCTGGTTCGAATCCAGGTACCCCGACAAAATAAGCTAAAACGCTGATTTTAAGGAGATAACATCAAATTTAAATCGGCGTTTTTTGTCTTTTTTAGTGTATAAAGCCAGTAAAAAAAACCGCATATTTGGCCAGAATTGGAATAATTTGTATCAATTTGGATAATCAGACGTGCGACTAGACGTGCGACTTTTTCATACGAGCCAAATTCAGATGATATATTCCGATGTTTGGACAAGTGCGTCAAGATTTTTTATGGCAAACACAAGGTTTTACCTCGATGAGCGCAAATCAAATGGTGACAAACCAGTAGTTTTGAAGATTGCTATTGCCCAAAAAGGTCATTCAGCATTTATTTCGCTGAATGCCAAAATTCTCCCATGCCAATGGGACACCAAGAAGATGCGTGTGGTCAATCATCCTGAACAGATGCTGATGAATGTCTATATCAATGGCATCAAGCAGCAAGTAGACCGATTGATCCTCTCACTTGCTAATGATGGCACTTTATCCTCAATGTCAGCTACTGATATTAAGGCTTATATAAGTAGCCAACTATATCCCGAAAAAGCGCAAGCGAAAGAAGAAGCAGAGAGACGCAAAAAACTCTTTGCGACGCGTTTCTTGGCATTTGCCGAGAGCAAGAAAAAAAGCACTCGTGAAGTCTATATGCATACCTACAAGCGAATGGAAGCGTTCGTTGGCGACAAGCTGCAAAAGCTGTGCTTTGAGGACATAACGAAAGAGTGGCTGACAAAGTTTGATGTCTTCATGTCCACGACCTCTCCATCTAAGAATTCTCGCAACATTCATCTACGCAACATCCGAGCGGTGTTCAACGAAGCTCTTGATGATGGGATTACGACGTTCTATCCCTTTCGCCGATTCAAGATCCGTCCAGTTGCGACACCTAAACGAAACTTGAAAGTAAAGGATTTACGCTTATTATGGAACTACCCTTGTGAGCCTCATGCCAACAACTACCTAGACATTTTTAAGTTGATGTTCATGCTCATTGGCATCAACTGTATCGACCTTTGCAATCTAAAAGAAATCCGTGATGGACGGATTGAGTTTTACCGCGCCAAAACCAACCGCCTATATAGTATTAAGGTGGAACCCGAGGCGCTGGAAATCATTGAGCGACACCGAGGAGAAAAACATCTCCTAGACATACTTGACCGCTGGAAAAGTCACAAGGACTTCATTGCCAAGATGAACCGCACTCTTAAGCGCATCGGTGAAGTCAAGCGTGTTGGTTTGGGCGGGAAAAAGATCTATAAGCCCTTGTTCCCGGAAATCTCAACTTACTGGGCTCGACACTCATGGGCCACAATTGCTGCAAGTCTAGACATTCCTCGTGACACAATCGCCCATGCTTTAGGGCATGGGAACAACACTGTCACTGATATCTATATTGACTTTGACCAAAGCAAGGTCGATGAGGCCAACCGCAAGGTCATAAACTGGGTTCTTTACGGCAAACGATGAAGATTTGACGGCGCAAAGAGGTGTTTCCTTTTGCGTTGCCTTTCTCGTTTCTTATAGCGTTTTCTTTTACGTTTTCATCCTCGTTACCTGATTCATTTCCTCTTGCGTTTCCCTATCTGTTTCCCAATGTGATGCCCTGTCTGATGTCACAAGAAGAATAACCTGCATTTTGAATGATTTCAAAATGCAGGCTTTTATTCGTAGTTTTCTATCTTACTACACCACCTTGTAGAACTCGCCTTTGAGCAGATGGCTCATGCCATTCTCCTCAAACTGGGCAGTAATCTTGGCGCACAAATACTTCTTTCCCTCGATGTAAAACAGGCTTTGGACATTGGGAATTTCATCGGCGAGGAAGGAGAAGGAGTATTTCCTCTTCTGATCTACCTCGATGTGGGTGGCTCGCTCATTACCCTGTCCGTAGGCGCGGTTGTTAATGCGCAGAGAATAGTTGCGTCCGCTATAAATAACATTCCATATGATTTGCAGCTGACTGTTCTCGGTGAGCACGGCGGGCGCAACGTAGGAGTAAGTCATGTCGAAGGTGTCAGTCCACGGATGGGGAAGACGAGGCTGGCATCGGGAATAGTCGCCCCACCAAAAGGCGACAAAGAGCTTTTCAAACACTGCACCTGTGCTGTCCTGCTTGCCATTGCTCACAGTAGGGAATGCTCCGAACTGAATCACCACGTCGGCATCGACCACTTCTACCCCAGGTCTTCTGGCGCCATGTGTCTGAGATCCGTTGGCCTCATCGTCCTCGCCAGTCTCTCCGCAGTCGAGGAAAATGATATCGCCATATTCTTCGTCTG
This sequence comes from Muribaculaceae bacterium, assembly GCA_017557285.1. Taxonomy (GTDB): domain Bacteria; phylum Bacteroidota; class Bacteroidia; order Bacteroidales; family Muribaculaceae; genus Sodaliphilus. Next base: position 8,559 of record JAFZAK010000141.1, read on the forward strand.
TCTCATCAATCCACGCAGGGATTATCTTCATCTCCTCGATTTCATCGCTATTCTCCTTGTCAAGAATCAGTGAGCCAAAGCGGTTCACTGGTACCAGCCTACACACGTTGCCCCACTTCAAGTGCTCGGCGTTGATGGTGAACGATGTGGTACGATACTCCACACGTTTCATCACTTCGAGTACAATGTATGTGTCTATATCTTGCACATGGTGCAAACCCCACTTCCCACCCGGGTAGGCAGCATAGTCAGTTCGACCGCCGCCGGAGTCGCTGACTGAATCCTGCGGCAGATTGCTGTTGAACAGGTCTTGCAGTGTGGGCCACTCGGTACACTTGACCGTGCCGTCGGCTCGTGTCATGCGCTCGATGTACCACTGAGCGTTATAAATGTTGTCCATTTCGTGTCCCCCCTCTGCGAAGCCTTGATTGAGCATAGGTTTATAGCCGCTCTTTCCTTCTTCGGATGACACCTCTACCGAGAAAGCGTCTATCACATTGTCTATATTTACTGTGCCAGCATCAGCCACGTTTTCGCTCGTGACTGAGCAGGTGATGAGAGCCTTAGCGTGGTCGATGTCGAACTCACAGAGCATCAGTTTTTCCAGTTCCTTGAAATACTCGTTGATGGTCCAGTGAGGTAGCGCAGCCGCCCACTTGCGGTTCGACCAAGTGTAGGGCAAGGTGTTCACCACCAGCAAATACTTGTAATCGCTATTTTCCCATTTGGAGAAGTCATATCCATAGCCCAACGTGTCACATATCTGCTTTGTGAGCCATAGCAGATTGGGCTGGAATGAGAGGCCACGGGTATAGTCGGTGTCCTCGGTGTTATCGGGATTGACTTTCCACTCGTACTTGTTCTGCGAAGCGTTCCAGCGAGCGCAGTTCTGGAGATTGCCCGAATAGTTGTTGACCCAGGGCAAGGCTGTGTAGTCCTGCCATCTAGACCACACTTCCGCAGGAGAGGCGTAAGTGTTCTGCTGTCCTGATGGACCGCTTCCACTCATGCCTCCGCTGGGGAGGTTGTCGGGGTAGATATTCGGCCACTCTCCCAAGTCGAGTTCATCGATGTATGTATCATCAAACTCCGGGTAGAAGTTCTGATACGACCTCTTTTCAAGGAACTGCACCTTGACGGATTCCTGCGTGATGCCGGTGATGACCACCGCACCACGCTTATAGAATTTCGTGTCACGCAGCACAGCGTCAAAGAATATCTGCTCGCTGTCGATGTCTTTGCGGGTTATCAGACCAAAGATAGCGATGTTCTGCGGACACCCAGCAAGGGGCAATTCAATCTCCATGGAGTAATCGTCAGCGTCTGTAAACGCACGATTCTCCGAGACATACTCGATGGACGAGCCTTTCTTTAAGGCAGCCTCACTGCCATTGATAGTAAGTGATATAGCCATAAGTTAAGCGGTTGAGATACGCAAAGGTAACTCAACCGCTTTGGCACTTAAAAGACGTGGAGATAGTTTCACGCAGTTTCAATTTCGTGGTACACTTGAAGCACAGGAGCTTGTAAAGCTTCTTCGATGGCGACTACTGTGTCAATAGTGAAATTGTGTGTGCCACGCATCCATTTACTGATTTCCGCCTCGCTCTTGCCAAGCATGATAGCGAGGTCTTTTTGCCGCAAGTTGCGTTCTACAAGTATTTCGTAGATCCGGTCAACAATCTGAAATGAAAGGGATACGCGTTCCCTCACTTCAGGATTGACGTGACGGCGGCGTTCCTCAATTAACTTACTCCGCTTCATCTCTGCTAAAGTTTAAGTTTCCTACAATTTCTTTATCCACCAAAACTATTGTGCCGTCTTTAATTCTCGATGAGATAAAGCGGCTTGTGTCAATCAATAGTTTGACATAGGGTGCTAGTTGTTCGCTTTCTTCCCAAGTGGGTGCATCTTTTACACCACCATTGCCGAACACCAAAATTTTATCGGACAATCGCAAACAATACAATCTCACTTTGTTGCCAATGTCAATCGGTATTACGCCAACGCCATCGCCATAATGACCTTCGGGACGAAAATAGCGTTCCAACGCACCTCGCTCAGCTATATTGTCGAGCCAAGATATGACGACATCGATATCCTCATCATATTCACTACCAATCGGAAATTTCTCGAAAAATCGCTCTAATTCAGAGAGTTCCTCACCCTCTAGATGAATGCTGTAGAAATTCACATTGGAGTATTCTTCAACCAAATCTATGTAATAATGCTGTCTCATTCTTAACTTTTAAGTTATGTCGATGCAAAGGTAAGTCAAAGAATTCAATGCACCAAATAAATTAACTTAAAAATTAAGTTTTGTCGCGATTTTCCTCACTTTTCCTCACTTTCGCTTGTTTTTGGGGCTTTTATTATTCATCAGCCGCTGATAATCATCCTGCGCTTGCTTGATACCGAGATCGCCGGTCACGGTGTTCACGGTGACGAAAGGCTCGTTCAGCCTTTCATTCAAACGAGCGAGCGATTCACGCAGGTCAGTGTTCTCTTGAACAATCACTTGGGGCGAGGATTGCGCCAGCACTGCGGGAGCAGTGATTGTGCGCGACACGTCGCTCTGACGTAGTGAGCCGATTGTGTTGGTTCGCTGCGCATAGTCCAATGCCTCAATCAGTGGGCGAGCCACAGGCGATGCAAGCAGTTTCTGACTTGCCACCCACTCCCCTGCGTGAACGACACCTGCCATCTCATTGACTGCGCCCTGCCTAGTGAAACCGCCTTGCGCATAGCCCTGCGCGGTACTTGCTTGCTGCTGCTTCTTGATGGTCGCAATCTGAATTGCGCCAGCGGCAATGGCCATAGCAGCAGCGATAGGTCCTAGAATGTAGCCCACCACAGGAATAGCTGCAGCCGATGAGTAGGCGTTCAAGGCTGCGGTCGCGGTCTGCGCCACTGCTTGGATTACCTGCATGGCGAACATCTTTCTGTTCGCATCGTCCTTGACTTTGGCAATCTCTTTCTGCTTCTGCTTTTCCAGCTGCTTGGTTTTGTACTTGTTGCCCTCCGCCATAGACACCTCTCTCTCGTAGCGTTTCTCGATGGCAGCTGTCTCTATCTCCATCTCGGCTTGCACAAGTGAGGAGAGCTGCGAGAATATTGAGGACATGCTGGAAGTCAATGTCTCAACGCTCTTGGTGACGGCTTGACCACCGTCGCCATTGAGCCATTCGAGCAGATCCTGGTTCCACTTCTGCATGGCGTTCATATCTTCTTCGGAGCCCAGCTGATTGTACTTCTTCTTCAAGGCGAGCTTCGCCTTTTCGTATGCCTCGTCGATGCGCAGTTTCTCCTTGGCGTTGGCGCCAGCCGCCCTGACCTCGGCTTGGTAGACTTCTTCCAGTGCCGACATGGCGGCATTGTACTGCTCCAGATTCTCGGCAGCGTTATTTCCGAAGTACTCGTCCTTGACTTTCTTCAACTCAGCCTGGTGTTTTTTCTCGGCTTCCTCTGTTTCCTTACGTCTGCGTTCCTGTTCTTGAATCAGACGCTGACGATAATTCGTTTCGGCTTGCAGCCGCTCCTCGCTACCCTCTTTCTGTATTTCCACCAAAGCCCGAAGATGGGCAAACTCAATGTTCTCCATCTGCATGTCATAGGCTTGCTTGGAGAGCTTGCCGTCAAGGTAGTCCTGCTGCGTCTCGGCTTTAAGCTCATCGAAAGCTGTTTTTTCCTCGGCAATGCGTTTTTTGAGGTTCAGCTCCTGGCTCTTCTTCATCTCCTCGGCATACTGCGCCTGAATGCCCAGCCGCTCATTCTCCGACAAGTCGGTGTGAGCGAGCTGCCTCTTGTAGAACTCAATGAGGATTTCATTCATGCGGTCGGTGTATTGCTCATAGTTCTTCTGCCCCGTGGCATAGGCGATGCGGTTCAACGCTTCTTCGCGCTCGCGCCATTCTTTTTCAGCCTTGAACCTGTCTTCAGTACCATGCATGCCGCCGCCACTGCCAGCCCCATCGGCATTGCCGCCACCTCCACCGTAGCCACCGTCGGTGATGTCGCTTTCGGGGGTGACGGGTTTCTTCACTTCCTGCCGTTGCAGATCTTTGCCGTATGCCTCATTGATGGCATTCATCTGAGTCTCGACATCTTTGATGTCCTCATTGATGTCGTCCAGCTTGCCCTGCATTCCTCTTAATGCTGCAGCGTTCGACATGCTGATGTTTGTCACGGCAGGAGCGGAGCCACCGCTGCTGGTGGAATAGTTCGGGTTTCCCGACATTCGGGCATTCTGTTGGCGCTGCCTCTCGTTCTCGGCATTGATGGCCTGTTGCTGCTCATTGCGTTTGATGACCAAATCTGCTTTCTGTTTGCCGAGTTCCTTCAGCTTTTCTTTCGCTCCCTCCAGTTCGTAGAGCCTAACGAGCTGGTCATTGTAGTTCTTGAGGGCCTGTTCGCTGTAGGTGAACGCCCTTGTCTGGGCATTGATCCTGCCATTGAAGCCGGGGATAATCTTATTCAGTTTATCAACGGCGGTTTTCTGCTCTGCAAAGGTCAGATTCAAGTTGTTCGCAGCCGCCATCAGCAGGTTCACCTGCTGCATCTGCTCGGCTGCTTTCTTCTTTGCTTCGGTTTGAATCTCGATTAGGGCTTTCTGCGCTCTTGTTGCCGCGTCTGTCTTCTTGGCGAGCTGGTAGATGCCGACTCCCAAAGCCGTGACCGCTGCTATGATGATGCCCCATGGCGTAGACTTGGTGAGCAAGTGGAAAGCTGTGTAAGCCGCCTTTGCCCTGTTGATCTGGCCAGTAACAGCATAGAAGGCGACCTTGAGCGCTAGCGTTGTCGTGGTCAAGATACGCTGCGCTCCTTCGGTGAGCACAATCCAGTAATAATGCGCCTTGAAGGCGACATTGCTGGCATTCACGGCAATGGTGTATGCCACCCATGAGGCTGTGAGCGTGATGAGAGCGCTTTTGTATTTGATGACAAAATCGACGATGATGTTGAGAAACCGCAGCATCGCGCTTCCGCTGGTCATGATGTGTTTGTACAATGGCAGCAGTTTCTCGCCGAGTTGGATGGCGAGCTCTTGGATTGCCTTGCGAGCCTTGTCGATACCTGCCTGCGCAGTGTTGTTGAAGATATTGTACTCTCGGGTGGCTGACGTAGCCTCGGTGAAAGCCTTGTTCGCCTCTTCCTGCTCCCACTTCACCATGTCGAGGTGCGTGGCGAGCGTGGCGAGGACCTGGGCCATGCGGATGCCGTCCATGCCCAAGTCCTTGAACAAGGGCGAGAGTGCGGCTAGTGCGTCAGCCTCGCCGATCTCCTGCAACTTGCCGAGGAACATCAGCACGCCCTCATTGGTGCTGCGGTTCAGCGTCTCGGTGAACTTCTCCACGTCAAGCCCGACGGTCTTTGCTATCTCCTGCGGTTTTTGGAACAGCATCATGATGAGGCGTGACATGGCCGAAGCCGACATCTCCACCTTTTGACCGTTTGCGTCAAGGGTGGCTGCGAAAGCGAGTATTTCGGGGATTGTCATTCTCGCCTGTGCGCCCACACCTGCCATGCGCTGGGCGAACTGCACGAGGTAGGGTTTCGCCGCAGTACAGTTCTGCGAGAGGACATTCACCGTCGAACCGACAGCAAGCATCGCGTCTTTGGTGCCGAGTATCTGCTCGACACCGAAGATGTTGGTGAGTTTGGCGATGGTCTGCGTCGCTCCCTCGCCCAAGTCCACGAGTGCCACGTTGATGATGTCGGCTGCCTCGACATAACCTTGCACGCTCTCGCGTGTGTTCTTGCCCAAGCGTCCTGCCTCTTGTGCAAGTTCGTTGAGCTTGTCACGACCGGTTCGTGTGTCCATGTTGCGGAAGGCATCGTTCATCGCCACCACCTCGTCACGGGCCATGCCGGTGTACTTGATGGTGTTAGCGATTTCTTCTTCCATCTCGGCATAGGAGTTCACCGCCTTGCGACCAGCCAAGACCAGGCCGGTGAGCAAGGCCGCTATGCCCATGAGCGATGTCTGCCACTGGTTGAGCCTGTTGTTGAGGCGAGTCCAGAAGCTCTCCTGCGTGCGGAGTTCGGCATTGACTTTGGCGAGTTCCGCTTTCACACGCTGGATTTTGGCGACATGGGCGTTCCATGCAGCCGAGCCACGTTCCATGTACTCGAGTTGACGGTTCAAGGTCTGCAAGGTCTTGTTCAACTCTTTGGGTGTGGCTCGGTCGAGTCGGAGCATGACCCGCTCGACCTGCATGGTGGCGGTCTCAATCTCACGCATCTGCCTCTTGGTGTCGCCCAACTCCCTGCGGAGTTTGCGAAGCTCCACCTTGTTTCCTGCCACCGCTGCTTTGGCGATGGCGTTCTCAAGTTCCATTGCACGCTGCTTGAGCTGTTGCAGGACTTGCGCAGGTTGCTGACCATTCACGGTCAGGTTGACGGTTGCTTGGGTGTTTAGGTTGCTCATATCTTGTTGAATTTTTCAACAAAGTTAGGAGCCAGGGAATTGCCGTTAAAAGACATTGAACGGCACAGGCGGCTCGATGTGGATTTCAAGAAAATACATCGAGCCGTCAAAGAGACTTTTTCAATTTAATGCGAAACTTGCCAGATAACGACAAAATCGTTATCTTGTTGGTAATCAGAGATTTACCAAAACTGGCAATTTGTTAAGGATTGAAAAAGTCAAAAGGCTGTTAAACAGCCTTTTATGGGGTTCGGGGCTATGCCCCGAAGCTGTCTGCATAGACCCCCCAACCGCCCTGCGCAGAC
>JAFZAK010000142.1 GCA_017557285.1 Muribaculaceae bacterium
CATGCTGGTTTCGGCCTGGGCTTCGAGCGCCTGATCTTGTTTGTCACGGGTATGGCCAATATCCGCGACGTGATCCCGTTCCCGCGCACACCCAACAACGCTGAGTTCTAATTACCCGCAAATAACGCGAAAAAATTTGACCGCGAATGTCGCAATTATGCGTGATTCGCGGTCTATTTTTGTGCCTTTTTGGGGAATGCTAGAGCAGTGCAGCGACCCCTAGCGTGCCAGCGATGAAGAGGCCGTAGCGGATTATTTTGCCAATGGTCATGGCGGTGATGGTGATAGGGATATTGGCACGCATCATGCCCAAGACGACAGTTAGGGCACTGCCCAACACAGGGACAAAAGCGAAGAAAGCCATCCAAGCCCCGCGTCCGTGTATAAAACGCTCTGCGCGCTCAAGTTTATCATGGTTGACATGGGCGTACTTCTCAATCCACTCCATGTTGCCCAACGTTCCTAGCCAGTAGCAGGTCATTCCACCTGAGACGTTGCCTGCGGTTGCGGCCAGTAGGCACAGCCATGGATTGAGGTGCAGCGGCCCGACACAGGCAATGAGCACCGCCTCGCTGCTGAGTGGGACGATACTACCTGCGATGAATGCCGAGAGAAACATCCCCCAGTATCCCCAGTCGATAAAAAACTGCACTAAAGCGTCCATGTGAAGTGGTGACGTTGCAAAAATCGTGCAAAGGTAGAAAAAAATCGCCAGACCCCTGTGGGGACTAGCGATTTTTTAAGTTCTCAGTTTCTGAGGCCAAGCCTCAGAGTACTGAACGGCACCGATGCAGCATTTACTCTTTCTCCTTGTTGCACTTGTGGCCCGCTTCCTTGTCCTTGCATTCGTGTTTCGGCTGGCCGCACTCGGCTTTAGCCTTGCCACACTCATGACCGGCTGCATTCTCCTTGTCGCACTTGTGGCCGGCTTCCTTGTCCTTGCATTCGTGTTTCGGCTGGCCGCACTCGGCTTTAGCCTTGCCACAGTCGTGGCCGGCTGCCTTGTCCTTGCACTCGTGACCTTGCTTGCCGCACTCGGCCTTCTCCTTGCCACAGTCGTGACCGGCAGCTTTCTCCTTGTCGCACTTGTGGCCAGCTGCCTTGTCCTTGCATTCGTGTTTCGGCTGGCCGCACTCGGCTTTCTCCTTGCCACAGTCGTGGCCTTGGCCGCACTCGGCTTTCTCCTTGCCACAGTCGTGGCCTTGGCCGCACTCGGCTTTCTCTTTTCCTTCATGATGGCGACCTCTCGGTCCACGCTTCTCATGCTCGGCTTGGAGTTGCTCATATTTCTCTTTCTGCTCTGCAGTAAGCACGGCAGCAACCTTGGCATCTACCTCGGCCTGGCCAGCCTTCATCTGCTCATGGTGAGCTTTCATCTCCTCAGGTTTGGGCTGCTCTTTGCAGTCGCGCTTTTGCTGCATTTGAGCTTTCATCTGCTCGGCCTGCTCGGTATAGATAGCAGCGATAGCCTTCTTTTGGTCGGGAGTAAGCTGCAATTGCTTGTCGAGCATAGCAATGCGATGCTCAATCATCTTCTCAGGATTCATGTCGCCTGGACGGGGTCCGCGGCCTTGGGGCTGAGCGCTCATGCCAGCAACAGCCAGCAACGCCATCATGATTACAAAAATAGTTTTCTTCATTGTTTCTTGTCTTTGAGAAATGAATGTGTTAGTAATGTCATCTCAGTTCATCTGGTTGACGGTGCAAAAATAGGACAAAAAAATGACCTGACCAAATTGTTTTTCTTCAGATTGTGTCCAATGGGTCTAAAACATTGACCAAAGCGTGATAATTATAGACCAATCAACTGCACTAAAAAACAGGTGGAAATGATTACAATATGTTAAAATGGGGCGTTATTTGCTAAAAAAATACGGCAAACGAAAGAAAATTTTGGCGTAAGTGCGAAAAATTCAGTAACTTTGCATACATTAAACTCGAAACATCATGGAGGTAAAGAAAGCATTATACATCTCTCAGGAGATAGCGCCCTATCTTGACGAGAGTCCGATGGCCACTTGGGGCCGCGACCTGCCTCAAGGCATCAAGGATCACGGTGTCGAAGTGCGCGCATTCATGCCCAAGTATGGCTTCATCAACGAGCGCCGCAACCAGCTGCACGAGGTGTTCCGCCTGTCGGGCATGAACATCATCATCGATGACACCGACCACCCGTTGATTATCAAGACAGCGACGATGCTTCCCTCGCGCATCTCTGTGTTCTTCATTTACAACGACGACTACTTCACGCAGGCGATGACCAAGGAGCTTGAGACCTCGCTTTACAGCGAAACCAACGACGAGCGCAGCATCTTCTACATCCGCGCCGTCATTGAGGCCCTGCGTAAGCAACGGTGGTCGCCCAACGTCATCCATTGCAGCGGATGGATTACAGCACTTGCCCCCGTGTATATGCGCGAGCTTTATCCCGATGACCCGTCGTTCCGCGATGCAAAGATTATTTACGAACTATGGGACGATGCCTTTGAGTCTCCCATGAGTAACCGTATGGCTCGCCTGTTGTGCCAGGATGGCATCAGTGAGAGCACGGTGCAGGACATCTTCGACAAGCCTGTCACCCATGCGGCATTGACTCGTCTTGCGCTAGAACACAGCGACGCAATTATCCAGTGCAGCCCTGACGTCAACCCCGAGCTGATTGAACTAGCCCAGTCCTCTGGACTGCCGTTCCTGCCCTATACTGACGCCGAGGGCCGTGTCGAGGCCGTAGCGCAGTTCTACGAATCGCTTTAATACCTTGTTATTGGCATCATGAAACATTTTTTCTATAGTCTGCTTGTCCTGGCTGCTTTGCTAGGATTTCAGTCGTGCACCGACGAGACCATAGGCTCTTCGCTGACCGATACGCGTGCGGCCATCATTGAGGACTCGTCATTTGTCATCACTGGGCATAGCGTGGCCAACCAGCGCCTACTGGCGCGCACCAGCACACAGTTGGTGGGTCTGCTCAAGGCCGACGGCTACGGTACTCTAAGCAGTGAGGTTGTAACACAATTCATCCCATCGACGATTATCGACACAACGGGTGTGAGTGTAGACATGATTGACTCCTGTCGCCTGATGTTGACCATCTCTCCCAATGGTTTTACCGGTGACGAGCAGCCACCGATGCGCCTGAGCGTCTATCGCCTGAACAAACAATTGCCCACGCCGCTATACAGCGACTTTGATCCTACTGGCTACTACGATGAGAGCGACCTGCTAGGTTCAAACGCCTACTCGCCCAAATCGACTACAACGGTCTACTACGAGACCTCTTCTGGCTCGATTCAGTACGAAGCGATTTATGTGCCGATGCCCGTGAGTCTAGCTCGCGAGATTCAGACCGAGTTCCGTCAGCACCCTGAGACTTTCAATTCGCCTTCAACGTTCGCCAAGTTCTTCCCAGGCATGTATTTTAAGAACAGCTATGGCAGCGGTCGCGTGATGAACTTCAACCGCACCGAATTGCAGGTGTTTTACCGCAAGAATACTACAGTCGAAGGAACAGAAACCGACACAACCACCAATAATATGGCCACCTACATGGCCGCCACACCCGAGACACTTCAGGACAACATCATCACGCTGGATGTTGATGCCAGTGTCAAGGAGCGCGTCGCCAGTGGCGAAGCGATTGTGATGGCTCCTGCGGGCTATGAGGTTCAGGTCCGTTTCCCCATCCAGGAAATCATCAACAGTTTCCGCAGCGACGTAGGCGACGACCTGGGTGTGATTAACAAATTGGAGTTGACCATCCCGGTCGAGGACACAGGTACGGCGTATGACATTGCCCCGCCAACCAATTTATTGATGGTGAAGACATCAAAGAAAGAAGAATTCATCGCTGGCGACAGTCTGACCAACAACAAGGACTCGTTTTATGCGACCTATAGCAGCACCAAACGCGCCTATGTGTTCAGTGGCCTGCGCGCCTATATCTTGAACATCTTGACCAATCAGAACGGTATCGCCACTGAAGATGACATCAACCTGACCATCACGCCTGTTGACGTGACAACCTATACGACTCAGGCCTCCTACTACAGCGCAGCACAGACCGTTGTGACCAAGATAGCTCCTATGGTTTCGGTACCCGCCATCACTCGCCTTCGCTTGGACAAGGCCAAGGTGAAGATTACTTTCAGTAAGCAGATGATGTGATAATTAAGAATTTAGAATTATGAATTAAGAGTTGAGGTTTTAGACTGCCTCTCCACAGATGATGTTAACGAAACTTAAAACGCAATCTTATCTAGAAAACAATTCTTAATTCTTAATTC